>CAZEEF010000202.1:0-2549 GCA_964511095.1 uncultured Coxiellaceae bacterium | reverse complement strand
AAAATCACCATGGCACTTTGCAGTGTCAACGGTACAGGCTGTAAAGGAATGACAATTTGAGCTGACAATGCCAAAAATGCAATGCCTGACAAAATCCAGAATAATTCAAGACTGCGCTTTTTTTGTAGCGGCCAAATGATGCTTTTCAGGGGTTGATGACAGAGATTGTTCATTTGCCTTCCTCTTTACTATTAAAATAAACAATAATGGTACCATGTTGTTGGAGTTGGGACAGTAGGATTTGTGGCGGATTTGGGTAAGTATTAAGCATAAGGTGGGCACATTGCGTTTTGCCCACCCTACGATTCACAATCGATTCAGAATGGCTATTTAACTGTTTGCACCTTCAAATTCTTTCAATTGTTTTTTCAGTTCATCGATTTTATCCGTGCGGCATTGTTTAGCCATGGCAGTATCGATTGTGACATTGTTGACTGTTTTGCCCATCAAAATGGGTCTCATGCAATCTTGCCAGAATCGTTTGTCGCCATTATCGCCTTTTACATAACCCGCTTTTTTGCAAGCATCCACAATAGCAGTACAGGCTTTGCTATCCATCATATGATTTGCCAATACCGGAGAAGCAAACAGGGCAGCGATTAACATGAAGCTTACATGAATTTTACGCATTGTATCCTCCAATAATCATCTATCAAAAAAGTTAAGGTTATCGTGATCGGCCAATCAAATGCATAATCAGTGAAACGATAAAAAGGATAAGGAAAATAAAGAAAATCACTCTGGCAATCTCAGCCGCGGCAACGGCCACGCCTGTAAAACCTAAAACGCCAGCAATGATTGCGACAACTAAAAATATCAGGACCCACTGTAACATATCTATCCTCCATGAATTTTAACGACTTTAAAAAGTTGAAAATGCGATGAAGTCTAAATTTTACTTTAATGGTATTTTTAAAAACAATCTATCAATATTCCATTTTACTGCCCTAAATTGAATAAAAAAATCACTGAATCTACGTTATAGTATATTCCGGACCACTGCCGCCCTCTGGTGGTGTCCAGGTAATATTTTGTGTCGGATCTTTGATGTCACAAGCTTTGCAATGAATACAATTCGCCGCATTGATTTGTAAGTAGGGCGACTTGTTTTCAGTATGAATAATTTCATAAACGCCCGCGGGACAATAGCGCTGTTCCGGCGCATCGTAATATTTCAAATTCACTTCAATGGCGACCGATGGATTGGTTAATTTTAAATGACAGGGTTGATTTTCATCAGAGTGTAAATGCGTGAGATACACAGAAGAAGATAAGTCAAAAGTGATTTTATTATCGTGTTTGGGATAAACGATTTTTTCGGCGTTATCGGCTAATTTTAGTTGATTAAAGTCAGCATGATTGTGGAAAGTCCAGGGTGCTTTACCGCGAAAAATATAAGTATCGATGGCAGAATAAATCAATCCAGGCCAAAGTCCCCATGTCATGGCAGGACGAATATTTCGAGCGCGATGTAATTCATTCCATATCCATGATTTTTTCATTTTTTCCGGATAAGTCTGACATTTATATTGTTCTATCGAGGGAAAAATACTGTCGGCCGCGAGCATGCCCGATTTCATGGCATTATGAATACCCTTGATTTGCGGTACATTGACAAAACCCGCTGCACAACCGATTAAAAGTCCTCCTGGCAAAGCCAATTCGGGAATCGATTGAAAGCCGCCTTCATTAATGGAACGTGCACCGTATTCAATCCGTTTACCATTTTCCAATAAGGGAAAAATCGCGGGATGTGTTTTAAAACGCTGAAATTCTTCGTAAGGATTTAAAAAAGGATTTTTATAATCCAAACCAACAATAAAACCAATCGATACTAAATTTTTTTCAAATTGATAAACGAACGATCCGCCATAGGTTTTTTTATCAAGCGGCCAGCCGATAGAATGAATGACTGAACCGGACTGATGTAATTCGTCAGGCACTTCCCACACTTCTTTGATGCCGAGGCCATAGGTTTGTGGATCACAATTTTTTCGTAACTCAAATTTTTTACTTAATTTTTTGGTGAGAGAACCGCGGCAACCTTCAGCAAATAACGTTTGTTTTGCACGTAATTCCATACCTGCCTGATAACGTGCGGTGTGATTGCCCTGTTTATCGATACCTTTGTCGCCTGTGATAATGCCTGCAATGCGGCTGCCTTCATAAATAATATCAGTCGCTGCAAATCCGGGAAAAATATTAACGCCTAAATTCTCCGCCTGTTCGGCGAGCCATCGGCAAAATTGACTCAGACTGATAATATAATTTCCCTGATTTCGCATTTGCGGTGGTACCGGAAATCGCCAGGATTTTTTTTCGGTCAGAAATAAAAATCGATCGCGTGTGACAGGTGTATTCAAAGGCGCACCGCGTGTTTGCCAATCGGGGAATAATTCATTTAATGCGCGTGGATCAAGGACCGCGCCTGAAATAATATGGGACCCGACTTTTTCGCCTTTTTCGATCACGCAGAGAGTCAATGGCTTATTATGTTGTTGGCTTAATTGGGCCAAACGGATAGCCGCGGATAAACCCGCAGGACCTGC
>CAZEEF010000201.1:0-2603 GCA_964511095.1 uncultured Coxiellaceae bacterium | reverse complement strand
CGACTGTCGTACAAAAATTGAAAGAAGCCGGCACTGTTTTATCGGGTAAAACCAATATGGACTAATTTGCGATTGGCTCCTCCCATGAACCGAGTTATTACGGTCCTGTCAAAAACCCCTGGGATTTGGAACGGATTCCGGGTGGATCCTCTGGCGGTTCAGCCGCAGCCGTTGCGGCTGCTTTAACCCCCGGTGCCACTGGAACAGATACGGGTGGTTCCATCCGTCAACCCGCGGCCTTAAGCGGTATTACCGGCATTAAACCCACTTACGGACGCGTTTCACGTTACGGCATGATTGCGTATGCGTCGAGTTTAGATCAGGGTGGCCCCATGGCACGTACGGCAGAAGATGCCGCTCTCCTTTTAACTACCATGTCCGGTTTTGATCCGCATGATTCAACCAGTGTCGATCAACCCGTGCCGGATTTTACGTCGACTTTGAATAATTCCATTGCTGGCTTACGAATCGGTTTACCCAAGGAATTTTTTGGTGAAGGACTGGAGAGTGATGTTGCCAAAGCCGTTGAAGCGGCTATCAAAGAATACGAAAAATTAGGCGCCATCGTACAGGAAATTCATTTGCCGAATACAGCGCTTTCCATTCCAGCCTATTATGTCATTGCACCTGCCGAATGCTCCTCCAATCTCGCCCGTTTTGATGGCGTTCGATATGGACACCGTTGCGACAATCCTCTGGATTTGGAAGATTTATATAAACGCAGCCGCAGCGAAGGATTTGGCAATGAAGTCAAACGTCGCATTATGGTGGGCACGTATGCTTTATCGGCGGGTTATTACGATGCTTATTATTTAAAAGCGCAAAAAGTGCGTGGCTTGATTCGTCGTGATTTTATGGACGCTTTTCAGAAAGTCGATGTGATCGCAGGACCCACTTCGCCGACTGCCGCCTTCAAACTGGGTGAAAAAACCAGTGATCCGATCAGTATGTATTTATCGGATATTTATACCATTGCCGTGAATTTGGCCGGCTTACCGGGTATTTCCATACCTGCCGGATTCAGCCATCGATTACCGGTTGGTTTACAACTCATCGGCAATTATTTTGCCGAAGCCACATTATTAAATGCCGCTCATCAGTATCAAAAAGTCACTGACTGGCATACACGCACTCCGGAGGGATTTTAAGATGGAATGGGAAACAGTCATTGGTTTGGAAGTACACGCTCAACTTTCAACAAAAAGTAAAATTTTTTCGGGCGCATCGACTGAGTTTGGTGCAGAACCCAATACACAAGCGTGCGCGATTGATTTGGGATTTCCGGGCGTGTTGCCGGTTTTAAATGCGGAAGCGGTGACAATGGCAATCAAATTAGGGTTAGGCATTAATGCGGCTATTGCCGAACGTTCTGTCTTCGCCCGTAAAAATTATTTTTATCCCGATTTACCCAAAGGCTATCAAATCAGTCAATATGAACAGCCTGTTGTCGGCAAAGGTTTTTTGGATATCAGTTTAGACGATGGTTCGGTCAAACGCATTCAAATTACACGTGCACACTTGGAGGAAGATGCGGGTAAATCATTGCATGAAGATTTTCATGGTCAATCGGGTATTGATTTAAATCGCGCTGGCACGCCGTTACTGGAAATTGTTTCAGAACCTGATATGCGTTCGGCAAAAGAAGCCGTTTCCTATCTGAAAGCGTTGCATTCACTGGTTCGTTATTTGCAAATTTGTGATGGCAATATGCAAGAAGGTTCTTTCCGCTGTGATGCGAATGTCTCCATTCGGCGTAAAGGCGATTCCAAATTAGGGACGCGTACAGAATTAAAAAATATTAATTCATTTCGTTATGTTGAACGTGCGATCAATTACGAAATTGAGCGTCAAATTGAACTGATTGAAAATGGCGGCAAAGTCACGCAGGAAACGCGTTTGTATGATCCTGCTAAAAATGAAACGCGGCCGATGCGCAGCAAAGAAGAAGCGAACGATTATCGTTATTTTCCGGATCCGGATTTATTGCCGTTACTCATTACAGAAGAACAAATTGCAACGATTCGAAAACAATTACCTGAATTACCGCAACAAAAACGTCAGCGTTTCATGGATCAATATGGTTTAAGTCAATACGATGCGACGGTCATGGCCAGCAGTCGCGCGATGGCCGATTATTTTGAAACAGTCGTTAAACAATCGGGAAATCAGGCGAAATTAGCGGCAAATTGGGTGATGGGTGAATTATCCGGCGCTTTAAACAAATCCGATTTAGAAATCACTGAATCGCCGATCACGGCCGAACAATTAGGTCAACTGGTATTACGCATTGCTGACAATACGATTTCAGGAAAAATTGCTAAAACCCTTTTTGAAGCGCTTTGGAATCAAGAAGGCGATGTCGATCCACTCATTGAAAAACGCGGTTTAAAACAGGTCACAGACAATAGTGCCATTGAAGCCTTGATTGATAAAATCATGGCGGCTAATCCACAACAAGTGGCAGACTACCGTAGTGGAAAAGATAAATTATTTGGTTTCTTCGTCGGTCAAGCCATGAAAGAATCCGGTGGCAAAGTCAATCCGCAGCAATTAAATGAGATATTGAAAAAGAAATTGAATGGTTAACAATTCTGTCATGCCAG
>CAZEEF010000200.1:0-2707 GCA_964511095.1 uncultured Coxiellaceae bacterium | reverse complement strand
TCTTTTGAAATACTATTGGCAATGTCAGAAAAACTGGCCGTTCCTTTATCGGCAGCCACCACGAGATAAGGATCATGATCGTCATAACACACGACATTTTTAGGTGAAACGACTTTATTATTGATTAAATTATCGGTGAGATCCAGAAGACCGCGAATAAATGATTTATAACAAGTAATGACTTCCTGTTGTAATAGTTCACGAGACACATCACCTTTCAGTGCTTTTAAAACAAAGCCGCCTTTTGCGCCCGAAGGGACGATCACGGCATTTTTGACTTTTTGCGCTTTCATCAAACCTAAAATTTCAGTACGAAAATCTTCACGCCGATCAGACCAGCGAATGCCACCGCGCGCTACTTTTTCAGCACGTAAGTGAATGCCTTCAAAACGGGGAGAATAGACAAATATTTCATAAAGAGGATGGGGTAAAGGCAATTCAGGAATCTCTGCCGAATTTAATTTAAATGATAAATACTCTTTTGGATCGCCATTCGGTGTGGTTTGACAATAGTTCGTCCGTAAGGTTGCTTTGATCAAATGCCAGAAACGTCGTAAAATGCGATCTTCATCGAGACTTGTCACTGCTTCCAGACTGCTTTGAATTTTATTATTTAATTCTTCAATGGTTTTTGCGGTATTTGCTTTTTGTTTCAGAGAAAATTTTAAATGAAAAAGTGTCACTAAATTTTTGATAATATCCGCATGACTGGCCACGGCGTTTTCGATGTACGATTGATTGAAACGAAATCCTGTCTGATGCAGATATTTTGCATAGGCCCGGATGATGCTGACTTCGCGCCAGGATAGTCCAGCCGCTAAAATTAATCGATTAAATCCATCGTTTTCAAGCACACCAAAACGCACTTTGGTAAAGGCTTCTTCAAATACTTTTTCAACTTGAGTGAAATCCAGCGTCCCGCCTCTGGAATATTCAACACTAAAATCACTGATCCAGATGGTTTCCTTACCCAACGAAAGTTCATAAGGTGATTCGCTAAACGTGCGTAAATCCATATTTTCTATCATGGGCAAAATATCAGAGAGCGGTAGCGGTTTATGATACTGAAATAACTTAAAATGCAGCGGATATTCGGAAGCAGCATTGTGATACAGATCAATTTCAAACGTATTGTGAGCGGAGAGTTTTTCGACTTGGGAAATATCGTGGACCGCTGTTTGAATCGTATTTTCATCACAATAACTATGGGGAAAAGCAGCAATGTATTTTTCGGTCAGTCGTTTTCCCTCTGCTTTACCCATTTTTTTCACTAATGCTTGTTCTAATTGCTCTTTCCAAGTGCCCGTCATTAGAATATCCTTTTTAAATGCTGTGCATCGTTCATTCTAGAACTTTACTTTGAGATAATAAATAGATGCTTGAAAAGTTGTTTAAATTATCGGCGAATAACACGTCGGTTCGTACGGAAATGCTGGCGGGTATTTCCACATTTTTGACGATGTCTTACATTATTTTTGTGAATCCTTCCATTTTGGTTCAAACTGGAATGGATCAAGGCGCTGTTTTTGTGGCGACGTGTCTCTCAGCTGCGTTTGGATCGTGTTTGATGGGGATTCTGGCGAACTATCCCATTGCGCTGGCACCCGGGATGGGTTTGAATGCTTATTTTACGTATAGCGTGGTGTTGGGTTTTGGTCATAGTTGGCAAATCGCACTGGGTGCTGTTTTTTTGTCGGGTCTTATTTTTTTGGGCTTAAGCATTTTTCCCATACGGGAATACATGATTAACAGTATTCCAAAATCACTGAAAGTGGGCATTGCGGCGGGTATTGGTCTTTTTCTTGCGATCATCGGTTTTAAAAGTGCAGGTTTAATCACATCGAGTCAAGCGACGCTCATCACGTTAGGAAATTTACACGAGCCGACAACCTTGCTGGCCATATTAGGTTTTTTTCTGATGGTGGGATTGGATGCTTTAGGTGTGACAGGTTCTGTGATCATCAGCATTCTGACAGTCACCTGCATCAGTATTTTAGCAGGATACAGTCAATTTCACGGTATTTCTTCCTTGCCGCCCAGTCTGATGCCTACTTTGTTACAAATGAATATTAAAGATGCGATGAGTTTAGGATTAGTGACGATCGTATTTGCTTTTTTGCTGGTGGATTTATTTGATAATACGGGCACCCTGATCGGCATTGCCTACCGTGCCGGTTTCATCGATAAATCGGGCAAATTACCGCGGATAGGACGCGTATTATTAGCCGATAGTTCTGCGGCTGTGATGGGTGCCATGCTGGGCACATCGACCACCACGAGTTATGTTGAAAGTGCCGTCGGTGTGAAAGCTGGCGGACGTACCGGTTTAATGGCAATCACCGTCGGATTATTATTTTTAGTCGCTTTATTTTTTGCACCGTTAGCCGCCTCTGTTCCAGTGTATGCGACAGCACCGGCTTTGATTTATGTTGCCTGCATGATGGCGCGTGCTTTTATCGAAATTGAATGGGACGATTTAACAGAATATGTTCCTGCCGTTATCACTGCGATTGCCATGCCGCTGACGTATTCGATTGCAGAAGGCATTTCATTCGGATTTATTTCTTATACTGCCATTAAATTAATAAGCGGTCGTCTGCGTGATTTGAATTTACCGCTGGTGATTTTGGCAGTTGCGTTTGTGGCGAAGTATGGTTTGGTGGTGCATTAGACAACGAAGACAACGGGGTCAAGTATAAACTTAATA
>CAZEEF010000199.1:0-2751 GCA_964511095.1 uncultured Coxiellaceae bacterium | reverse complement strand
CTGAATTGAGAGAAGATAGCGATATTAAATTTACTGAAGTCATTAATTTTTTTCGCCTATATGGCCTTGAGCTCCCTGTTCAGTCAAAAAAAATAGTTAAAAATCGCAAAGATGATAATGATTTTCTTTCTCTTTTTATCACTGGGAAGACGGATCTCGAAGTGAAAGAAGAAGAAAAAGCGGAACAAAGCCATTTATTCGATAAGACACCGGTTGCTATTATACATCACACCCTGACTCCTTTTCTCGATGCAAAAAGTATCGCGAACCTTTCAAGCGCTTCATCATCCCTTTATCAAAAGACGACAAAGGTACAATATTGGCGAGATAAATTAATTGCAGCAGGATGCAACGAGGAATTACTGGATAAAGTGATCGCTGCGAAGATTATTCAAAATTATAAAAATCTTTATCGTGTGTTTATTCAAATAGCATATAAAAATCGAGTAACAATAAGTGATCCCTGGATACTATTTTGTTTAAGTGGCGATCCGCGAGCGATTGAACACGCGATAGAAAAAGAAAATCTGACAGCGGATACAAGAACTCAATTGGGTGAAACGGCGCTGCATTTGGCAGCGCAGAGCGGTTCGCCCAGTGCGATGACGAAAGCATTAGAACTTAAAGACGCAAGGGGCCGATGTATTGATCTTTTGGTGAAAACCGATACGGAAGAAACGGTGCTGCATTTGGCGGCGTTCAGTGGCTCAACGAGTGCAATGGAGAAAGCATTAGAACTTAAAGATGTCAATTTCTATGGCATTGATCCTTTGGCGAAAACACTCTCACGGCAAACGGTGCTGCATTATGCTGCGTTGAGCGGTTCAGCGAGTGCGATGACGAAAGCATTAGAACTTAAAGACGCCTGGGGGCAATGTATTGATCCTTTGGCGAAAACCGAGGCGCAAGAAACAGTGCTGCATTCTGCGGCATTTAGCGGTTCATCGAGTGCGATGGCGAAAGCATTAGAGCTTAAAGATATTAATCCTTTGGCGAAAACCGCCGCGCAGGAAACGGTATTGCATTTGGCGGCGTGGAGTGGTTCACTGGGCGCGATGGCGAAAGCATTAGAGCTTAAAGATATTGATCCTTTGGCGAAAACGACGCGGCAGGAAACAGTGCTGCATTATGCGGCGTTTAGCGGTTCACCCGATGCGATGACGGAAGCATTCAATCTTAAAGATGCAGAGGGTCATCGCATTGATCCTTTGGCGAAAACCGCCTCACAGGAAACGGTACTGCATTTTGCAGCGTTGAGTGGTTCATCCAGTGCGATGACGAAAGCATTAGAACTTAAAGATGCAGAGGGTCATAGCATTGATCTTTTAGCGAAAACCGACTCGCAGGAAACGGTGTTGCATTATGCGGTGCGGAGCGGTTCACCGAGTGCGATAGCGAAAGCATTAGCGCTCAAAGATGCAAAGGGTCATCGCCTCGATCTTTTGGCGAAAACCAACTCAAACCAAACGGTGCTGCATTATGCGGCGTGGAGTGGTTCAGTGAGTGCGGTCATTTATATACGAATTCTCTGTGAAAATTCCGGTTTTGACCTTGATCCATATACAAGAGATAGTGGGTTGCAAAGTGCTTTTTGGTATGCGGAACATTCACAAAATAGAGAAAGCATTAAAGCCGCATTAATTTTGCCAATAAAGAACTTGAAACTGGAAAATGTTGAAAAAGAGATTGATTCAGTTAATTCAGAATTGGGAAAATATTCACCGATGTAGCACGGTTAGATGTGACTATTCCATTCAATTTTAAAACGATAGGTGATTTATCGATGCAAAGACTTTTTGTGGCTTCCGAAGTGAAAGAAGAAACAACAACGGAACAATGCCAACTATTAAATAATAAAATATCGGATGCTATTTTACCCTACATCATGGCTCCTTTACTCGATGGAAAAAGTATCGCGAATCTTTCAAGTTGTTCGTCATTTTTTTATAAAAAGACAAAAAAGATAGAATATTGGCGAGATAAATTAATTGCAGCACGATGCGATCAAGCATTACTGAATAAAGTGATCGGCGCGAATGTTATTCAAAATTATAAAAATCTTTATCGTGTGTTTGTCCAAATGACATATATTGTTCGCACTAAAATAAATGATCCCTGGATACTATTTTGTTTAAGTGGCGATCCGCGAGCGATTGATCACGCGATAAAAAAAGAAAATCTGACAGCTGATACAAAAACTCAATTTGGCGAAACGGCGCTGCATTTGGCGGCATTGAGCGGTTCACCTGATGCGATGACGGAAGCATTAAAGCTGAAAAATGCAGAGGGTCATTGCATTGATCCTTTGGTGAAAACGACCCGGCAGGAAACAGTGCTGCATTATGCGGCGTTTAGCGGTTCGCCCGATGCGATGGCGAAAGCATTAGAACTTAAAAATGCAGAGGGTCAGTGCATTGATCCTTTTGCGAAAACCATCGTGGGCGAAACGGTGCTGCATTTGGCGGCGTTGAGCAGTTCACCCGATGCGATGGTGAAAGCATTAGCGCTTAAAGATGCACAAGGTCATGGCATTGATTTTTTGGCGGAAACAGACATACGGGAAACGGTGCTGCATTATGCGGCATTAGGTGGTTCACCCGATGTGATGGTGAATGCATTAGCGCTTAAAGATGCAGAAGGTCATGGCATTGATCTGTTGGCGAAAAATACCAAAGGCGAAACGGTGCTGCATTATGCGGCATGGAGCGGTTCACCCAGTGCGATGGAGAAAGCATTAGAATTTAAAAATGC
>CAZEEF010000198.1:0-2804 GCA_964511095.1 uncultured Coxiellaceae bacterium | reverse complement strand
CCATTTTATAACGAAAAAATCACTTAACTTCATGATTAATAAAGAATTTTTCACAAAATCAGATCCATTTCTTTCGGTGAAAATAATACAGCATGGCAAGCGTCATTAACATCATTAATCCAATGACCATCGCATAACCGTGCCGCCAGTGTAATTCCGGCATATCTTGAAAATTCATACCATAAAAACTGGCAATAAACGTAATGGGAATAAAGATCGTTGCAATGATGGTTAAGGTTTTCATGATTTCATTCATGCGATTCGTCAAACTGGATAAATACACATCCAGCATGCTGGCCAGGATATCGCGGCACGTTTCGACCGTATCGATAGCCTGAACGACGTGATCATACAAATCACGTAAATAAATGCGAGTGAATGAAGTGAAGATTTCTTCCATTTGAATCAAATGACTGACGGCTTCCCGCATCGGCCAAATGGCTTTGCGAACGATCATCAATTGACGTTTTAAACGATAAATCGTGCGCGTGTTTTGCGGTTTGGGTTCGGCAATAATGGCATTTTCAATTTTTTCAATCTGATCGCCTAATCCTTCTAAGACAACAAAATAATAATCTACAATCGCATCCATTAAACGATAAACCAGATAATCCGGGCCCCATTGCCGCATGCGTTGATTGGCCGTGTTTTGCAGGCGTTCGCGAATAGGTTTGAAATAAGCATTTTCACGTTCCTGAAAAGATAATAAAAAATCTTTTCCCAAGACAAAGCTGATTTGCTCTGTTGAAAACGTACTTTTTTTTGCATTCCAGGTTAACATTTTCAGTGTAATAAAAAGATAATTTTCAAAACTTTCCACTTTGGGACGCTGATCGACATTCAGAATATCTTCGATGGTGAGTGGATGGATTTGATATTTTTGCGCTAACTGTTCAATCAAGGCAATATTCTGCAATCCTTCGATCTGAACCCATGTCGTACCTGGCGCTTTATTAACAGGCAATACTTCATCTAACGTCTTGCCATCCTGTTCAGTGACAGTTTGTTCTGAGTAAGTGAGTACACGCACACAGGTTTCAGTCGAGTTCTTTTTCCCCGTATAAACCGGTGTGCCAGGCGGCTGTCCGGCTTTTTTGGCGCGTTTATGCAATTCTCTAAACATCTGAAATACTCCTGAAATTGCTTTGCCAGCGTTCTATTCTATGTCATATTTTCGCACTCGTTAATTTAAACAGTGGTGCTTTATGCAAAATATCACAATTCAGGATGCACAGCCAAAATCCCTGTATTTATTATTCTTTACTGAGTTATGGGAACGGTTTGGTTTTTATACGATACAAGCCATTATCATACTGTATATGACTAAAGCACTGCTTATGACCGATCATCATGCCAATTTATTGTATGCGGCCATGAGTTCTTTATTGTATTTAACACCGACGTTGGGGGGGTATCTCGCGGATCGTTATCTTGGTTTCCAGCGGGCGATTACCTTGGGTGGTGTTTTATTTATTGTGGCGTATCTGGTAGCCGCTTTTAAAAGTCAGACGTTATTTTTTTTAGGGTTAAGCATTTTGATTTGTGCCAATGGATTTTTTAAACCGAATGTATCCAGTATTGTGGGTGAACTGTATAAAGAAAATGACCCGCGGCGTGATGGCGGGTTTACGATTTTTTATATGGGAATTAATGTCGGCGCACTCATTCCACCGCTGATTGCCGGTGCATTGGTGCTTAAATTTGGCTGGCATTCCGGATTTATTGTGGCAGCGATTGGTATGGCGATTGGGCAACTTATTTTTATGTTTGGAAAAAAATATTTAGGGACTGCCGGATTATATCCCGTGGGACGTCAATCAACGAAACCGCTGGGTAAACTATTTTATGCTATTCTTTCAATCGGCATCATTGCCTGTATTGGTGTCTGTCAACTGGCATTTCATTACCCTGAAATGACGAGTGTGATGGTTCAAGCGGCCGCGGTGATCGTTTTTCTGGCGGTGGTTTATTTTTTAATGAAAGAACCGGTTTTACAGCGTAAAAAAATGATTGCCAGTTTAGTATTGATCGTGATTTCATTTGGTTTTTGGGCTTTCTACAATCAGGCATTTACGTCACTGACTTTATTTGCTGATCGTAATATGACGCATCGCATGCTAGGGTTGCCGATCGATGCGGAAGCGACGCAATTTTTTAATCCCTTTTTTATTATTATGCTGAGTCCTTTATTGAGTCGTTTATGGATACGCATGGATCATGCTGAAATCAATCCATCGATTCAAATGAAATTTTCATTAGGCGTTTTGTTTTTGGCAGTGGGATTTTTATTATTGGCATTCAGCGCAACATTTTTAAGTGTGCATGGGCAAATTTCACCGTGGTGGTTATGTGGTAGTTATTTATTGCAAACAGTCGGTGAGTTACTGATTTCTCCGATTGGATTGGCCATGATTACCGTACTCTGTCCTAAACATCTGGTTGGCATGATGATGGGTGTTTGGTTTTTTTCACAAGCGGCATCGTTTGCGGTCGGTGGTTTTATAGCGAATCTCGCAGCGGTCCCGGATAATCTCCCTGCGGTTCAAAGCTTACCGATCTATGCGCATGCTTTTATGATCTATGGCGGGATTTCGTTGGTATTGACGTTATTGAGTTTTGCATTGGTGCCGTTTTTGAATAGGATGATAAAAAATTAATTCACGTCGTCCCGCGGCTTGTCCATAGGTATCTACACAACTAAACTGTGTCATTCCCGCGAAGGCGCACTAGCATCCGGTAAATCAGCAGTATAATTGCACACAAAAACGTATCAAATCAAAAAAACCCTGTCATCCCGCAAAAAA
>CAZEEF010000197.1:0-2860 GCA_964511095.1 uncultured Coxiellaceae bacterium | reverse complement strand
GCACCTTAACCTGATCTTCCCCCAGTAAACGCGCGCGGCTACGGCCAAATGTAAATGCACCCCCACGGCCACCGCCTGCCTGTTGACGCAATACATAAATCCAAATGGCAAACAAAATAATCCAGGGAAGTAAATTCAGCAGATGGACCAAAAGACCGGGTTGTTCTGGCGGCTTACCTTTGATACTGACGCCTTTATCCACCAGTTCTTTTAATAATTGTGTATCGTTTGGCATGGGCAAATAGGTGGCAAACGATTTTGTATTGTTTTGCATGGTACCTATCAAATCTTGATCAGTGATTGTCACCGAATTCACATTGCCCTGACGAACTTCATTCAAAAAAGAAGAATAACTAATGCGCTGTTCAGCCTCGCGTCGAGGTCCAAAAATATTAAACACGGAAACCAGGATGATCCCAGCTACCATCCATAAAAGTATCGTCTTGATCGTGTCATTCACTTTGGAGACCTCTCACCTGAATTTGACGTTAAAAAAGATCAAATTGCTCGAAAAAACATACATAATTTAATCATACTATTTTCTTGCCAACAAATACACTTCATTCGAACGATCGCGGGAGGCCTTCGGTTTGCGAATAAGCACTTTTTTAAACTGTCGCCGCATGTCCACTAAAAAGGCATCAAATCCAGCGCCTTGAAACACTTTTATTAACAACCCGCCCTGATCATTTAATACTTGTTTTGCGAAATCAAGCGCTAATTCTGCCAGTTCCATCGAACGCGATTGATCGACATGATCAATACCACTCATATTGGGGGCCATATCAGAAATAACCCAATCGGCTTTTGCCGTACCCAGCTTGTCCATTAACTGCGACACAGTGGCATCTTCTGTAAAATCACCTTCAATACATTCAACCCCTGGCATCGCATCCATCGGCAAAATATCGAGAGCGATCACACGACCTTTTTTACCAACCAGATTAACGACTAACTGCGACCAGCTACCTGGCGCCGCACCCAAGTCAATCACGGTCATGCCCGGTTTAAATAATTTATCGCGCGCTTGCAATTCCTGTAATTTATAAATGGCCCGAGACCGATAACCTTCCTGCTGCGCTTGTTTGACATAGGGATCCGAAAAGTGTTCTCTTAGCCAGCGACGACTACTTTTACCTTTTGTCATTAAATATAATCTACTGCCATAATTTCGTACTCAATCTCTCCATCAGGCGTCTTAACTTGAATCACATCGCCTTCATACTTACCAATCAGAGCGCGGGCAATCGGTGAACTCACTGAAATTTTATTCACATTGATATCCGCTTCATCATCACCCACAATTTTGTAAGTCACTTCTTCCGAGGTATTGATATTGTTTAATTTGACTGTTGTGCCAAAAATCACTTTGCCGGTATTTTCAATCTGTGTGACATCAATAATTTGAGCGGTTGATAATTTCGCTTCAATTTCCATAATGCGGCCTTCGACAAAACCTTGCTGTTCACGCGCGGCGTGATATTCCGCATTTTCTTTTAAATCGCCATGCGCTCTGGCTTCCGCAATCGCGGTAATAATCCGTGGCCGTTCAACGGTCTTCAAACGTTGTAATTCTTCTCGCAATAAGTCTGCGCCCATTACTGTCATTGGTACTTTCATCATGTGAGTGCTCTCAATTAAAGCTTCATGTCTTCAAAAAATTTTTTCACTTTATTAAACCAGGAACTGGAACGCGGATTGTGTTTATTATCCGACGATAATGTTTTTTCGAACTGGTTTAATAATTCTTTTTGCTTATGTGTCAAATTGACGGGTGTTTCTACCATCACTTTACACAGTAAATCGCCTGAACCGCCGCCACGTACAGAAGGTACACCCATTCCATTTAAACGAAACACTTTACCAGATTGTGTTTCTGAAGGAATTTTCAATTTGATTCTGCCTGTTAATGTGGGTACATCAAGTTCGCCGCCCAAGGCCGCTGTCACAAAACTGATAGGTACTTCGCAATGCAAATGCGTGCCATCGCGATTAAATATTTCATGCTGTTTTACTGTCATTTGCACGTATAAATCGCCGGCAGGTGCACCCGGCTCACCGGCTTCACCTTCCCCGCTCAAGCGGATTCGATCACCTGTATCCACGCCCGGCGGAATTTTGACGGATAATTTTTTCGTTTGTTTACGACGTCCTTTGCCGCGACATTCTGTACAGGGATCCAGGATTAACCGTCCTTTTCCACGACAGGAAGGACAGGTTTGTTGCACGGAGAAAAACCCTTGTTGAATACGAACTTGCCCATGACCCGCACAATCGTTACAGGTGACGGGCGATGCGCCTTTGCGTGCACCGCTGCCGGAACATTCTGTGCAGAGCACTTGTGTCGGAACAGCGATTTCAACCGTTGTGCCAAGCACTGCATGTTCGAGTGTAATTTCCAAATGATAACGTAAATCAGAACCACGCTCTGGGCCTGCTCTGCCGCCACTAAAAATATCGCCGAAAATATCACCGAAAATATCGCTGAAATTCATACCGCCCATGCCGCCGAATCCACCCGCCTCCTGAGCGCTATGACCAAATTGATCGTAAGCTGCGCGTCTGCGATTATCCGAGAGAACTTCATAAGCTTCGCGCGCTTCTTTGAATTTTTCTTCAGAGACTTTATCGTGCTGATTTCGATCGGGGTGATACTTCATGGCAAGACGGCGAAATGCTTTTTTGATTTCATCGTCGCTTGCATTTCGGGATACGCCCAGGATTTCGTAATAATCGCGTTTTGTCATTTTATTGGGTACTTCTATAAAAATATTAAATAAACAAAAACTTCTCACTTTGAAAAGACGTTGTTGCGTCATTCGTCATCGCGAGCCTCCGAAGGAGGCGTGGCGATCCAGTG
>CAZEEF010000196.1:0-2861 GCA_964511095.1 uncultured Coxiellaceae bacterium | reverse complement strand
TTTTTCACTCACAGATCAAAAATAAAAAAGGGGGTTGGATCGCCTGCCCATTCAAGTATGGTGTATTTAACAGACCCCATTCCTGGCTCCAGACACCCAACCCTGAACTGGACTAACAAAATGCTTTTTTCACATCAAATGGCACTCCATCCCTTAACATAAAATAACAGGCCTTTGAAAGCTTGCTGGCAATGGCTTTTCTTGCCACAACCAGTTTTGTTTTGGATGTTTTTCGCTGGTAATATTTTTTGATGGGTGGTGCACTTCGAATAGCATGATGTGCCGCTTCAACAAATGCCCATTCAAGGTAGGGGTTTCCATTTTTCTTGTTGTTGCTGCCTTTCTTTTTTTCGTTGCTGATACGCTTTGTACTGACACATCGGCAATAAGAACTGAAATTCCCGGATTTCTTGAAACGACTGATATCACCTGCTTCAAGCAGGATTGTCATCGCCAAAACCGGCCCGACGCCAGGAATTGTTTTTAATAATTCAAAATTCTTGTCGCCCTTGATTTCCTGTAAAATGCAGGATTCCAGATGGGTCACTTCCTGTAATATGCAATAGAGAATCTTCATCTCTGTCTGCACTGCCATACGGACATGTTCATCCTGAATATAATTCAGGATTTTTTCTCCCATATTTTCTTCATCTCCGCAGTACCGCTTGATTCGCTGCGCAGTGAATGTGATGTTTTCATAGCGGGTGATCATGCTTTTAATACCCAGCAAAACCATTGTCTGCTGCCGGACCAGAATCATTCTTCTTCGCAATAATTCCCGCACGCCACGCATCTCCTTTGGGTAAATGTAACCCGTTGCCAGTATGCCCAGCCGCAGCATTCTTGCGAGCCAGACAGCATCGGATTTATCGTCCGTGTATTTTAAACCGGAGTATTGCTGGATAGCTGCAGTATTGGCGAGATAGACGGCGTACCCGCCTTTTTGGAGTGCGTCAACCAGCCAGTACCAATTGTAAGTGGATTCAATAACAGTACCTGCCATTTGATCCCGCCATGGAGATAAATACTCGAAAATAGCAGGCAGTTCATTGGGTAGCCGTTTTTGGGCTACCACTTTGTCTTCATTGTCCAGAATTGCGATGTAGCAATTATTTGAATGTAGGTCAATTCCTGCATAAAATGTATTTGTCATTAGGTGGCTCCTTGTTATCGAGGCACGGCCATGTGCGACATGGGTTCAGGGGTATTGTACCGCTGCCGAACGTTGTCGCAGGCCACCTAATGATTTTCAAGTATTCACCATATCATTACCCACAAGTACTCCATAAGGAACGGCGTCAGCGCCACATGGCGCCGTTAATCTGCAGGGCTAAGTCAAGTAAATAAAAATCGCTCAAAACTATGCATTTCTATTACTATTCCGTCCATAGAACCTCAAGGAAAGGGCAAAATAGCGATGGATTGGGTTATCAATGAACTGGCAACACTGAAAATGGGTGATAAACGGTTACACTCCCGGGCACAGAAAGTTTTGAAGCAGCTAAGTCGGAATCCGACAGAGAGCATTCCCACCGCATGTGCTGGCGCTGCCGAGACAAAAGCAACGTACCGCTTCTTTGATAACGAGCAGGTCACACCAGATCAAATCCATGAAGCACATCTTAATTCGACGCTTGAACGCATGTCCAAACATCCGGTTGTACTGATTCCGCAGGATACAACTATGCTGAACTTCAGTTTTCAGCATACCCGGAAGGATATTGGACCTACAGTGCATGATTTATGCAAGGGGATGTATCTTCATAGTGCGATTGCAGTGACGCCTGAAAAAATTTGCCTTGGGGTTGTTTCATGTAAGCGATGGCATCGGGAAAATTTACAGGGTCTGGGCAAAAAAGAGCGCACCAGGAAGAATTATCTGGCCCCCCTTGAAGACAAGGAAACTTATCGCTGGCTGGAGAATTACAGGCATGCTGATGAACTTGCGCAAAAACTGCCGAAAACAACAATAGTCAGCATGGGTGACAGGGAATCGGATATTTATGATATTTACAGGGAGGCGAGCAATGCTTTATATGAAAAAAAAACACGGGCACATTATCTCATTCGGGCAAAGCACAACCGCAAAACCTGCACTGCTGAAGGGAAAAAAACAGCAGAAAAGATAAAATCCACCTTAATGGCAGAAAAAAATCTTGGCAAAATAACTATCCAGATTCAAGAAACCAGAAAGAGAAAGCCACGTACAGCATATTTGTCTGTTTATTCCAGAAAAATATTTATTTCGCTCCCTAACAAAGTTAAAAGAGAGTCAGATTATAAACCAGTTGAAATCACTGCAATTTTATGTACCGAGAGCTGTCCTCCGGAGGGATCAAAAGCCATAGAATGGCTTTTGATCACAGATTTGGCTGTAAAAAATTTTAAAGATGCCTGCGAGAAAATTGAATGGTATACCTGTCGCTGGCAGATAGAGATTTTTTTCAAGATATTAAAAAGCGGCTGCACAATAGAAAAGCTACAGCTGACAGACAAAAATTTCATGGCATGCCTAAATTTTTATATGATTATTGCATGGCGGATCCTGTATGTGGTGATCATGGGTCGCAATTGTCCGGATATTTCCTGTGAGTGTGTATACAGCAGAGAAGAATGGCAAACAACATATGTCGTTATTCATAGAAAAAAACCACCAGCCTATCCTCCCACTTTAAATGAAATGACACGGATGGTGGCATTTTTAGGTGGGTATTTAAACAGAAAATCTGATCCGGAACCAGGCGTGAAAACAATGTGGATTGGCCTACGCAACATGCAGGAACACATTCGGGCAAAAGAGGCTTTTGAAGCAGTTTACGGGGCTACTTGTGGGTAATGATATGGGATATGATTGACACTTC
>CAZEEF010000195.1:0-2863 GCA_964511095.1 uncultured Coxiellaceae bacterium | reverse complement strand
ATTATTCGCAATCGTTTAAAAATCCAGTCGGTTATTACGAACGCTCAGGCGTACTTGGCTGTCAAGCAAGAATTCTCCCATTTTTCTGATTATATTTGGCAGTTTGTCGATGGCAAGCCAATACAAAATCAATGGAAAAGCCAAAAGGAAGTGCCAACCAATACGGCGTTATCCGATAAGCTATCGAAAGATTTAAAAAAACGTGGGTTTAAATTTGTAGGCACCACCATTTGTTATGCGTTTATGCAAGCTGTCGGAATGGTCAATGATCATCTCACGGGTTGTTTTCGCCATGCGGAAGTCAAAAGGTTTATCAAAGACGAGGTTTTTCCTGGGAAAAGTGATCTAACTTCATGATTATATTAATAAATTTTGAAAACTGTGTTACAGTTTGGCGTGTTTTATAGCAAAAAATCACATAAGTATATGATTAATATAGTATTTTTTCGTATTTGCTTGAGAAAATTCGAAGGAGAGGTGTAAGCTGAAGATATCCTTCTACTAACGGTGATGCGCTTGAAAATAAAAAAGAAAGAACAGGGGGGTGGGCGTTTGTATCCTGAAAAAAATAATCGGGCGGGTCTCGAGCAGCTGTTGGAAACCAAAACACGTGAGCTTGAAAACATTCATCTGGAATTAATTCAATATAAACAGGCGCTGCGTGACGCAGAAGAAAAAACAAAACAACTGGAAAGCGAATTTATCCAATTATCGAATTTTGATCCTCTCACCCATTTACCCAATCGATCGCAATTTGATGCGGATTTAAAACGTGAAATTGCTCGTGTCAAACGTTATCAACGTAAACTGGCAGTGCTGTATATCGATATCGATTTTTTTAAAAAAATTAATGATAATTATGGTTATCATTACGGTGATTTGTTATTAAAAAAAATTGCTGAACGATTGAAAAAATTACTGCGAACAGAAGATAGCGCAGCGCGATTGAGTGGTGATGAATTTGCCGTGATTTTGACAGAAATCGAAAATACACATGATGCCGGTATTGTGGCACGCCGCATCGTCGAAAAAATGAAAGAACCTTTTCAAATAGAAGCACATACTGTCATTGTCGGTGCGAGTATTGGTGTGGCCTATTATCCGGAAGCGGGTGAAGATACAGAAGCTTTAAAAAAGCATGCCGATATTGCATTACATAGCGCGAAAGCATCGGGACGAGCAAATTATCAATTTTTTACACGCCATTTACAAATTCAGCACAATCATCGTCTGGAAATTGAAGCAGATCTTCATTTTGCGCTGGAAAAACAGGAATTTTTTTTGGTGTATCAACCGCGCATTGATTTGCAGACGGGAACGATGGTGGGGATGGAAGTCTTATTGCGATGGCAACATCCTGAACGCGGATTGATTTCACCCGCTGATTTTATTCCAGTGGCAGAAGAAACAGGCTTGATTGTGCCTATTGGAACATGGGTATTGACGACAGCCTGTCAGCAATTTTCTGCCTGGCGAAAACAAAATAATTTGACGTGTACTTTGTCAGTTAATGTTTCACCGCAACAATTTCAACATCATCATTTTACGGAATGCGTGCTGGATATATTGCAAAAAACCCAAATTCCGCCAAACTTGTTAGAGCTTGAAATTACGGAAACCGCCATTGTTGGTTTTCTGGGAAGAATTGAAGATTCACTTTTTAAATTACGTCACTCCGGCGTGCAATTTTCGATAGATGATTTTGGCACGGGCTATTCTTCGCTTTCACGTCTGAAAGAATTACCCATTCAATCGATCAAAATCGATCGATCATTCGTCAATGATATTGATGTCAAAGTGAATGATAATTTAATTATTAAATCGACGATTGATTTGGCGAAAGATATGGGTTTGAATGTCGTCGCAGAAGGGGTTGAAACCGAGTTGCAGCTTGATTTTTTGGTCAAGAGTCGTTGTCCCCAGGCACAAGGATACTATTACAGTAAACCACTGACGCCAGAACAGATGGGACATTTTATCGAAGAAAATCAGAAAAAATAATTCGTTTTTATCAAATATAATTTATAAAATAAGGACATTATTTTACGTTGAAAAAAAGGATCTATCATCAATCATGCTTATTTCAGCCATCGTCGCCATGTCAGAGAATCGTGCTATTGGAAAAGATAATCAACTATTATGGCGTTTGCCCGCCGATTTACAACATTTTAAAAAATTGACAATGGGAAAACCCATTTTGATGGGACGAAAAACGTACCAATCGATTGGTCGTCCATTGCCGGGGCGTCAAACGATTATTCTGACACAGGATAAACAATTCAAGGCAGAAGGCTGTTTGGTGGTCCATTCCATTCAGGCGGCGTTGGATAATATAAAAAATCAGGAAGAATTATGCGTAATCGGGGGTGCTGACATTTATCGACAGATGTTACCGATGATCGATCGAATTTATTTAACCATTGTGCATCATGAATTTGTTGCAGATGTTTTTTTTCCGGAATTAAATATGACAGAATGGAAAGAGACAGAGCGAGTGGAATGTGAGGCAGATGAAAAAAATCCTTATTCCTGCAGTTTTATTGTGCTGGAAAAAATGTAATTTTTTAGGATATGGAACAGGTTTTTTTCGGATTGACCGATGTCAAAGCGGATTTTATTTCTTCATGAGGTGAAGCTTTCAATGCCATATTCGCTGTCAGTCCAGCGGGATTTAGCTCAATGCCCAATAAGCGAAGCATTTTATATTGATTCATCGTCAGTTCACATCGATAGTCTAGCGGTATCACAGGCATTTCCACGTCAGGATGGGATTTCGCAAATTGGTCGAGTTTGTGAATCGTCAAATAGGTACTTAATCTCAAAAAGAATTCTTTATTGGGCGTGTCAGGCGCCAGATGAGTGG
>CAZEEF010000194.1:0-2897 GCA_964511095.1 uncultured Coxiellaceae bacterium | reverse complement strand
AAGTGCCTACAAAAACAATTTTTCCGACAAATGCACCCGGCGGAATTTGATTATTTATAACGTTGGTAGCGGAATAATAGGGAAATGTAAAACTGCTCCCACGAAAAGTAATAATGGCATTGGCTTGTGAATCTGTGGGGATGAGGTGATCGCCAAGTGCCAGGCCTTCTAGCCGTAATTGACCATTGTAATTGGCTGTAATTAATTTCAACTTTGCCAGTAAATAGAGTTTGACAGCTTCGACTGCAAGAGAAGGATATAGCTTATCCTGATAACGAATCAGAATAGGAACACTGCGAATGATACCGTCTTCGTCTGGAAACACATTGATAAATCCGCCATTTTTTGCAGCTGTCTGCAAGGATGCCACATTCGCCAGATAACCGGATGCTTCAATAAATTCTAATTTTTTGGCTTGAAGTGTTTGTAATTCGAAAGAAGGTGGCGGCAATAATCCTTCCGTTTGCAGAGTGGGTAGAAAGCTGATGCCCATTACAACATCCATGCGAGCCAAGCTTGACGCGAACTCAGAATCATAATCAAAATGCGGAGAAATTTTTTGAAACACAGAAGCCATGTCGGGAAGAGCAAGCTTTGCTTTTTTTATTTCATCATAAACCTGCAGAGCCATGTTTGCCTGTTGTTCAGGAAAAATAACATCAAATGCAACCACGACGGCGCCTGCTGCCTGAAGATTGTCAATCAACCTGGCCATTTTGTTTCGTGGCCATGGCCATCGTCCTTCTTTCAAAAGACTATTATCATCGATGTCTACAATGGCAACGGAAGGCTGCCATTTTTCGGTATGCGTTAACAGGTAGGTACGAAGCTGCACGTCATAGGCTAAACTTTCCAGGCGATTAATAAAATGGTTAATGAGGGCAACAGAGGTAATTTGCAGCCAGATGGCGACGGCAAGAAGGAGGAGACCTATAATAAACGGAAGACGTTTATTCAATAATGTTCCCTTTCTTTTATGTAATAATTTCATTTTACGCTAAAATAAGATTTTTTCGAAGTAGCACAGCAAAACAGTTCTGGTTATAATGACAAAAAATTGGATAACCAATGATCAGAAGGGATGTTTTAAACATGAATGGAGTTCGAAGTCGCATCAAAATCATTTCTCACTTATTAATCATGTGGTTGGGTTTTTTGTGGAGTACACACGCGTGTGCACTTACCCCAGAACAATCACAAGCCGTCAAAAATGTTTTGCCCGGTAGTACTGAGCCGGGTGTACTCAGTAACTATATGGCAACCCAAAACAGTCAAACGGCCAGACCCCGTTCTTTACCCGCAGTGCATGCGGCACAGGAAGAGCCGAGTTCGCTGGGACCGCAAGCGTCACAAATTAAATTTAAACTCACAAAAATTATTCTTGAAGGCAATCATGTTTATTCAAATCAACAATTATTTGCTGTTTACAAGGATAAAATCAACAAAGTCATTTCGGTAGCAGAATTACAGGGTATCGTACAAAGCATCACAAATTATTACCGTAATAATGGATATATTTTAACGCGCGCCGTACTGCCGCCACAGCATGTGGATAATGGTGTGGTGACCATTCAAGTGATCGAAGGTTATATTGATCGGGTGAATGTCATTGGTGTGCCTAGAGGCGCAAAAAGACAATTACAGGCTTATGGAGAAAAGATTGCGCAATCGAGACCCCTACAGCTTAAAGTGATGGAGCATTATTTGCGTTTGGCAAACGAAATTCCCGGCATGCAAGTAAAAGCCGTGTTGGAGCCATCCAAACTCAAAACGGGTGCTTCTGATTTGAATCTGTCTTCGGAAGAACAAACCTTAATGGGTTCTTTTTCTTACGATAACTATGGAACTCGTTATATTGGACCCAATCAAGACACTCTCAGCGCGTCGCTTAATTCTATTTTCAGATCAGGTGATTCCACTCGCGCCGTGTATGCCACTACGACTCGGCCGGAACAACTGAAATTTTATGATATCTCCTATCTGACACCGTTTGGTTCAAATGGTTTGACAGGTGTTATCGGAAAAAATCATTCAGGCACTATTCCTGGCATGAACCTTGCGATCATTGATACACGCGGTCAGTCATCCACTTGGTACACCACATTAACGTATCCATTGTTGCGTGCGCGCGATCAAAATTTGACATTAGACGGTGGTTTAACGTATCTCAACAGTGAAGTCACCGCATTCAGTGGCTTGTTATATAATGACCATATCCGTTCCATCAAATTTGGCGCCAATTATGATTTTTCCGATCGATTCAAAGGGTCAAACTTATTGGGTTTACACGCAGAACAGGGATTAAATATTTGGGGCGCATCCAAAGATCCAAATTCTTTAACGACTTCACGTTTAGGTGCAGATAGTATTTTTACAAAATTCATTGCACAGGCTGCCAGGGTTCAATCGATTTATGGCAGGCTTTCCGCATTTGTTTTACTGAATGGTCAATATTCTTTTAATCCTTTACTGGCATCTGAGCAATTTGCATTTGGCGGCAGTCAGCTGGGCCGCGGTTATGATCCGGCTGAAATTATTGGCGACAAAGGATTAGGCGGTACCATTGAATTGCGAATGGATTTTGCGCCAGGGTTGCACTATCTGACTTCTTTTCAACCCTACGTTTTTTATGATGGCGGTGTGATATGGAATCTTAAAAATGTCGGAGGGGTGGGTGTTAAACAAAGTGCGACTTCGACAGGGATAGGCACGCGGTTTAATTTTACTAAAAATCTATCCGGTAATTTAATGCTGGCTCAGCCACTCACAAAACAAGTGGCAGCAGAAGCGTTGATTGGTAGAGGCAAATGTCCTCGTGGGTTTTTCAGTATTATCGCGGCGGTTTAATGTTATGAGAACCGTCATTGCGAGCCCACGCTTTTTGTGGGCGCGGCAAT
>CAZEEF010000193.1:0-2916 GCA_964511095.1 uncultured Coxiellaceae bacterium | reverse complement strand
ACGCAGTGTGAAGCATTGACCATGGTTTGTGTGCAAGTCATGGGTAATGATACGGCAATTACCATCGCAGGTTCCCAGGGTAATTTTGAATTAAACGTCTTTAAACCCGTGATGATTTATAATTTCTTGCATTCCGTCACATTACTGTCTGACTCCATGAATATGTTTACAGCATTTATGATTAAAACATTAGAAGCCGATGAACGCAGAATTCGGGAATTTGTTGATAATTCTCTGATGTTGGTCACGGCACTCACGCCTAAAATTGGTTACGATAAATCGGCTGCGATAGCCCATAAAGCCTTCCATGAAAATTTAAGCTTATTGGAAGCAAGCCTCGCGTTGGGACATTTAACAGAAGACGAATTCAGGGAAATTGTGCGTCCAGAAACCATGATAGGACCGCCTGACTAATCATACTCATTCAATGCTATAATGAAGTGATGGGTAAATTATTTGTTAATAAAATTGGTGTTAAAAAATCAGCTCGGCATGGTTTCGGCGTCTTTGCGGAAAAAAAAATTAAGAAAGGCGAAAAAATTGAGGAATGTTATTTTATTCTCTCCAAAGGAAAGGATGATAGCCTGGAAGATTATTATTTTGTTGTAAAGAAAAGAAAATATGCCGTATTTTTAGGTTATGGCAGTATTTGTAATCATTCGGATAATCCCAATGCGACTTACAGCATTAATATCAATAAACGCATTGCAACCATCAAAGCGTGTAGAGAGATAAAAAAAGGGGAAGAAATCCTTATTTCGTATGGCCAAGGATGGTTTAAAAGTCGTGGATTAAAATCAAAATAAAGGATCATTAAACAGTAAGGGTTTTTCCTGATACTGCAATTTACCTAATAGCAGTAAAATAGGGGAATAACAGTGGAAATTTCCTATTGATATGAAACTAACGTCGTATCAACAAAAAAGACATTTTCATAAAACGCCAGAGCCCAAAGGCCGTCAGATATCTTATAAAAAAAAATCGAAAAATTTATTTATCATTCAAAAGCATGCTGCCAGTCACCTTCATTATGATTTTCGTCTGGAATTAAACGGTGTACTACTGAGCTGGGCAATCCCTAAAGGTCCCAGTTTGAATCCAACGGATAAACGATTAGCCATTCATGTCGAAGATCATCCCATTGAATATGGTTCTTTTGAAGGTAATATTCCAAAAGGGCAATATGGTGGGGGAGCTGTCATGCTGTGGGATAAAGGCACGTGGCATTGCGACGATAAAAATCCCACGGAAGCTTATCAAAAAGGTCATTTATCATTCGATTTAAAAGCCAAAAAATTAAAAGGTAAATGGAAATTAATTCGAATGCATCACGATGATAAAACGTGGTTGTTGATTAAAGCGAAAGATCGTTATTCCATTTCAGAAAAAAAATGTGATATTACAGTTGAAAAGCCAAACAGTGTCGTATCCAACAAAACGATTGATGAAATAGCTAATCATAAAAAAGCCGATAGTGCGAAAAGTCAAAATACACACTTATTAAACGATTTAAAATTAACATCCAAACAATTTCCTCATCGTATTAATCCCGAATTAGCCGTGTTAGTGGATAAACCACCTCTGGGCAAAGATTGGTTGCACGAAATAAAATTGGATGGTTATCGCCTGATGATTTATAAAAATAACAATAAAATGCGTATACTGACACGCCATCATCATGATTGGACATCTCAATTCAAACTCATTGAAAAAGAAGTCAATAAACTATTTAAGAAAAATATTATTTTAGATGGTGAAGTCGTCGTATTAGATGAAAAACAGCATTCCAATTTTCAATTATTACAAAATGCTATTAAAGAAAATAGCAATCATTTTTATTATTATATTTTTGATTTATTATATTATGATCAATATGACCTAATGAATTTACCTTTATTGCAAAGAAAAACTATTTTAAAAAATTTATTGGCCGATAAAAATAGTCACATTTTACTGTTTAGTGATCATGTGATCGGAAATGGAAATCAGATTGTAAAAAAAGCCTGTCAATTAGGCTTGGAGGGCATTGTTTCGAAAAACATACATAGTCACTATTCGCAAAAACGCGATAAAAATTGGTTGAAAATAAAATGTATCAAGCGGCAGGAATTTATTATATTGGGTTTTAATCGATCGGATAAAAGAAATTATTTTCGTTCTCTATTGCTTGGCGTGTACACAAAAGAAAAAGAGCTTATTTATTGCGGCAATGTAGGGACCGGTTTCAATCAACGTTCTTTAGAAAGCATTTATACATTATTGAAAAAAAATATTTCAAAAAAAATACCCTTAAAAAAACGTCCTCCCGGCAGTCAAAATACTGTATGGGTTAAACCCAACATCATTGCCGAGATTGAATTCACTGAATGGACAGATTCCGGCATATTACGCCATCCCAGTTTTAAAGGGATTCGTACGGATAAGTCAGCAAAAGATATTATCAGAGAACTGGAAACACCGATTAAGACAATAAGTGATTCTCCTATGAAAAATGCAATAAAATTAACTCATCCTGATAAATTATTATATCCAGAAGATAAAATATCGAAACAACAAGTTGCCGACTATTATGATGATATGAAAGACTGGCTATTGCCTTATATCAGTAACAGGCCATTAACGCTTGTTCGGTGTCCTGAAAACTATCACCATGCTTTTTTTCAAAAACACATGGATCACAAGGCGCCGGATGGCATTCTTGAAATCAGCATTAAAGAAAAAGAGGGTAAAGGTCAGTATATCTATCTTAAGGATACTGAAGGCATATTGGCATTGCCTCAGTTAAATGTATTAGAAATACATCCTTGGGGCTCAGAAATACATCATCTTGATTATCCGGATACGCTTATTTTCGATTTAGATCCTGCACCCAATATTCCATGGAAAAAAATTGTTACAGCTGCTTTTGAAATAAAA
>CAZEEF010000192.1:0-2978 GCA_964511095.1 uncultured Coxiellaceae bacterium | reverse complement strand
ATTTTGAAAAAATCTTCTTCATAACAGTTAATCATTTTTTCTGGAAAAAAGAAGTCATATTGATTAAAAATAGTTTGGAATGTTTTTAAATTTTCTAAAAAATTGGCTACTGCGCGACTTGAATAATCAATAGAGAAACACTGTATGAAATCATTCATAGAAAGAACATTTTCTTTAGCTTTTTTTAATAAAAAATTAAAATGTTCCTGTTTGAAAAAAGGCATTTTAGTTAATGCATAATCTCTTCTGAATAACACGGGCGAAAATTTAAAATAGGCCTGAAAATATTCAAAGATAAATGTACCTGTCCCCGAAAATGGGACGAATAGCAAATCGGGTGATCCCTGACTGGTTTGTCGTACAAATTTCAATGCGCGTTCAAGGCAACAAAATGCAATATCTTCACGTAACGGTGCGCTGACACTTAAGCTATGTCGAAATCCTCTTTTATAAAGCGGCGCGCCTGCGAGAGAAATACTGATGGTCAATTTATTTTTATAAAGATCTACATAAAGATTTGTTGTTTCATCTGTCGCAACGCCACTTACAATGCCACTGACATATTTTTCCAGAATGTCACTTACTATTTCTTTCAATCCCGATTCATGAAAAGCACGACTTGCCACAGAATTGACTTTAATTTTAAGAGACATTCCCTTATCAAGATAAAAATTCCAGGGAATATCCAGACATTTTTTTTTGAAAATTTGTTTTCCGGAAGCATTTCCTTCAAAAATAATTAAACGAATATCAGAAAGACTTTGACTTCGCATAAGTAATTCTGTGACTGCAAACAAATGAATGGGATCAATACGGATCACATTTTTTGTGACAGAACATTCACTGATATATTTTTGTTTGAACCATAAATTTTTTAAAATCTCTTGCACTTCATTCAATGCTGTTACATCCATTCCCGTAGGAAAAATCGCCTGAATGGCTTGCGGCTTACCATACACATTTTTTTTGATTTTTTTTGCCAGATTTTCTGGGACTGAGTTATGCATTTAACAAATATCCAGTATTTAATTGGGAGGAGTGTATTTTTATACAAAAAGAAAAGCAATGATACTATTAACTGCAAATTTCAATATTAGCATCTACAAATGTACATTTTGCATGATCTGTCGCCGGTCCTGATGCAGTTTGATAACCTTGTATCGGTTGAATTTGTATAGGTTGAGTCATTTCTGCCGGCATGATCACTTGAATCAACGGCTGTATGATGTCTATCGGTGATGACGGTACATTAGTGGGTACAATATTCGCATTCAGTCCGGTAGGTAATACAAGGAAATAATTGTTTGCGGCTGAACCGAGCAGCGGGATACTCGTTGCGATGACTGTTATATTATTTCCGGGTTTTTGAGTTAGGAAACGTCCCAAACCGCCTGTTACAAACACATTGCCTGCATCGATGTTCAAAATGCCCGACAGCGATGAATTAGTCGTATCAAGTGTCGCAGCCGTAGAAGCATCATATAATTTACTATTTGCGATCACACCTGCAATGTTTAAAAAGGCAGGTGTAATACTCAAGTTGTTACCAACATAACTCAATGTGTAATTATTACTACCCTGTATTGTACCTTGCAATATGGAGTAAGCGCCGACATTTTCGGTAGAAGGATTAACCACGCGAGTGAGTGATCCACTGATTGTATTTGTATCGTTAATCGGTATGCCATCTACTATTCCATTCACTAATCCAGCGGATGTGTAAGTAAAGCCTGGATCTGTTGTTCCATACACTTTTGTTGCAGCATTGGCTGTGACTGTCAAAGGTGCTTTTGTAATGGCGAGTAAATTTCCATTATAGGTAATCGCATAATTGCTCGCCGATAATGTTCCCTGCGTAATAGCATGTGCACCGATATCTTCATCAGTCTGTGAAATTAATTGTCTGCTCAAAGCGCCGGTTAAACTGTTACTGGGGTTGTCGTTAATCGGTGTACCATCGACAACGGCATTGATAAATCCCGATGAGTTGAATGTGAAGACAGGATCATTTGTGCCATACACTTTGGATGTCGCAATGGCTGAAATGGTTAATGGGGCTTGTGTGATGCTAATAATAGGACTTCCGCCAAATGTGGTGGGTGCAAGGTAATTGCCAGCGCCGGTTCCTGATAATGGATTGAAGACAGCTGTTGTAATTCCATAAGTTCCTACGTTCTCGCCTGGATTACGTGCGTAATTTGCCAATGTTGAGGTGACATTATCGTTAATCAGTGTTTGTTGATTGTTCCAGTTGGTGACTGTCACGCCTTGAATTTCGCCTGCTAATGTCGCACTGATCGAAGAAGCAGAGGGATCGTTGGTTCCGTATACTTTGGTTTGGTTCGGGATGGTGGCTGTTAATGTCACAGGTGTAATACCTAATATCGGCGCGCCTGTGAATGTCGGAGCATTGTAATTGCCGGATGCACTGCCCGTTAATGCATTGAGTGTGGCAGATGTAATGTTATATGAACCTACATTTTCACCGCTGACACGTGCAAGCAATGCGAGAGTAGTTGCAACATTGCCGGTATCGTTTACAGAAACGGTGCCATTCCAGGTTGAAATATTGGCATTATTGACAATACCATTCAATGTGACTGCAATGCCTGTCAGTGATGGATCGTTCGTACCATATACTTTTGTCTGATCGGCTATCGAGCCAGTCAAGGATGCTTTCGTAATCGTCAATATCGGTGAACCAGTAAATAACGGTGCAAAGTAATTGCCACTCGGTGCAGTGAAGGCACCGGCTGTCACACTGCGTGTACCAACATTTTCACCCGCAACTCGAGTGAGGCTGGTGACACTGCTTGTCAATGCACTATCATTTACAACAACATTACCATCCCATGTGCTCACTGTGCGATTGATGAGACCTGTCAGATTAACATTGATGCCTGAGAGTAACGGATCATTTGCACCATAGACTTTGGTTTGATCTGCAATCGAACCTGTCAGGCTGGCGGGTGTAATCG
>CAZEEF010000191.1:0-3016 GCA_964511095.1 uncultured Coxiellaceae bacterium | reverse complement strand
CCGGTTTGTACCCTCCCCAACCCTCTCCTCCCGCAAAAAACGCGGGTGGAGAGGGAGCGGTTCTTCTCTTCAACTAATTGTTTAACGAGTTCGAGCTGGCCATTTTGTATAGCCTCTATAAGTAATGTCATAGCGATTCCGTTTTGGGTTTAAAAAAATAATTTTGTATTTCTTCCAAAGAACGTGCTTTGGTTTCCGGCAGGAAAAAATAAACCACAAAAAAATAGCCCATTGTAAAAAAAGCAAAAAGACAATACGTCGATCCCATGCCTAACCATTTGACTAACGGTAAAAAAGTAGTGGCCAACAACGTCGAAGCCATTGAATTAAAGAATAAACAGATGGCCATGCCTTTTCCGCGTATTTGTGTCGGAAATAATTCTGCAATGGCCAACCAGACGACGACACCCGGTCCGATCGCAAATGACATGATAAAAAATAATAAACCGATCAAAGATAACAAGCCTGCGTAAGAGGAATTGGGAATGGAGTAATTGATATAACTTAAAAATATTTCAGAAAAAATAACGCCAATAATGCCCGTCAATAATAAAGGTCTTCTTCCCAAAGTATCTATCAAAGTAATAGCAATCACTGTAAACAAAAAGTTGAGCAACCCCATACCGACCGAACCCGCCATCGAAATATAATTGGAACTGATGCCGGCTTTTTTCAAAATCAGTGGCGCATACTGAAGAAATGAATTAATGCCTGTTAATTGATTAAAAATGGCAATTGCGATGGCGACCAGCGAAGGAACAATCCATTCGCGTGAAAATAAATCGCGCCACGTTTCTTTTTTATTGTTTGTCTTTTTTAAACTGTGTTGAATGGCTTCTATATCCTGATTCACTTCACATTCTGATCGTCGAATTCGAAGCAGAATTTTTTTCGCCTGTTCTAATTGATTTTTAGCAATTAACCAACGCGGTGTTTCGGGTAAAATACACATGCCGATAAATAAAATAATCGAAGGAATGAATAAAACTGAAAACATTCCCCGCCAATTGTGTGAAGACGTAAATGCCAAATCAACCACGTAAGCCAGTACAATACCAAAAGTTAATAACAGCTGAAAAAATGTGACGTATTTTCCCCGATCTTCGCTTGGAACAATTTCTGCGACATACAAGGGAACCGCAACAGAAACGATTCCAACACCAATACCCAATAAAATTCTGGCAAGCAACAACATGAGAAAATTTGTCGCTGCCAATATTGCCGTGATGCCAAAAATAAAAATGACACTCGCTAACAAAATGAGAAATCGTCTTCCAAATCGATCACTAATCGGTCCCGCCAATAATGTTCCAAATAATCCACCGCCCAGCACTGCGCCGACAATCAGACCTAACTCCGTTTCTGTCATGGGAATCGTTTGATTGATAAAAAGCAACGCGCCCGAAATAACGCCGATATCATAACCATATAAGATGCCCCCGACACTGACTAAACCGGCTATGCAAAGGATGAATGTATTTTTTTCTGGAGAGTGGTGAGACATGAGATTCCTTTTGAGTTATCCATAGTGAGAAGGGGGATATTGTCTCACTTATTGGGTATTGTTCAATAAAAAATAGATAAAATACTCAACTCACGTTACTATTTATTGGTAGGGAAAAGGATTTCCGCCAATATGAACTTATTCAGAAAAAAATTACCCAGTACGACTATTGATGCAAAATCTTCTCTAACCCCTTGCCTGACTGCCACGGATTTAACACTACTGGGCATTGGCGTCATTATCGGTGCGGGTGTATTTGTGTTAACTGGCATTGCAGCGGCAACACGTGCAGGTCCGGCGATTACGATATCGTATATTATTGCAGGATTGGCTTCATTATTTGCCGCATTGGCGTATGCCGAATTAACAACGAGTATTGGAGGATGCGGCAGCGCTTATAACTATACATACACCGCATTTGGTGAATTGATTGCATGGATTGTTGGCTGGGATTTATTATTTGAATATGCCTTATCGGTATCGACTGTTTCGATTGGATGGTCGGGTTATGTCAATGACGCGCTGATTGCATTAAAAATTCATTTACCCTCTGTATTGTTGAAAAATCCATTTGAAGGCGGCTTAATTAATTTACCCGCCGTGTTGATTATTGCAATATTAGCCATTCTGCTTTGTTTGGGTACCAAACAAAGTGCACGTGTCAATTTTTTTGCTGTTTTAATTAAATTACTGACCATTGCTTTATTCATTGGTGTTGCTGTTAATCATATTCAATGGCAAAACTGGCAACATTTTCTGCCTTTCGGCTGGCAAGGCATCATGCAAGGTGCTGCACTGGTATTTTTTGCTTATATTGGTTTTGATGCACTGTCGACAGCGGCGGAAGAAACGGTGAATCCAAAACGGGATATTCCCATTGGCATTACCTTATCTGTGATGATTTGTTCGAGTATTTATGTCATTGTCGCCGGTTTACTGACACTCATCGTTCCTTATACGACACTCAATGTTAAATCCCCTGTTGCAGATGCGATATTACGTCTGGGTTTTACCAAAATGGCGGGCATTATTTCGCTTGGCGCCATTGCCGGTTTAACGACAGTCATGTTGGTCATGTATTATGGTTTAACCCGTATTATTTTAGCGATTTCACGCGATGGTTTATTTCCATCATTATTTGCAAAAACACATCCTAGAACAAAATCTCCCATTTTAATTATTGTATCCAGCGGCCTGATCATTGCCGCTGTCGCAGGATTGATGCCGATTAATGAAGCAGCCGAATTAGTGAATATTGGTACGTTAAGTGCGTTTGTCATGGTCTGCAGCGGTGTCATTGTATTGCGTGTCACACAACCGAATTTGCCGCGTCCTTTTAAATTACCCTGGAATCCCCTGATCCCGGTGCTGGGTATTTTATTTTGTGCTTATCTTATGATAAATCTTCCGGGCGTCACATGGATGCGTTATTTTATTTGGCTCTTGATAGGGTTTGTTATTTATTTTGGGTATAGTTACAGAAATAGTGTTTTAAATAAAGTGGTTTGATTT
>CAZEEF010000190.1:0-3019 GCA_964511095.1 uncultured Coxiellaceae bacterium | reverse complement strand
CTGGCTAGAGAATGGTAAAATTCGTGGGGATACATCAGATTGCGAGGAGCGTTTTGTGCGACGCGGCAATCCAGAGCACGGCTATTATTTTTGAAATTAGTCATATTCTGGATCGCCGCGCCTCCTTCGGAGGCTCGCGATGACGAATTACGCAACAACATCCTGGTTATTCCATCACTTATCCAAACAATACCGCAGCACCCCCGCTCATATAACTCTGAAACCCCCACGCACCTGTCACACGCTGCCCCCATTCCGCATCCAAGGCAATACGTGGCGTGAGCCAATAATACAAGCCACCTATCGCAAGCAAACCCAATCCCTCACCCGGACCTGTCCGCGTTTGGGCATACATTTCTCCAAATAATTGCGCCTTGTCAGTGAATTGATACGTCGCAATCACATCCGGATTAATGCTCGTAAATCGTTTTCCGTTTTGAATATATTGAACCGAATTCGACATCACACCCAGCGTACCTGTGATGCCAATGAAAGGATTAACCGTATAAGTGACAATAGCATCCACCGCACCGCTAACTTCCCGACTGCCATAATTGGCACTGCCAGAAGGCACCCCCAAGATGCCCTCAAAAGCACCCAACCAATTGGCGTTATAACCTATTTCATGTTTTAAACTGAGGGAGACGGATGACCAACCCGCGCGAGGAACATTTGTTTGATGAAAATAGCTCGGCAGTGATAACAAAAATTCATTATTGTTTGCCATTCCAAAACGTATGATGGCTTGCGGCGTAATATAGCCATGTGCATTGCCCGATAAATTCAAATATTGATAACCCCCTTCAACCAATATTTTTCGAGCCGGCACAGCACAGGCACTCCCCGTCACCGACGGTCGATTAATTAATGCTAACAATCCAGTACACGGATCAGAAATAGTCTCTGCAAATGCAGGCGAAATAATACTTGAAACAAGTAATGCAAAAAATAATTTTATAAAAAAATGATCTCTCATGATTTTTTATCTTTTTCACGTAATTGCGCCAGTTTTTCTGAAATTTTTAGTTCAAGACCGCGTGGCGCTGGAAAATAATATTGTCGCGTGCCTAATGCATCCGGAAAATATTTTTCACCCGCTGCATACGCATCCGGTTCATCATGCGCATAACGGTATTTTTTTCCGTAACCCAATTCTTTCATTAAGTGGGTAGGCGCATTACGTAAATGTAAGGGCACATCCAGTGAACCCGATTCTTTTGCTTCACGCATCGCCTGATTAAAAGCCGTATAAACAGCATTACTTTTCGGTGCGACAGCGAGATACACCAAGGCTTGTGCAATTGCCAATTCGCCTTCTGGACTGCCTAAACGTTCGTAGACATTGCATGCATTCATTGCAATCTCCAAGCCGCGCGGATCAGCATTACCAATATCTTCACTCGCCATTCGAACGACGCGACGCGCAATGTATAATGGATCACAACCCCCATCCAGCATACGTGCCAACCAATACAATGCCGCATCGGGTGAAGAACCACGCACGGATTTATGCAGTGCAGAAATCTGATCGTAAAACGCTTCACCGCCTTTATCAAATCGACGCAAATTCTGTTGTAACACTTCCGCCAGCAATTCTTTTGTAATGATGCATTGTCCCTGTTTACGATCTGCAAAATCAGCCAATACTTCTAATATGTTTAACACTTGCCGCGCATCGCCATCCGCGGCCTTCGCCAGCATGATTTGCAAATCGTCTGGAAAATCCAGATGTAAATCACCGAGCCCCCGCTCATTGTCCTGTAACGCTTCCGAAATAATTTTCAGTAATTCATCTTCTGATAATCGTTTTAAAACATAGACACGCGTGCGCGATAACAATGCATTATTTAATTCAAAAGAAGGATTTTCCGTGGTTGCACCAATTAAAATTAATGTGCCATCTTCCACATACGGTAAAAATGCATCTTGTTGCGATTTATTAAATCGGTGCACTTCATCCACAAACAAAATCGTCGCTTGTTTTGAATTTTCTCGCGCACGCTTTGCTTCCTCTACGACCGCGCGAATATCTTTTACACCTGAAAACACAGCCGATAATTTTTCAAATCGCGCGTGCGTTTTTTCAGCCATTAAACGGGCCAACGTTGTTTTACCCGTTCCAGGCGGTCCCCAAAAAATCATGGAATGCAGTACGCCTTGTTCTATCGCTTTACGCAATGGTTTACCGGGACCCAACAAATGACTTTGACCGACAAATTGATCAATCGATGTGGGCCGCATGCGGCTGGCTAGCGGTTGAAATTCACTTTCGGGTTTCATCAATGACATCCACCTTTGCAGGCGTTTTAAAAGCAAATAATGCAGCAGATAATGGGTTGTTCATGACAATACGATTGAATTGAATAACCGTGATGTGACCTAAATGATCTTGCAATTGCATTTGTTTGATTTGTTGATTCTCAAACGCTAATTGAATGGATTCAAACAGGCTGCTTTTATCTTTCGGTTTTAACAAAAAAGTCGTCGCATTATTTTCTGCCACGACCTGAAAATCTTTTGTTAATGTTTCGTTTGTATTACTTAATAATAAGGCAGGCGCTTCACCGGCATCTTTACTGAAATAACGAATGGTGACTTGCTGCAAATCCGCATCATAAATCCAGATTTTTTTACCATTGGTCACAATGAGTTGAGGATTCGGTGCTGAAACATCCCAGCGAAATTGACCCGGACGTTGTAATGACATTTTTCCCTGGGATTGATTAAGTGTTTTGCCTTTGGTGTCTTTGACAGTTTCGTTGAAATTCGCTTGCATGGTGTGGATATTATTTAATAATTTGATGAGTGTGTCGCTGGCGGGATCGGCCTGTGCGGACGATAAAAAACAAGTAAAAAAAATACCGAAAAATAAACTCAATAACCGATGCATTCTGTTCTCCTAAATCTATATCAAAGGTTGAATGGTGGGCACGCTTTTACTTCTCCCCTTGTGGGCTTTGTTGAATAAATCACTTTTTATGCAACATCGTCATTGCGAGGAGCGTTTTGTGCGACGTGG
>CAZEEF010000189.1:0-3145 GCA_964511095.1 uncultured Coxiellaceae bacterium | reverse complement strand
AGCATGCCGCGAATAAAGGTGGAATAACAAGCAATACCTTCTTTGAGAACAGCATCACGATCCGTATCTTGCGGTAATTGTTTTGGGAAAAAACCGCCTTTTGCACCCACTGGCACGATCACAGAATTTTTAACTTGCTGTGCTTTCATCAAACCTAACACTTCCGTTCGGAAATCTTCTTTTCGATCCGACCAACGCAAACCGCCGCGTGCCACTTTGCCGCCACGCAAATGCACACCTTCTACGCGTGGTGAATAAACAAAAATTTCATACATGGGTCGCGGCAAGGGTAAATCTGAAATCGCTGCTGGATTCAATTTGAAAGAAATATGTGATTTGAACTTTCCATCTTTTGTGGTTTGAAAATAATTGGTACGAATCGTCGCCAAAATCACTTCCAGGATGCGGCGAATAATTCGATCTTCGTCAAGACTATTGACGCTATCCAGTGACTGTTCAATTTTGGTAATCAAGACAGACATTTCCGGTCTGGCATTGTCGGCGAATTCCGGCGAGAAACGTAACTTGAATAATTCAACCAAATCCCTGGCTATTCCCGGATTATTGATAAGCGCCTGTTCGATATAATCCTGACTGAAGGTAAAACCTGTTTGACGTAAATACCGGGTATAAGCACGTAAAACCGCCGTTTCATGCCATGATAATTGTGCATCCAGAATGAGACGATTGAATCCATCATCTTCTGCATTTTTAAACCAGATATTGTTAAATGCATCCTGAAAATTATCTTTGATTTGATCAACATCGATTTCCCGTTTGGTGACATGGACCATATCAAAATCACTGATCCAGACTATGGAACCGTCTTTGAAAATAATTTCATGCGGACGTTCGCCAATAATGCGTAATCCCATGTGTTCTAATGTCGGGAGTACATCTGATAAAGGGATCGTGTGTTCTTTGTGAAATAATTTTAATTGCAGCGATGTCCTGCCTGCTTTATAAAATAACATTTCCAGTGGATTTTCATAAGAAAGCGATTCAATTTTTTTAATATCTTCCAATGCAGCACTGGGTAAATAACATTCTGTATAACTGCCCGGAAATGCCTTATGGTACTTCACATAATAACGCAGCCCATCGGCTTCACCATATTGCATCAGCAATTGACTTTTGAGTTCATCACTCCAGGAATGAGCGACATGAATGAGTTCATTTTGAATTTTTTCGACATCATATTCAATGGGATGTTTTGGATTGACGCGGATCAAATAGTGAATGCGCGCTAAAACAGAATCTGAAAAATACGTGGTGAAAGAGGATTCCTGTCCGTGAAATGCATTCATTAAAATTTCTTGCATTTTTAAGGAAAGATCCGTATTGGAAATTTCTCTCGGCACATACACGAGACAAGAAAAATAGCGCCCATATGAATCTTTACGTACGAATAAACGAATACGTTTACGTTCCTGTAAATAAAGAATTCCCTGAGTGAGCTCGACCAATTCTTCATGTGTTGCCTGGAAAAGGTCATCGCGCGGCAGTGTTTCCAGAATATGGACGACTTCTTTTCCATTATGACTGTCCGGCGGATAATGAAATTCCTGAATCACTTTATCGACTTTATGACGTAAAAATGGAATATATCGCGGGCTGGAATGATAGGCAGTGGATGTATATAAACCCACAAAACGACGTTCGCCAATGAGCTCGCCTTTTTCATTAAATCGTTTGACTCCGATATAATCTGTGTAAGCGGCGCGATGCACGGTCGATTGTGTATTGGTTTTTGCAATGATTAAAATATTTTTCGATAAGGCGAGCTTTCGTGCCTGGGGTGGTAAATCGGCATAATTACGTGAAATCATGCTGGTACTTTCGTCACGTAATACGCCTAAACCGGTGCCCGGAATGATTTGTAATGCCCGATTGGTTTCATTACCAATTAATTTATAATCGCGGCATCCTAAAAAAGTAAAATGATTACCCATCAACCATCGTAAAAAATCTTTGGATTCTGCAATTTCAGCGGGATCAAGCGGCGGTGGATTTTGTTCAAGCTCTGATAAGGATTCTTCAACGCGATCAACCATTTTTCGCCAATCAACCACAGACAGTAAAACGTCCCCTAAAATACGTTCAATATTCAATCGCAATGTTTCCATTGCTTCAGCGTCAATTTGACGATCGATTTCTAAATAAATAGGCGCTTCTGACAGCGCATCCGATTGTGATGCACCGATTGGCAAAATGGCTTTGATATGGTGTTTGGCATCACGTATGACTTTCAATCCACCAAAATGAATCGCATAATGAATCTGGCATCCATTACGATTCACTTCCATTCGTATCGAATCAACCAAAAATGGAATATCGTCATGAGAGACTTCGATGATAGTATGCGTGGATTCCCAGCCATCTTTTTCAAGTGTAGGATTAAAAACACGCACTTTGGACTCGCCCGGTTTTCTTTCGTAAATAAAATTCCAGTGAGATACCAAAGCACCCAATAAATCATCAATAGAGCGTCTGGTCAGGTCTTCCAGTGAGCAATTGACGTAATAACGCTGCGCAAACGTCTCCAAAAGAGGGGCTTCTGGCGTCGTCACTTTATTTTTTATATGCTCACGCAGTTTTTTTATTATTTCTTGTCGACCTGTATCTTGTTGGCCAGCCATATTAAATCGAAACCTCCAGGTTTTGGTTGTATGGACCAATTTTAGCGCTCTTCCCGACTACAATTCAAACAAGATTTGATTTCTTTGCCACATCATCACGAAGATAGACAGGGATGGCTTCGGAAGGTGCTATCACTTCACCTGACTGGAATTTGGCTTCTGCCAAGGTCAGGATAGCCACGGCTGTCGGTAAACGGTTGCTATCGATGAATACGGGTTTGGCAGGAATCGTGTCGTGATAAATGGCCCAGGCATTCCCTATGCCAGACCAGTCGGCATCGGGCAAAATGATTGCTTCAGGACGGCTGATTTGTTCCTTTCCCAGTAATTTTACTAAATGGTTATCCTGCACGGCGTAAGATGCCCAATAGACTTCCTTCATACGTGCATCGACTGCCACCAGCAATCGAGTCCAGCCTGAATCATGATACGCCGCCTGTGCAGTCGCCGCCAGTGAAGAAATGGAAATGAGTGGTTTTTGGGTAGCATAAGCGAGTCCTTGTGCC
>CAZEEF010000188.1:0-3149 GCA_964511095.1 uncultured Coxiellaceae bacterium | reverse complement strand
CAATAAGAAAATTATGTCTCATTCAGGTATTTCGTGTGAATTTTCAAAAAATCTAACAATTCATGATCGGCTAAATGCAGTAAGTCTTTTTCAATATTATGCGATACTAAATTTTTAACATGTTTATTAATGTGATTGTATAACAAACCGTTTATATGTGGCGGCGCTATTAAAATGAGATTTTGGTAGGCATGCGTCATTCTGCCTTGATCTAATTCGCCAGCGATTTCACGGGAAAAATTGTCAATTTTGATTTCTTTTGGATCTGACTGTTGAGAATAGGCACCATGCGCCGATCCGTTGGATTTATAACGTCCTGGTTTGTCGGAGGTTAAATCGATATCTCTCAGTTTATTTTCGGGATGTTGGATTTTTTTCAGCAGGGAGAGTTGACCCTTTTTTTTATTGTAATCATAGATTCGACAGGTCGTTGAATCCGTCGCGACAACCCATATCAGACGCTGATCTAATGACATGACCGATACTCCATTTTTAACAGAATACATGAAAAATCATACCATAAATCAACTCAATGTCTTATTAACTGTTTTATTAATAAGAACTACAGCATGCGCTAGGCGTAGTGACACAGGATGTTGTGCAGCATGAATGGCATGTATATTGCCTACAGCTATAACACGATGTCGTTTGGCAACTGTTGCAACCATTGTAGCTATCGCAACTCCCACCCATGCAGGCACAACCTGTTAAAAATGCCATGCAGCCGATTAATACCGTCATATGCAACCATCTTTTTGTTTTCATTGAATTTCTCCTCATCAAAACTATGGGATATGTATTTATTTTAACATATTTTAATCTTAAAATTGTCTTGATAGTTCACCAATCGTTCACTTATGCTAAAAATAAAGTAACGGAAAAGTAAATAACAGGTGAACCGATGGCGACTGAATTTCAAACGACTTTGTACCATTTTATTCTGGACTATGTGAGCGCTCACTCGACTTCGCCGACCTATTCGGAAATGATTTCGGCGATGGGCATTAGTCCCCGATCAAAAAGTTTAATTAATCGAAGTTTGCAGGCGCTCAAAAAAGAAGGAAAAATTTTCCTGAAAAAAGAAGGACGTCGTTTGCAGATTTCAATATCGCAAAAACGATTACCTTTAGTCGGTCGAATATCAGCCGGTCACCCCATTGAAGCCATTCAGGAATATCGTTTCATTGATGTGAATCAATTATTAATGGGTGAGGGGCGATTTGCTTTGCAAGTCAAAGGCAATTCCATGATCGAGGATGGCATACTCGATGGCGATATTATTGTTTGCCGGCAAAGTCATATTGCAAATGAAGGTGATATTGTTGTAGCACTGATTGATCAACACAATACGACGCTTAAACGTATTTCCTATAAAACATCAGGCAGCATTACGCTCATTCCCGGTAATGTGGATTTGCAACCCAAACGCTATCATCCAGAACAAATTGCGATTCAGGGTATTTATATGGGTTTATTACGTTTGAATGAAGGTTAAAAAAATGATGACCCAACCCAATCAAAATGTAACGCATACAGTGTGGCATCGGGCCATTATTCTCATTGATATGAATGCATTTTTTGCGTCAGTTGAACAACTCGATCATCCCGAATGGCGAGGCAGGGCGATTGCAGTCACGAATGGAAAACAGGGAACGTGCATTATCACGAGTTCCTATGAAGCACGTTCTTATGGAATCAAAACGGGCATGCGTTTGCAGGAAGCCAAACGATTATGCCGGCATTTGATTCAGGCGCCGGCGCGTCCAGATCGATACGCAGAAATCTCAACCGCGATCATGAAAGGTTTATCCAGTTTGTCTCCTGACATGGAAATATTTTCCGTGGATGAAGCTTTTTTGGATGTGACGCAGTGTCAGCTGTTGTATGGTACACCGGAAAAAATGGCCTGGATGGCAAAAGAAATTGTTTTTAATCAATCAGGATTGCTTTGTTCGGTGGGTGTCAGCGGTGATAAAACAACGGCAAAATATGCAGCCAAATTAAAAAAACCGAATGGATATGTGGTGATTCCGCCGTGGGAATCCAAAGAACGATTACGTGATGTGCCGGTGACGGAATTAAGCGGGATTAAATCCGGCATCGGCGGATTTTTGGCAAAACATGGCGCGCACACGTGTGGTGATGTGGCGAATATTCCGATCAGTGTATTGGCCAGGCGATTTGGAAATTTAGGAAGACGTATTTGGTATATGTGTCAGGGCGCTGATCCGGATCCTGTTCATACCATGGTGCCTCATCCAAAATCGATGGGACATGGCAAGGTGATGCCGCCTAATACAACCAGTAAAATTGTCATTGATTCTTTTCTCATGCATATGTGTGAAAAATTGGGCGCGCGATTAAGGCAACACCATTTTAAAGCACGGCATTTTTTTGCAGGATTATTAAATAAAGAATTAGGATGGCTGGGAGGAAAGAGTCGAACGATTCAAATGACGGATGACAGTTATGAAATTTTTCAACTGGCTGAATTTTTAATTTCACAGCACTGGCATGGAGAACCGGTTTATCAAATTCAGGTGACGGCGTTGGATCCGGGTGATTCGGGTTTTCAAATGGATTTATTTTCAAAAAATAATACTCACAAACGCGACGAACTTTATTCTGCGATGGATGCAATCAATCATAAATATGGCGAATTTACAATTGCACCTGTTTCGATGTTGCATCGTTCCCGTATGCCAAATGTGATAGCACCTGCATGGAAGCCATATGGTCATCGTCAGACACTTTAAGGGGGCGTTATGGCGGAAGCTGTTATTTTTACTTTCGAGCATAAAGTTCACACGATTTCCTTCAAACATCCGAAGGCGATGCTGCCTGTCAAGTTGAAAAACGGGAAATGTAAATTAGTGACATGGGGACGAAGAGAGCATGAAAATAGTGAAATGCCATTAGGTGGTTGGGCGAGATTATCGGCTATCAAAACTGAAACAGATCAAAAGTGGTATTTGTATCAACCGAAACCCGTACAAGTGTTTGTTGATAAATTTATGGAAAAAGATTTTGAAGGCACACAGCGCTGGTATGAAGTGACGTCGGGAAAATGTTTACAAGGATTGTTGGCTAGGCACGAAAATGAATACAGGCTTTACATTGTGACGATTGAACCGGATGATTTAATGAAT
>CAZEEF010000187.1:0-3187 GCA_964511095.1 uncultured Coxiellaceae bacterium | reverse complement strand
CGGGTCATCGTATTTGTAACGATTGCATGAAAGCTTGCATTTATCAAAAACAAGATCCCGTGAATATTCCACAAATTGAAACACGTGTATTGACCGATGTATTGCATTTACCGTGGGGTGTGGAAATTTATGATTTACTGACACGCTGGAATCCCTTACGTCAGAAACAATGGATCATGAAACCCTATAACCATTTAAAAATTTTGATTGCAGGCATGGGTCCCGCCGGATTTACGTTAGCACATCATTTATTGCTGGAAGGGTTTGCGGTAGTGGGATTTGATGGTTTGAAAATCGAACCCCTGCCAGAAAAATATATTAAAGAACCGATTCATCAATTCAAGGATTTGATTGAATCGCTGGATGAACGGTTGATTGCAGGATTTGGCGGTGTCGCTGAATACGGTATTACGGTTCGTTGGGATAAAAATTTTCTTAAATTAATTTACATCAGCTTAATGCGCAAACCGTATTTTCAAGTGTTTGGCAGTACGCGTTTTGGCGGCACGATCAAAGTCGAAGATGCATGGGAAATGGGTTTCGATCATTTTGTGGTCGCAGTGGGCGCAGGCTTACCCAAAGCACTCAATATACCAGGCAGTTTGGCGCCAGGGATGCGGCAAGCGAATGATTTTTTGATGGCTTTACAATTAGGAAATGCTGCCAAAGCCAGTAGTTTAACGAATTTACAAGTGAGATTACCTGCGGTAGTGATTGGCGGCGGTTTAACAGGTGTTGATTCCGCAACGGAAATTCAAGCCTACTATATTACACAAGTTGAAAAAATTTTAATGCGCTATGAAGCATTAATAAAAGTCTATGGTAAAGACAATATTCTTCAGTCATTTGATTCTCTCTCACAGGAACTGTTAGAAGAATTTATTATGCATGGAAAAGCGGTTCGAGAAGAAAGAATGCGCGCTGAAAAAAATCATGAAAAACCGAATTTTATTCGTCTTATTCGTGAATGGGGTGGCGTCACGATTGTTTATCGTCGCAGCCTGCAAGAATCGCCTGCGTACCTAAATAATCATGAAGAATTACAAAAAGCGTTTGAAGAAGGTATTTATTATCAGGAAGCATTAGAACCTGCTGCGCTTGATTTAAATGCATCGGGTTTGACAGAAGCACTGATTTGTCATCGTCGTGTGAAAGAGACTGCAGATGGATGGAAAACAACAGCAGAAGAAATTCGCATCCCTGCACGTTCCATTTTGGTTGCAACAGGCACACAACCCAATACGGCCTATGAATTTGAACACCGCGGGACATTCAATCGCATTGGATTGCAATATCAGCATTATGAAGAGATGAATGATGAATTGATACTGGCTCACGGTGTGTTGCATTGCAAGGATGCACAATTTGGACCATTTACTTCCTATCACAAACACGATCATCGTGTCAGCCTGATTGGCGATACACACCCTGTTTTTCATGGGAATGTGGTAAAAGCCATCGCATCCGGCATGCGTACTTATCCTAAAATTTTACACAGTTTGCAAACTAAATTGGGTCAACTAGGCGATGAAAATGAATACCGGGCCTTCGCAAAAAAAATGACGCATTTATTTAGCGCAGAAGTGAAAAAAGTTTTACGTCTCGGAAAAAATATCATCGAATTGACCATTCAGGCACCGCTAGCTGCCAAACATTTTCAACCCGGTCATTTTTATCGATTACAAAATTATGAAACGGTTGCACCACGGATTCAGGAAACCATTTTACAAATGGAACCGCTTGCGCTGATGGCGTCAGATTGCGACGCATTGACAGGCACATTAAAATTTATCGTGATCGAAAAAGGTGTCAGCTCGAGACTCTGTTCATTTTTAAAAATCGGTGAACCCGTCTCTTTAATGGGACCGACCGGCATTCGAGCGAAAATATCGCATCAGCATGAAACTGTTTTAATCATTGGTAACGAACTCAGTTTACCCTTGTTAACTTCCTACGGCAAAGCATTGCGTCAGTCAGGCAATCGGGTGATTTATTTAAGTCTTTTTAACAATACAGAAATAGAGATGAAACAGTTTGCCGATGTCGTTCTTGAATCCACGGAATCCAATTGCATTGACACTTTATTACACTATGCTGCCAATCATCCTGACATTTCCTTACAGGATGTCGATCGAATTTATTTAATAGCAGATACCTGTTTGCTCAGAAAATTTCAGGATGCGCGTCAAACACGTTTAAAAAATATATTCATTAAAAATCCACGGATACACGCTTCGGTTTATAGCACGATGCAATGCATGCTAAAAGGCGTTTGTGCGCAATGTTTACAGTGGCAAATCGATCCAGAAACAGGCAAGCGAACCAAAGCTGTTTTTGCCTGTTCCTGGCCAGAACAGCCTTTAGAGATCATTGATATTGATAATATCGATGAACGTCAATCGCAAAATCGGTTGCAGGAAATACTGAGTTCTTTATGGTTAAATCATTTATTAACAATGAACAAAACCCCTCTTTAATGATTGCTCTCACAAGCCATCCCCCAATCGGCTAATGGCCATTCACCTGGAATCATTTTACCGGGATTCATGATGTTTTTGGGATCCAGTGATGTTTTAATGCCTTGAATCGCCTTGATACCTGTCGCCGAGATATCATCATTCATCCAGGGTAAGTGTTCATAACCCACCGCATGATGATGTGACAATGTAGCGCCTGATTCGATAAAAGCATCTTCCGCTGATTTTTTGACATGCAAATACTGTTTTAATGGATCGGCTGATTGTTTGAATCCAAATGTGAAATATAAACTCGCACCTGTTTTATACGTATGACTCACATGACAGCCACACCATGGTTTAGTCCCTGTTTCTTCAATCGCCGTTTGAATGCGATGGCGTGCATGATAATACAAAGGCAATAAATTTTTCCATGTGGTTGCCGTTTCACTCACATCAGCAGAAATCCCATGATCCATAATAAAGTCACGCAGGTAGGGAAAATCATATTTTCCTTTTTCAAACGCTTTCCCCGGATTTTGCCCCAAATGAAACGCGCCCATTTTTTGATAAATCGTATTTAATTTTTTAATCTGTGATTTGATGTGATCGCCTTCAAAAACAACCAGCATGAGACAAACTTTATCAAAATTAAATTTTCTGATTTTTTTCAAATAAAATTTAATGATTTTTGCCAAAAGAGCCTGCACCAGAGAACTTTTTGATTTATA
>CAZEEF010000186.1:0-3265 GCA_964511095.1 uncultured Coxiellaceae bacterium | reverse complement strand
ATCAATGATGAAACAAAAAGAGGATTAACTCACTTCCGCTTCTTTCATACTCAAACGAATACGGCCTTGTTTATCAATTTCCAATACTTTGACTTTGACAATTTGGCCCTCAGCAAGCTTATCGCTGACTTTTTCAACGCGTTCTTTTGCGATTTGAGAAATATGAACCAATCCTTGTTTGCCAGGTAAAAAGCTAACAAATGCACCGAAATCAGCCAGCTTCACGACGGTACCTTCGTAAATTTCACCGATCACCGCTTCGGCCGTCAATCGTTCAATACGACGAATAGCTTCTTCACAGGCTGCCAAATCAGCAGCTGCAACTCGCACTTCACCGTCATCGCTAATATCAACAACTGTCCCAGTTTCTTCAGTCAATGAACGAATCGTGACACCGCCTTTACCAATCACATCACGAATTTTATCCGTTGGAATGCGCATATTTAAAATGCGTGGTGCATAAGCAGACATTTCTGTGCGTGCTTGCTGGATAGTGCGATTCATGATTTCAAGAATATGGATACGACCTGTGTTAGCCTGTTCGAGCGCCTGTCGCATAATTTCTTCAGTAATACCATTAATTTTGATATCCATTTGCAAAGCAGTGACACCTTGAAGCGTACCTGCTACTTTGAAATCCATGTCGCCCAGATGATCTTCATCACCCAAAATATCGGTGAGTACCGCAAAACGATCGCCTTCTTTGACTAAACCCATCGCGATCCCGGCAACATGTGCTCTTGTCGGTACGCCAGCATCCATCAATGCGAGACTGCTGCCGCAAACACTCGCCATGGAACTAGAGCCATTGGATTCGGTGATTTCAGACACCACACGAATGACATAGGGAAATTCTTTTGGCAAAACCGCTTTCACACCGCGCTTGGCCAAATTGCCATGACCAATTTCACGTCGTTTTGGACTTCCCACAAAACCGACTTCGCCCACTGAATAAGGGGGGAAATTGTAATGCAGCATAAAGCTTTCTTTATGTTCACCCTCTAATGCATCAATGATTTGTGCATCACGCTCTGTACCCAGTGTCGCAACAACCAGCGCCTGTGTTTCACCGCGCGTGAATAATGCAGAACCGTGTGTACGAGGCAAAACACCCACTTGAACAGTAATAGGACGAACTGTTTTGGTATCACGACCATCAATACGCGATTTGCCTGCAAGAATTTGGCCACGAACCACTGTGCTTTCCAAATTTTTGAAAAGATATTTAATATCGTTTGTCAGAAGGACTTCATCTTCTTTGCCTGCATTTTCAGACAACATGACATCCAACACTTTTTCACGCGCTTCAGCCAGCGCATCCTGACGATCTTGTTTATCGCGAAGCTGGTATGCTTTTTCAACATCACTACCGACCAGTTCAATCACTCGCTTTTCAATGTCAGAATTCACAGCAGGCGCTTCCCAATGCCAGGAAGGCTTGCCCGCTTCTTTCACGAGCTCTTCAATGGCTTGAATCGCTGTCTGCATATGTTGATGAGCAAACATGACACCGCCCAGCATCACAGACTCTGGTAATTCTTTGGCTTCTGATTCCACCATCAATACGGCTGCACGGGTGCCCGCAACAACCATATCGAGATCCGATGATTCCAGCTGAGAAAACGTAGGATTTAACAAATAAGATCCATTTTGATAACCCACACGTGCTGCGCCCAACGGACCCATAAATGGCATGCCTGAAAGGGATAAAGCAGCCGAAGCGCCTAACATGGCTGGAATATCAGGATCAATTTCCGGATTCATTGAAAGAACAGTTGCAATCACTTGTACTTCTGAATTAAAGCCTTTGGGAAACAACGGACGTACCGGTCTGTCAATCAAACGCGATGTGAGTGTTTCTTTTTCACTGGGCTTGGCTTCACGCTTGAAATAACCGCCAGGAATACGGCCGGCTGCATAAGTACGCTCCTGGTAATTGACAGTGAGCGGAAAGAAATCACGCTCTTCGCCTGAACTTTCTACACCCACCACGGTCACTAATACCATGGTGTCATCCATGCTCACCATTACAGCGGCTGTGGCCTGCCGTGCGATCATGCCAGTTTCAAGGGTCACTGTATGATTGCCGTACTGAAACGCTTTTTTGACTGCTGTCACGGGATTTATCCTATTTTAAGGTTATTAACAATTACCCGCGCACATCTAATTTTTTAATCAAATCAAGATAACTTGTCAGATTAACTCGCTTCAAATAACTCATTAATTTACGACGTTGACTCACCAATTTGGTCAAGCCATGACGTGTATGGTAATCATGTGGATTGGCTTTCATATGCTGTGTTAAGTAGTTGATACGTGCAGTCAATAAAGAAATTTGCACTTCGGATGAACCTGTATCATTTTTTGAACGCTGATGCGTTTTGATAATTTCTGCTGTAGCGGCAACGGTTAATGCCATGTAATAACTCCCAAATTGCTATATTTTAAAAATCAAGTCGCGTATTGTAACGAGGAGATAGCTTTTGGACAAGGGTCTTCTGCGCTCTTAGGCTAAATAGACTAAATCTTCAGCCATTTTTTTGGATAAATTCACCAAACGGCGCGGCGCAACCCGCCCATCGTCCAATATTTCACCAATACCCATAAACTGATTATCTTCCGAAAAGACTCTGACCCAACCACTCGCCGGCAGAGAAGGCACCCGTACCGCCTGCCCCGTTCGCATATAAAAACTGCCTGAAGCAGACAACTTTATGACCGGAAAATGCTGAACCGATGAGTCCACCGGCAATAAACATTGTATCAATCCACCCAAGCCATTTTGTTGATGTATTTCCTCTAACTGATTCAAATCATACATTTTATTGAGCTCGTAAGGTGAAACCGCTGTGCGCCGCAATCCGATGATATAAGCACCGCATCCCAAAATATCTCCAATATCTTCAACCAAGGTACGAATGTAAGTTCCTTTGCTGCAATGTACATCAAAGATAAATGTATCATTTTCACAAGAAATCAATTGAGCGGCGTGAATATAAACGTCGCGCGATTTTCGCTCTATTTGAATACCCTGACGAGCCAATTTATACAAGGGTTGGCCTTGGTACTTAATGGCAGAAAACATGGGCGGCACTTGCTTAATCGGCCCCACAAACTGTGCGAGTGTCATTGTTATTTTTTCTGCATGGATGTTAGTCACCGGCCGGGTAGCAATCACTTCACCTTCCGCATCCCCCGTCGAGGTTTTAATACCCAATTTGACGACAACACGATAGTACTTGTCGGAATCCAGTAAAAATTGCGA
>CAZEEF010000185.1:0-3267 GCA_964511095.1 uncultured Coxiellaceae bacterium | reverse complement strand
ACACTTTAACCTATTGATTTTACAGAATATTGTTATCTATAGCGTTGAAAAAAAGCTTATCATGTGATAAAGTTTATTTTCTACTCAACGTGAGGATTGCCGATGAGAGATTTTATCAAAGTAGGCATTCTATCATTATTCTTTTTTGCACCGGTTCTCATGGCAACACCTTGTCCTGGACCTCAATGCCTTCCACCCATTTGGCAAATGACAGATGCCAATCCGCCTTCTTATGATAATCATGGGCAAAGATGGATTGCCTGCAATCCGGCAAACGATATCCAATTTGGAAATCAGACACTGATCGTAAAATATAGCCATACGCCAGGTGGTTTAGAAAATACCTGCTATGCACGATATGATTTGTCTCGTTATTTTCAGCAATCGGATTTTCGTTCGCATGGTTATATCACTGCAACCATTACCATTACGGGTACGCAAGACAAAGATTTTCTCCAGCGCCATCTCTGGCCTGCTTTCTGGGTAAGAGGTGTCGGCGCGTGGCCTGTCAATGGTGAGATTGATATGTTCGAATATATGGCAGATGTGCAAAATTTCGTGACCCACGTCAACTTGCATGGAGGATCTGGAGTCGATGTGCCTAAACCAGCCGTACTCGCTTATAAAACAGCGCTGGAAGATATTGGACAAACCCATATTTATGGCATGGAATGGAACAAAGATTCATCGGGTGGATATAAGCTGACTTTTTATATTGATAACCAGAGTCAAGGGACCTATTACGTATCGCCTGGTTCAGGCAGTCTCACCGATGCAGCGATTATTCGCGGTTTTAATACAGGCATGCAACTGGTATTTGATGCAGATGATATTGGGTCTAATAAGGCTCCGAGTGTGGGTGGTGTAAAAAATTTACCCGAGCTTGATTATCAATTACAAATATCCAATGTGGCAGTCTATCAGTACACCCATTAAAGGATTGTAATCACCTTCTGCTGTAGTATGATTAAATGCATCATCTCATTGCATAAGGTTAAATATGCAACATTCTTATTCCGCACGCCGCGCCATGACATCGCCCGTTTTACACGATCGCTGGCTGATTTATATTGTTTTAAGCTTAATTTTAGTGGGCCTCATGATGGTAGCGTCTGCTTCTATCATGATTTCAGATCATGAACTCCATCAGCCTTTTTATTATTTTTATCGACAACTCACGTTTCTTATTTTAGGCACATTGCTAGGCAGTATTGTTGTGCAGTTTGATGTGGATTATTGGGAAAAAATCAGCGGCTTTATGATAGTGGGTGTATTGTTGCTACTGGCATTAGTTTTAATCCCAGGCATTGGTCATGCAGTCAATGGCAGTGCGCGCTGGATTGGATTGGGCGTGTTTTCCATGCAAGTTTCAGAACTGGCCAAATTTTCCATTGTGGTGTATATGGCGAGTTATCTTGTACGACACAATCAGGAAATACAAACGCAATTGAGCGGATTTTTAAAACCGCTTTTTTTACTCGGTGTGATTGGCATTTTATTATTGAAAGAACCGGATTTTGGCGCGACGGTTGTGATTATGGCAACGGCTTTAGGGATGATGTTTTTGGCAGGTATGCGATTGCGGCACTTTGTGCTGTTATTTATTGTCGTCCTGGCGGCTCTTTCTATCTTGGCTATTTCAGCACCGTATCGAATGGTCCGTTTAACTTCTTTTCTGAATCCATGGACGAATGCATTCGGCAGTGGTTATCAATTAACCCAATCGTTAATTGCGTTTGGACGAGGCGGTTGGTTTGGCGTGGGTCTTGGCAATAGCATTCAAAAATTGTTTTATTTACCGGAGGCGCATACGGATTTTTTATTTGCTGTTATCGCTGAAGAATTGGGTTTGGTTGGCATGCTGGTTGTGACACTGTTATTTACGTTGCTGGTGATGCGCATTTTAATGATCGGAAGACAGGCGCAACAGCTTGATCGTCATTTTGCCGGATTGACGGCTTATGGTTTTGGACTTTGGATCGCGATTCAATTTACGGTCAGTATTGGCGTGAATTGCGGTATTTTACCGACGAAGGGATTAACATTACCTTTAGTGAGTTACGGTGGCAGCAGCTTGTTAGTGAATTGTATTGTCATTGCTTTACTCTTTCGTATCGATTATGAAAATCGCATGGTGAAATTAGGATTGCGTGATGGGTGAGTTAAAACGTGTTTTGATTATGGCAGGTGGAACGGGCGGGCATGTTTTCCCGGGATTAGCGGTTGCCAAACAGTTTCAAAGGCAAGGTATTCAAGTGGATTGGCTCGGCACACAAAAAGGATTGGAAGCAAAACAGGTGCCGAGTGCGGGTATTCCATTGCATTTTATTAGTATTGGCGGTGTTCGGGGGAAGGGAATTAAACATCTTTTGCTAGCACCGCCACGGATACTCATGGCTGTGTTACAGGCCTTCCGACTGATTCGTCAATTAAAACCCGATATTATTTTAGGCATGGGCGGGTTTGCCAGTGGTCCTGGTGGAATAGCCAGTTGGTTATCCGGTTATCCACTGGTCATCCATGAACAAAATGCCATCCCTGGCACGACGAATAAATGGTTAGCAAAAATCGCTAAAAAAGTGTTGGAAGGTTTTCCAGATACTTTTTCAAAACGTCAAGGTGTCATCACCGTCGGTAATCCGGTTCGAACGGATATTCTGGCCATGCCATTTCCTGATCGGGGTAAAAAAGCACGCTTGAGTTTATTGATACTGGGAGGCAGTTTGGGTGCGTCAGCCATCAATCAATTACTACCACAAGCTTTAGCATTATTACCAGAATCCATGCGTCCTGCTATTTATCATCAAACAGGCGAAAAACATTACGAAGATACCGTCACAGCCTATGAACAAGCGGGCGTATCTGCTAAGCTTGTGCCATTCATTAACGAAATGCATGAAGCTTATACTTGGGCAGATCTCGTCATCTGTCGTTCAGGTGCGTTAACTGTTGCAGAATTATGTGCTGCAGGATTAGGAGCTGTTTTAGTGCCATTTCCCCATGCAATTGATGACCATCAAACAGCGAATGCTGAATTTATGGCAAAAAAAGGTGCGGCCATATTGATTCAGCAGTCGGCATTAACAGCAGACAGATTAGCTGATATTCTACAAGAATTCATACAGTCGCCAGCACGTTGTCAAATCATGGCAGAAGCGGCTTATCAATTGCGCATGGCGGATGCGACTGAAAAAGTATTATCGATTTGCAAAGACATTGGCTGAATAGGTTGAGGAGATTCCTGTGAGTTGGACGTTTGAAATGGGA
>CAZEEF010000184.1:0-3274 GCA_964511095.1 uncultured Coxiellaceae bacterium | reverse complement strand
AAAAGGGTACATCAATTCGCCAGAAGCGTTGCCAGGGAGACAGATGAAACATATTCGCTGCTTCGCGCAATTCGACGGGCACGGAACGCACCGTTTGATAAAACCCCAGTGTCATATTCCAAGCCTGCGACGTAAAAATGGCTAAAATGGCAGCGCATTCCGGTCCTAACATACTATTTGGGAACAGTGAAATGAACCCGACAATCGCAACCGATAAAAATCCCAAAATAGGAATAGATTGGCAAATATCAATAATGGGAATAATAATTTGACCTGCCCGTTTGTTCTTTGCAGCCCAGGTTCCAAAAATAAACGTAAACAAGAGGGAAAAAAATAATGCGATTAACATACGCATAACCGTACGCAGTGCATAACCCGGTAAATGGCGTGGATCCAATGAAATGGCAACGGGCTGTCCCAAATGATAGGGCACCGACATTTGTTTGGCATCCCATGCCAATAATGCAATTAATCCTAACGCAAATACCAAAGCCACCATATCCCAAAAATTGGGATATAGTCTGCCTTTGTAGGCATTCATGAATGGATTACTTAAAAAGCGCATAAAGACACCCCGTATGTAACGGCATTATCTTCGTTAGAGATATTGGGTTCAAGAGAAAAGATACGCCCTGTCAAATCATCAAAGATCTGCCGCCATCCACGGCCAATACGGTCCCTGTCACATAATCCGCCTGATCTACAAGATAGCGTACTGCCTTTGCAATATCCTGTGCGGTGCCATGGCGTCTTAACGCAACCCGACTGAGAATTTTTTCCTGCTCTTTTGTTGTTAATGTATTGTCGCCTTCCGGCAGCATCACAGAACCTGGCGATATCGCATTCACACGAATAGCTGGCCCTAATTCTTTTGCCAATGTTTTCGTGAGCATCAGTAAACCTGCCTTCGAGATACAATAAACACCATAATCCCGCATGGGACGCTCACCGTGCACATCGCAAATGTTGATAATGCACCCCTTCTGTTCTTTTAAGTAGTGCATAGCTGCCTGACATAAAAAAAAGGGCGCCTTCAGATTACTCGTTAATAATGCATCCCAAAGCGTTTCGGTGACATGGCCAATGGGTGTTTTATAAAACTGCGAAGCATTGTTGATCAGCACATCCAAACGGCCCCATGTTGAAGCGGCGGTTTCCACCCACTTTGCCAACTGTGCTGTTTCTGCCAAATCCGCTTGCAATAAACAGGCTGAATTTTCACGGTTTTTATTGAGAAGCGTGCATAATGCTTTGGCCTCTTTCCCGGAGCGATGGTAGTGCAATACCACATTAAATCCAGCGGTATGTAAAGTCTCTGCGATTGCCGCACCTAATCGTCGTGCTGCGCCTGTGATGAAAGCGACTTTTGGGGAATCTGTCATGATATAATCAGCCATCTAAAAAATAATGAATCGATTATATATGACATCGTTGCCTAAACCATCTTCTTCCGCACTCCATCACTGCGAAAAACTGATGGCACACATTCAGGAAACCATCAACGCCGCCGGTGGCCAAATTGATTTCGCTGATTTTATGAATTTGGCACTCTATGCACCCGGCATGGGATATTATACCGCTGGCACACATAAATGGGGTCGAGGCGGTGATTTTGTGACAGCGCCGGAAATATCGTCTTTATTCGCCCAATGTCTCGCCAAACAATTTCAACAAATTTTGACGGTATTGGATCAAAAAACTATTTTAGAATTTGGCGCAGGTTCTGGAATTTTTGCCAAAGATGTTTTATTGGAATTAAAAAAATTAAATGCATTACCTGATCAGTATTATATTTTAGAAATCAGTGCTGAATTACGTGAACGGCAATTAGAACGCTTTAAAACAGACTGTCCGGAATTTTTATCACGCATCACTTGGCTCAATACATTACCGCCTTTTCCATTTAACGGAATTATGTTTGCCAATGAAGTACTCGATGCCATGCCGGTACATCGTTTCGAATGGCATCAGGGTGATGTCAATGCGTATTGTGTCGCTTTCGAAAATCATCAATTTGTTTGGCGAAAACAGCCTGCTTCTGCGGATGTAACAAACCGTGTGACTGCGATTGCAAAGGAATGCGATTTCCCCGATGGGTATCGATCTGAAATTAATTTAATGCAATCCGCCTGGATTCATAGCTTGGCTGACCGATTGGAGAAAGGCGTTATTTTATTAATCGATTATGGATACGGTCGTCGTGAGTATTATCATCCGGAAAGAGTCGATGGCACATTGAAATGTTTTTATCAACATCACTGCCATCATGACCCGCTCATTCTGGTCGGATTACAGGATATCACCGCGCATGTGGATTTCACATCGATTGCAGAAAGTGCCGATCAATCCGGATTACACGTTGCGGGCTTTACGACGCAAGCGGCATTTTTATTAGCGTGTGGCTTGTTAGAGAGTGCAGACAATCAAAACGTCAATGAAATAGCGCATTATGAAAATGCTCAGGCTATTAAAAAGTTAACGCTGCCTTCCGAAATGGGTGAAGTTGTCAAAGTCATGGGGTTGACTAAAAATGTGGAAATCGCATTGAAAGGATTTGAATGGCAGGATCGTCGGCGGGATTTATAACAGGCATAAGACCCTGGCAGAACGTTCGTTTCATTTTATCCAGACCATTCACTCCTCACTCCAAACGCGCCATCCCTGGCGCTTCGGATTTCATCCTGAAATCCAGTCGTTCGTCTGTGAATGGTCTGGATAAAATGAAACGAACATTCTGCCAGGCTAGTTTGATCTTTTTTTATCAGGTATACTTTGCCCCCTTTGGTATTTATTGAGGTTTGGGTGTGAGCCGTTCTGCAATCGTTGAATTACATAAAGATGAGCTAAAGTTCTCTGCCGGGCACTTTATGCTGCTTTCAGCGACTCAGCGGGAAACGATGCATGGACACGATTACCAAATCCATGTCGCTTTTAACACCTTGATTATAAAGAATGGCATGGCATTTGATTGCCGTCTTTACAAACAGCGTTTATTAAAAATATGCCAATATCTCGATTATCGTTTTATTCTCCCGAGCCAATCCGAATTCATGCAGGTGCACGAAGACGCTGATAAATGGATTGTGCAATTCAATCAGCAAACCATCCCCTTTTTAAAACAGGATGCCGTCGTTTTACCCATTTGCAATGTCACGCTGGAAGAGTTATCACACTGGTTTTTACAACAACTCACTGCTCACCCGTCTGAATTAAAAGAACATCAGATTCAGGGCGTGATGGTCAGAGTGTTTAATGGCCGCGGTGAGTCTGGCAG
>CAZEEF010000183.1:0-3310 GCA_964511095.1 uncultured Coxiellaceae bacterium | reverse complement strand
CTTATTTTGTTACCTTATCCAACTGCGTCTGTGTCTGCTTTTGAAATTCAAATGGATGCGCAATTTCCGTAAAAATATCTTCGCGTCCGCCAAATGGACTGATAATCACTGTGCCAAAATCAAAAAACTGTCCCAGCAAACTTTGATTCACATTCATATTGGAAACCGTTGCCAGGCGCAATTCATTCGTATGCCGGGTAAAAAAACCTTCTGTCATGAGAACGCGTTTGTTAGTGACCACAAAATTAGATGTGATGTAATCCAGCCATTTGCCAAGGGCAATGATAATACCCGCGATAGCCGGTGCCAGGGCGGCTCGGACGATCCAGGGGTTTTCATTAAAGGCAAAAATGATGGCGACGATAATCCAGGCGCTGGGCGCAAAGAAAATAATCCAGTGTTTTTTGGTCCGATAGACGATTTGTTCATCACTTAACAGGTTTTTTTCGATGCTGCTCATAAAATCCCCTTCATTCAGCGCTATTTGAAAATGGTATACTGATCAGATGAGATTGCAAAGGAGTTGTTTATGACTAGTATGATCATATCACTCGTTGTGTTATCCATTGTCCTCATTTTTATGGGTGTCAAACAAATCCCGCAAGGCTATGAATGGACAGTTGAGCGGTTCGGTCGTTATACCCAAACGTTAAAACCCGGTCTTGCGCTCATTATTCCTTTTATCGATCAAATTGGCGCGCGTCTCAATTTGATGGAACAAGTGCTCGATATTCCTTCCCAGGAAATTATTAGTTCCGATAACGCCATGGTGAAAGTCGATGCCGTGGTGTTTTATCAAATTGTCGATACACCAAAAGCGGCTTATGAAGTGCGCTACCTGGAAGTGGCCATGCGTAATTTGATTATGACAAATATCCGTACCGTTTTAGGATCGCTGGATTTAGACAGTATGCTTTCGCAACGCGATCAAATTAATAATCGCTTATTGCGTGTCGTGGATGAAGCGACGACGCCTTGGGGTGTGAAAGTCACGCGTGTTGAAATTAAAGAAATTGCACCGCCGCGTGATTTGGTTGAATCCATGGCGCGACAAATGAAAGCAGAGCGTGATAAACGCGCTACGATTTTAGAAGCAGAAGGCCAGCGACAATCCGCCATTTTACGCGCAGAAGGTGAAAAGCAATCCTTGATTTTACAGGCAGAAGGTAAAAAAGAAGCGGCTTTTCGAGAAGCCGAAGCGCGCGAACGTTTAGCCGCCGCCGAAGGAAAAGCCACAGAATATGTTTCGGATGCGATTGCAAAAGGAAATATTCAGGCGATCAATTATTTTGTCGCGCAGCGTTATGTCGATGCATTAGGAAAAATGGGCACAGCACCCAATCAAAAAATCCTATTCATGCCCATAGAGACTGCCGGCATTTTAGGTTCCATCGGTGGTATTACTGAATTGGCCAAAGCCACTTTCGCAAAGGAAAAGGAGAACAAAAATGCTTAACTTTATTGAGCATTTCGTTTTTTGGCATTGGTTGTTGTTGGGCGCCATTCTACTGATTTTTGAAGTCATCACGGGCAGTGGTTTTTTATTCTGGATTGGCATGTCGGCTGTGATGATTGGCGTTGTGCTTTGGGTATTTCCAGAAATGAGTTGGATCACGCAATTACTTGGATTTGCTGTATTGGGTTTGATGACAGCGATTATCTGGTGGCTTTATCTCAAACGTCATCCGATTGGAACGGATCGACCTTTATTGAATAAACGCAGCGAACAATACATCGGCCGAATTTTTACACTGGATTCACCGGTTGTGAATGGACTTGGAAAAATTCGTGTCGATGATTCAACCTGGCGTGTGCGTTGCCGTGATTTACCCTCGGGTACGCGCATTCGTATTACGGGTGTCGATGGTGTGATTTTGCTGGCTGAAAAAGTCAATGAAAACGGAACGTAGCGGCGACCCGATAGACTATGCGTTTTCAAACACCGTTATTTTTTCCCGATACGATTTCAATAATACCAGCGAAATAATTCCCGCGATGAGTCCCCAAAAAGCAGCGCCCATTCCAAATAACGTCAAACCCGATGCAGAAACTAAAAACGTGATTAAAGCCGCTTCGCGTTCAGTATCATTTTCAAATGCCATTTTCAAACTGGTATTGATTGTATTTAGCAAAGCCAATCCCGCCAAGGCAAAAATGAATTCATTGGGTAAGGCAGTCAACAAGGCAACAATTGTCGCCCCAAATAAACCCAGTAGAAGATAAAAAATACCGGCAACAATTGCTGATTTGTAACGTTCAGCCGGATCGGGATCTGCTTCTTTGCCAAGACAAATGCCCGCCGTAATCGCAGCCAGATTAATACTAAATGCACCCAATGGCGCAAGCAGCAAATTGGTGATACCGGTCCAACTTAGGATGGTTGAAATCGGCGGTCGATAACCCGATGCATGCATGATTGCAACGCCAGGCAAATTTTGTGAAGTCATCGTCACGATAAAAAGTGGAATGCCTACACCCATCAATGTAGCCAATGAAAACGTGGGCATCGTGAGTGTCGGTATGGAAAACGCCATTCGAAAATGTTCAAGATGAAATAATCCTTGCATGTGACTAATGCCTATTCCCACAAACAAAACGAAAAGAATCGCAAAACGCGGAAATATTTTTTTTCCGATTAAAAATGCAATGAACATCGCAAATACCAGGATGAATTCATGTTGCATCGTCGTAAAAATATTTATTCCAAAATGCAAAAGAATGCCTGCCAGCATCGCAGCCGCTAATGAACGTGGTATTTTCGTCATGGTTTTTTCAAAAAAACCCGTTACACCGGACAAGATAATTAACAACGATGAAAAAATAAAAGCGCCAATCGAAGCTGACATAGGCACGCCGGATAAACTGGTAATCAATAAGGCAGCGCTCGGTGTAGACCAAGCTGTCAAAACAGGGATGCGATAATACAGCGACAGTCCAATCGTCGACAGGCCAACGCCAAAACCGATCGCAAATATCCAGGAACTGATTTGTGCATTCGTCGCACCCGCGGCACTCGCCGCCTGAAAGACAAGGGCAATCGAACTGGTGACACCTACCAATACGGCAACAAAACCGGCTGTGACATGAGACAGGGAAATCGGGCGCATAAGCATTCTCAATATAAAAAAGGATAAAAAATAAAGTGAGCGCATTGTACCATAAAACAAAAGAAATACACGGTTATTTACACTGGGAAAAGCGAGTTAACTTATTGATTATAATAACAATTTTTTGATTTTGTGTAACAGTTTTCGCGATTTTTAAGCGAAAAATCACGTAAGTTTATGATTAATAAGAAATATTTTCATAG
>CAZEEF010000182.1:0-3360 GCA_964511095.1 uncultured Coxiellaceae bacterium | reverse complement strand
AAACCAATACCAATACTGCCACGATCAGGCGCGAGAATAGCCGTGTTAATACCAATCAATTTGCCCTGCGTGTCCACCAAGGCGCCACCTGAATTACCCGGATTGATCGGCGCATCAATCTGTATAAAATTTTCGTAATTTTCGATGCCTAATGTGCTGCGGCCCAATGCACTGACAATACCGGCAGTGACGCTTTGATTCAGGCCAAATGGATTGCCAATCGCAGCAACAAAATCACCCACTTTTAAATCGTTTGAGTTACCAATCGTAATGGGCGACAAATTTTTTGCCTGAATTTGCAGAAGAGCAATGTCGGAGGGCTTATCCGCACCAATAATTTTGGCGGTATAATGACGTCCGTCACCTAACGTGACAACGACCCGTTCAGCATCTACCACAACATGAGCATTTGTTAAAATGTAACCTTTATCCGCATTGACAATCACACCCGAACCGACGGATAAAAATTTATCAGGCACTTCGCCATTCTGGTTTTTTTCCAGTTTGCTCAGTGTATTGATATCTGTAATTTTAATTTGTGCGCGAATATTGACAACAGAAGGCAGGATTTTTTGCAGCATGGGGGCCAGACTCGGATTGATGGGCGTGCTTGCCATGCTATTTTGGCTGACAAAACAGCTCATCATGAAAAAGAAAACGAGAGTAGCACGTATCATTTTATTCATTGCAGCTCCTCTATATTAATAGGTTAAACCATCGTTTATGCAGGTTTATTCTAACGGATTGCCAGACAAGAGTCACGTCATCCAGATGAGGCTTGCCATGCGGCCAGTATGGATTCCATCACGACGATAGGAAAAAAAACGTTTATTATCGGTATAGGTGCAGTATTGGCCGCCATAGATCGCAAAAACCTGTTGTTTGTGTAAACGGAGTGTGGCCAGATGATATAAATTGCCCAGCCAGCGTCCGTCATTTTTGGAGGGAATAAACGCACTGTCCGCCGCGCTGTCTTTTTCAATAAAACACTGTCTGACTTCTTCACCCAATTCATACACCCGAGGACCGATGGCAGGTCCCAGCCAGACGAGAATATCGTCAGGCGGTAGAGCCATTTTCTCAAGTGTTTTTTCGATAATGCCATCAGCTAAGCCACGCCAGCCGGCATGAATGGCAGCCACCTGTGTTCCTTGACGATGGCAAAGCAGAATCGGCAAACAATCGGCGGTCATCACGACACAAACCTGTTCAGGCTGATCGCTAAAAGTCGCATCAGCCGTTTGATTTCTGTTAGATGAAATAGCGGGTAACACAATCGTACTGTGTGTTTGCTTTAACCAGACAGGTTCATTAGGAAGATGAAGCCAGTTTGTTAATAATTGACGATTAGCCTTGACATGGGTTTCATTATCGCCGACATGATCGGCGAGATTGAAGGTATCATAAGGCGCTTCACTGACCCCACCCAGGCGTAACGTCGTGCAAGCGTTCACATTAGCAGGTGCTGGCCAATCAGGCGTTAAAATAGAATTCATTCCGAATCCTCAAAAAGCAATTGAACATCATTTTTTAAAACCCGGATAAGGTCTTGAAGATCATCCGGCAAAGGCGCCTGCCAGCGCATTTCTTTTTGCGTCACAGGATGAATCAGTCCAAGTTCGGAGGCATGTAATGCTTGCCGTTTAAAATTGCGCAGTTTTTCAATCAAAGGGGCTGATGCGCCGCGCGGTAATTGTAACCGCCCACCATACACCGGATCACCCAGGATGGGATAACGAATATGTGCCATATGCACCCGTATCTGATGTGTTCTGCCGGTTTCCAGTTGTACCCGGATGCGCGTATGGTTTCGATAGCGTTCGATGATACGAAAATGCGTGACAGACGGTTTACCCGTTTCAATGACTGCCATGCGTTTACGTTGAATGGGATGACGTCCGATCGGCTCATCAATTTTTCCACCGCTCGTTAAGAGACCGCAAACGATAGCCTGATAGATACGATGAATGGAGCGCGCTTTCATCTGGGCAGTCAGATGGATGAGAGCCTGTTCGGTTTTAGCAATGACGAGTAAACCCGATGTATCTTTATCGAGACGGTGAATAATCCCGGCACGCGGTAACTCTTTCAATGCGGGCGAATGATGTAACAGGGCGTTCAGGAGGGTATTATTCGGATTGCCTGCCGCAGGATGTACCACCATGCCGACGGGTTTATTAATCACAAGCAAGGACTCATCTTCATGAATGATATCGAGTTCAATGGGCTGTGCCTGCCAGGCCGGTTGAATTTTTCGCAGTGCCTGAACGGTGATTTCTTCGCCGCCAATGACAGTGTCACGCGATTTGCAGGATTTATTATCCACCGTAATGTTGTTATTTTTAATCCATTCCTGAATTTGCGTGCGCGAATAATCAGGCAATAATTTTGCTAAAGCCTGATCGAGCCTGGTACCGCCCAGGTTATCAGGTATTGTGAAGGTAAAGTGTATTTTTTCAGCCATGTGGATGCGTCTCGATTTTTTTCTTGTTTATAGCGTGAATGATGACAAAATTTCGTTTACAATGCACGCCACATTGATTAAAAAAATTTCGGAGTTGGACCCTTTACCATGAAATTTTCCATGAAATTTGTCACAAAATCCTTGCTCATTCTGATTGTATTAGCCACTTCTTTGTTGTCTGGATGTGGAACGGCAGTGGACCCGGCGGAAGCCTATAAAGGCGAAAGTGCGGATCAAATTTTCCAAAAAGGTGAAAGTGAATTGCGCGGAGGCGGTTATTCCGAAGCGATCAAGCGTTTTGAAGCGCTGGATGTGCAATATCCCTATGAGCGTAATACGGAAACAGCGCAGTTACATATTATTTATGCATACTACATGTCAAGCGATTACGCTTCTGCCGAAGCAGCTGCCAATCGTTATATTCATGCTTATCCAACCAGTCCGCATGCGGATTATGCTTATTTCATGCGTGGGTTATCCAATTATTTCCAGAATATGGGTGTTTTTGAAAAATTCTTTGCAGTGGATTTAGCGACACGTGATTTATCGCAAGTGAAAAAATCGTATGCCGATTTTGCACAAATTGTTCAAACGTATCCGAACAGTTATTATGCACCCGCGGCACATCAATACATGGTGTATTTAAGAAATATGCTGGCGAATCATGAGTTGGAAGTGGCGCAATATTATTATGGCCGTGGTGCGTATGTGGCTTCTGCGGATCGCGCGAATGATGTGGTACGTCAATTTCAGGGTGCGCCGGCCGTGCCGGAAGCGTTAGTGATCATGGCGAAATCGTACCGTCAATTGCATCTGCCTCAGGCTGAAAATGAATCGATGCAAGTATTGCAATATAATTATCCCAATTCGACCTATGTGAAAGAGGCGCAAAAGAA
>CAZEEF010000181.1:0-3437 GCA_964511095.1 uncultured Coxiellaceae bacterium | reverse complement strand
ATACCATGGTCATCCAAGCCGCGGATGAGGCGGGCATTTATATTCCGCGTTTTTGCTATCACAAACATTTGTCGATCGCAGCCAATTGCCGTATGTGTCTCATCGAAGTTGAAAAAGCACCCAAAGCGTTGCCTGCTTGCGCAACGCCCGTCATGCCTGGCATGAAAGTTTTTACCCAATCCCCCAAAGCACTCGCTGCTCAAAAAGCTGTGATGGAATTTCTGCTGATTAATCACCCGCTCGATTGCCCGATCTGCGATCAGGGCGGTGAGTGTGAACTACAAGATTTAAGCATGGGTTATGGCGCGGCAGATTCATTTTATACATTTGGTAAACGCTCCGTACAGGATCAAAATCTGGGCCCCTTGATTTCCACAGAAATGACGCGTTGTATTCAATGCACGCGTTGTGTTCGTTTCGGCGATGAAATTGCTGGCATGCGCGAATTAGGTGCCACGAATCGCGGTGAGGATATGGAAATTGGCACTTATGTCGAAAAAGCCATGCACTCCGAAGTGTCAGGTAATATCATTGATTTATGTCCAGTCGGTGCACTCACGTCTAAGCCTTTTCGTTTTACGGCACGTGCATGGGAATTAAATCAATATCCCACTATCGCCGCGCATGATTGCATCGGTTCGAATATTTATGCACACACGCGGCGCGGCAAAGTCATGCGTATCGTTCCGCATGAAAATAAGGCTATTAACCAAACGTGGATTTCGGATCGTGATCGTTTTAGTTATGAAGGTCTTTACCATCCCGATCGTTTAAAAACCCCTATGGTTCGCGTGGACGGTCAATGGAAAGAAACAGACTGGCAATCCGCATTCACAATCGCCGTTGCAAAATTGCAGGCTGTGCTGACAGGATCGGGCGCAGAACACATCGGTGCATTAGCGTCGCCCAATTCCACGCTGGAAGAATTTTATTTATTGCAAAAATGGCTGCGTCAGCTGGGTTCTTCTCATATCGATCATCGTCTGCGTGAAACAGATTTTTCCGATCAAGGGAATTGGGATTTATTTCCCGGCTTCAATGCATCGTTAACAGATATTGCAGAAGCCGATGTCATTTTTTTAATTGGGTCAAACATTCAAAAAGAACAACCGATGGCAGGATTGCATGTTCGTCAGGCTACTCAGAGAGGCGCGCGCGTCATAGCGGTTAACATGATGGATTATGCGTTTAATTTTCCAGTCACTACCAAAAAAATAACAGCACCTCATCAATTTGTTGAAACATTGTCAGCGTTAGAAAAAACAGTTTTTCAACCCAATGATGAATACAAAATACAAAATAAAAAAGTATGCGTACTCGTAGGAATTCAAGCGTTTCACCATCCTGAAGCGGCTAAAATTCGTGCGTTAGCGCAACACATTGCAAAGACTTGTCAGGGCACGTTAGGATTTTTAACAGAAGGTGCGAATGCATCCGGCGCATGGATTGCAGGGGCTGTTCCACACCGCGGTCCGGCTGGAAAACACATGATAAAAACCGGATTCGATGCGGATACTGTATGGAAAAATCCCCGCAAAGCGTATCTTCTTTTGAATGTGGAACCTGAACTAGATTGTGCAAATCCACCACTCGCATTGCATGCACTGGAAAAAGCGGATTGTGTTATTTCATTGTCTTTGTATAAAAATCCTGAATTAATGCATTATGCACACGTTATTTTACCCGTGACACCTTTTACCGAAACCGCGGGTACGTTTGTGAATGTGACGGGCGAATGGCAGCGATTTAATGGAATCGCGACACCGGTGGGTGAAGCACGCCCTGCCTGGAAGGTGTTACGCGTATTAGGAAATTTATTTCACTGTGAAGGATTTGATTATCAGACAGCGCATGAAATTCATGATGAAGTTAAAGAATTAGTGAATCATCGAGACGCCATCAGCACGGGCGAGACAGTGAAGATTGAAACGACAGCTGACGTTGGCGAGATAAACAGGTTATCACGCATCGGTGAAATACCGATTTATGCCGGTGACAGTCTGCAGCGTCGCGCCAAATCATTACAGGAAACGCAATCCATTATTCAGAAAAATCTGATTGCCGTGCGTTTACATCCAGAGACTGCAAAAAACTTGCAAGTCAATGAAGCGAGTATTGTGACTGCGATTCAAGATAATCATCGCGTGCGATTGCCTGTATTAATGGATGAACGTGTACCCATGAATGCAGCCTATATTGCAGGCGGTATTTTGACGACAAGCGATTTAACAGCCTTGTATGGCCCAATAGAGATACAAAAAGCATGATGGAACAAATACTACTGATAGGCATGATTGCAATAAAAATTTTAGTGATTATTGTTGTATTGCTGCTCGCGGTTGCCTACCTGACTTATCTCGAGCGAAAAGTCATTGGTTTTATTCAAATGCGCATCGGTCCCAATCGCGTAGGTCCTTTTGGATTAACACAACCTTTCGCGGATGTGATCAAACTGCTGAATAAAGAAATTATTGTCCCAACGCTTTCTAATCGTTTTCTTTTTGTCATTGCCCCCGTCATCAGTATTGGAACAGCGCTGGCAGGTTGGGCTGTGATTCCATTCGATAAAAAAATGGTGCTTGCCAATATTAACGCGGGTGTTTTATACGTATTCGCATTGTCATCACTCGGCGTATACGGTGTGTTGATTGCAGGTTGGGCATCCAATTCAAAATATGCTTTATTTGGGGCGTTGCGTGCGGCAGCGCAATCGATTTCCTACGAAATAGCGATGGGATTTGCTTTGATTGGTGTGATGATGGCAGCCGGATCACTCAATTTTAATGCCATTGTGACAGCGCAATCGGGCGGTTTTTGGCATTGGTATTGGTTGCCATTATTGCCTTTATTTATTGTGTACTGGATTTCAGGGGTGGCTGAAACCAATCGCGCACCGTTTGACGTGGCGGAAGGTGAGTCAGAAATTGTAGCGGGATTTCACGTGGAATATTCGGGCACCGTGTTTGCTCTATTTTTTCTGGCTGAATATGCCAACATGATTTTGATTTCAGCGTTAGCCGCTATTATGTTCATGGGCGGTTGGTTGTCACCATTGCAAGGCATGCCTTATCTTGAAACGTTTTTTGCTTTTGAGCCTGGGTTGGTTTGGTTATTGGTTAAATTAGGATTTTTTGTATTTTGTTATTTATGGTTTAGAGCGACTTTTCCACGATATCGATATGATCAAATTATGCGGTTGGGCTGGAAGGTATTAATTCCAGTCACGATTGTTTGGATTGTTGTGCTTGCTTTTGCAATACATTTTCAATTAGCGCCATGGTTTTCAGGCGGGTAGCCTCCCGCCCCTCCTTTTTGTGCTCGCGGGCGCCGCAGTAGACTCCTTCGGTAACGATGCCGGACGGTCGCCGTCGAACTTGTGGAGCCTGCGGGGCGCGTGATGTTGACGCCACCTCTAATCTCGAAGGTGTTGTCGCTGG
>CAZEEF010000180.1:0-3653 GCA_964511095.1 uncultured Coxiellaceae bacterium | reverse complement strand
AAACAGGCTCTGAGAAGTAGACCTGAATGGTTATTTCACGTCGCCGCGTATTCGACAACTGTTTCATCAAAATATTCACGTTCACGCGTTTTGACAGAAGCTGGAATGGCATCCAGCGAATCCAATAATGACACCAGATTCTGTAATTTTTTAATATAATCGCTGTGTTCTGTCTTTAAAGTCTGATTTTCCTGTTTCAGACGACTGGATTCTTTTCGCAAATTTTCCAATTCTGCGAGTAACGTCATCATTCTTTCTTCAAGTTTTTGTAACAAATTATCTGTCATTGATGTTCCCTCATAAAGTTTAAATTAAAAAAGCTATTTACGCATTTTTTTGGGTATAAAGGCAATCACCCGATTCGAATGATTATCCAAAATTCGTTCGCCATAAATGGGAGTGGCTTCCAGTATGTCGTAATTCGTCAAAATGGTTTTTAATTCATTTTCATATTGCTTTCGGGTAATAAAAATAGTGTCTGTTTGTTGATTCGCTTTGCGTAAGAGTGGCCACGCCGTTAATAAAGGTTGCCCAGTGTTCTTCGGTTGACTGTAATTTTTAACTTCTGGCGATAAATTTAAATAAAAACGAATTTTGCTTTCCGGATCCAACATCACAAACTGCCATTGTGACCAGGGTTTTATTTGCTCCGCACGTGTTTGTAACTGTTTCGCAAAAACAGTCATGCCGCCGCCCGAATAATAAGCCCACTGGCCGACATCGAACGACATAAAAAATAAAACAAAAAAGGTGGCTGCCATCCGGCCTGCCCATTGATTTCTTTTTAATGTTTCGGCACCCGCCAAAATCCAGTCTGCCGTCAATAAAATCGCGAACGGTACAACCGGTAAAATATAATAATTCCGTCGTGAACCGCTTAATGTAAAAAATAAAAATAATAACAAGACCGACCAAACTATCCATTTGGAATGGGCTGACATATTTTTCCAACGCGACTTCAATGCAATCAATGCCGGAATAAAAAAAACTGTCCAGGGCAATAGATAAAGCGGCAAATAAATGAAATAAGCATAAATGGGATCTTTATGATCGAAAGGTTGAAAGTACCGTAAAATATTTTCACGATAAACGAGCATTAACCCGTTTTCACCGTATTGATGTCCGTCAAAATACACGGAAGCCCAAAATGGCAGCATATAGACAATGGCCGCCGGAATCATGGCAAATAACACGCTCAACCGTAAGTGTTTTTTCCAGGAATGCGTTAAAAATAAATCGGGAAGAATCACGAGACAGACGACAACAGGACAAACTAATCCTTTACAAAGGGCAGTGACGGCGAGAATCAGGAAAAAAATCACATAATCCAATACGGTGGTTTGCGTTTTTTTGGAAAAATACCACGCTACCGCAAACAGTGTACCCGCGAGATTCAGCATATCGGCACTGCTTGTTCGCGCCCAGAAAATAAAATAAAACGTCGTGAGCAACATCCAACCGGCCAGCAATCCTAACCGTCGGTCTTTCAAAGAAGTGCCTAAACGATAGATAGACCAAACTGCCAGTAAACCCGATAAGGCAGACGGTAGACGCAACACCCAGGCAGTCAAGCCACCGTATAATTTAGCTAATCCTGCAATAAGCCAATAAGAAAGCAATGGCTTGTCGTAATAATCCGTACCATTCAGTTTAGGATGCAAATAATCCTGATGATATAACATCGCATAGACAATATCAGCCCACCGGTGTTCTTGCGTCCAGATTTCCCGGCTGCCTAGACAGGTTAACAACAGGACAAGCGATGCCATGAATAACCAGCCGAATTGAGCGGATTTCCCCCATAACCATTCTGAACAGGCGCGACGCATTCAACTTCCTTAAAAAAATGCAAAATTTGACGGATTATACGGAAAACAGGCAGAAAAATATAGACAGGGAAGTCAGTAGTGCTAACATTTAAAAACTAGAATGGGTAGGAGAGAAACGAATCATGATTAAAGGCAGCTTGGTTGCACTCGTGACGCCCATGCACGCAGATGGGAGTATTGATAAACAATCGTTACATCGACTCGTAGAATGGCATCTTCAGGAAAAAACAAATGGGTTTGTTATTGCCGGTACGACTGGCGAAGGCTCGACCCTGACGGAAGATGAACAATCCGATGTGATTTCTGAAGTCGTTGGTTTGGTCAAAGGTCGTGTTCCCGTCATTGCGGGCACCGGTACACTCTCAACAGATCATACAATTCATCTGACGCAGAATGCACAAAAAGCTGGCGCTGATGCAGCATTAATTGTGACGCCTTATTATAATAAGCCGACGCAAAATGGTTTATTTGCGCATTACAAAAAAATCGCGGAAACAGTGACTTTGCCTGTCATCTTATACAATGTTCCCAGTCGAACAGCTTGTGACATATTGCCAGAAACGGTTGAACGATTAACAGCTTTCCCGACTATTATTGGCATTAAAGAAGCAACAGGCAAAGCGCTGCGCACCGCTGAAATTTATAAACGTTGTGGAAAACAATTTGCAATTTACAGCGGAGACGATGTGTCTGCCTTGGATTCGATGCGTGAAGGCGCAATTGGCGTCATTTCAGTGACAGCCAATGTGGCCCCGCATAAAATGTATCAAATGTGCAAAGCGGCACTGGAAGGTGATATCACACAGGCCACTCAAGTCAATAATGAATTGATGCCATTACACAAAAAACTCTTTTTAGAAGCCAATCCTATTCCTGCCAAATGGGTTTTGCATCAAATGGGCTTGATTCCGCCCGGAATACGTTTACCATTGCTGTCTTTGGATCCAAAGTTTCACTCTGAGTTGAAAGATGCCATGCAGGCAGCCGGGGTGGCTTGATATCACTATAAGGTTTTTTGTTATGCAACAATACGTAAAAAAATTAATTCCAGTCGCACTGTTATTGCTAGTGTCCGGTTGTGCTCATATTTATGGCAATAAAGGTATTATTCAGGATCGGAGTACCGAGTATCTAAAAGCGCGCAGCATTCCGCCTTTACAAATTCCACCGGGCCTGTCTTCTTCAACGATTCATGAAGCTTATCCTGTATCAAACAGATATTATCCCACTGGCACCCAAGAAATCAGTTTAATGCCGCCTGGACTATAATCTTTTCTGGCATCTCATGCGCGCCCGACATATAATTTGGGCGCTTCTTCCTGGGAGAGGTACCGAAGTGGCCATAACGGCACCGACTCGAAATCGGATGGGGGGCGTGAGCCTCCACGTGGGTTCGAATCCCACCCTCTCCGCCAAATTAACAGCTTTAACCAGAACAAATAAAATGCTAGATCACATTGGGTTAGATGTCAGTGATATCAAAAAATCAAAAGAATTTTTTTAGCCTTAGCCGCTCTTAAACCTAGGACAAAAATATTCAAACCATCGTGAAAATTTGAAATTTCTGTTTTACCAATTCAATTTTATGACTTATTTAAATGCTATATAAATCAAATGACTAGCTGTATTTTAACTACTTGACAATCTAACCTTTAAGGTTAATACTATCTATGAAAGAAACAGAAAAAGCAAAATATAACTTAGAAACAATTAAATCAGCCTTTAATACGACTGAAAAACTAAATATGACCTTTTCAGCTATGCAAGGCCAGTATGAATTAGGATTTAGTGATCAAGATGTTGTAGATACTATTCAATCACTAA
>CAZEEF010000179.1:0-3699 GCA_964511095.1 uncultured Coxiellaceae bacterium | reverse complement strand
CTACAACAACCTCTCAAATAATGCTCTCACTTCCGGCTGATGCTTCCAATTTTTCATAAATCGTTTTATTTCATTTTTATAAACACGATCCGCTTTTTTATGTGTTTTATATTCTCGCATGCCGTCCAAATCGAGCAAGATAGGCTGATCATTTTCAATCAAAATATTCGTCGCTTTCAAATCGCCATGACTCATTTTCATTTCCGTGATATTTTTTAATAAAGCCACAACACGCGCTGCAATTTTTTCGAAATGCGCATCGTCTGATTGATAATTTGCAAAATAGTCGGCAAGCGTTTGGCCCTGAATATATTCCATGACAAAATACGATTTATGCTTGAATCCCAGCAAGCGTTTTTCAATAAAAGCGATAGGCTTTGGTGTATGAATACCAAATAATCGTAATGTATTAGACCGTTTCCAGGATTCTGCAGCCCGAGTTTTGCGCAAGGTTCGACGCATCCAGTGCCATGTGTTTTTCATATTATAGCGTTTAATCACAAAGGGTTTATCATCGATATGCGTTTTAATCACTGTGGAAGAGTGACCTGCTTTTAATACCTCAAGCTGTGGATGCAAAAAAGCCTTTTCCGGATGAGCCAAAAATTGCTGAAAATTCGCTGAAAGATAATCACGATCACATAGGGCGACGGATAACGTTTTTTTGATTCTGATAAAAGCCGAACAATTACGTTGAATTTTTTCTTGATAATTTTTCTTGCGCTGTTCATTCCATTTTTTTATCGAGGCGGACAAAAATTTCGTATCGGCGCGTTTGATTATCCAACCCCGCGATTGGGCATAACTATGAAATAACGCCTGCTGCAAGGATTCCGTGCCTACCCCCAATTCTGAAAAAAATAATGCGAGATGTTCCAGACTGGTTTTTTTAGGCAATAATTCGTGAAAACATTCAATATTACCCCCATCCAGGGTATAAATTTGATTCCCTTTCAACAGAAAATTTTTAAAGTGCAAATCATGCTGCAAAATGCCCAGGACATGTTGCGTCGCCAATTCGATCGTCACACCATGCAGGATTGGCATCAATTCTTCCGGACTGGATTTTTTCTGCCATAAATCATCTAAACTATGCGCTTCTGTCAATTGTTCAAAGACCAAAACATAAGCGTGTTTTTTAAAAAGCGTTCCCTGAAACAGAATGCGCGGTGTAGGTACACCGGATGACAGCAAGGATTCAATGCCATCACGTTCCTGCTCGTAATGCCGCTTCGCACTGCCTGAATCATAAAATAACTTAATCACAACAGGTTGATCATTCCACGTACCAAAAATAACAAGCCGTTTTTTTGGAATCACGCGGACGATTTTTTCACAATAAACAGGCGGATCTTGTTCTGTCAGTGTTAATAAAAATGGCACAACGGATGCCAGTTGAATGCCCTGTAATCTATTCCAGGTCATTTCTTCTGCTGTTTTATGGGGTGTGTCGTTGATATAACTGATTACCACGTTTTTTTATCCTCTGCCAAAAGTGTTTTTCCTGACGTAAGATTAACTTTAATGATTTATTACGATATTCTTTCATAAAACGCAACAAATCTCTCTCTGTTAATCCAATTTCTTTGCTCGAAAAATATAACCCAGCCAAATCTTTTATTATCCAGCGTTCAGGTACCCTTTTACGTATCTGTGCCCTGTGCAAATCAATGACGGATAATACGGGTGTCTGATGCGATTGAAGTGAGTTTACATCCAGCAACAAATGACAAATATAAAAATCACGATGATTGATGCCATTTTCATGCATCACTCGCGCAATCCACGCGACTTTTTTAATCAGTTGTTGTTTTAATTGAAAAGCAGGGGGATTGGATTTCCAGTCTTTGCAAAAATCTTCCAATGAAATATGCGGCGGTAATTCATGCGTCAATAAAAAAGATTGTCGCGTTGCGGGATTAAAACCACGGCAACCATATCCCGCTATTTTGGGAACCGGAATATGGAATGCTTGTAAACGCTTGAGCGCCTGCCATTCATTGTGGGCGCTCACGATGGGTAATCGTAACTGAAATAGATTTTTAAAAATTTCTTTCCAGCCGACGCCAAAATGCTGTTTCAAAAAGTAAGGGCGATGATGCAGTAGGATGCGTTGTGTACGACGATTTTCAAGTTCGCGAAACACTTCCCCGTGTAATCCCATGATTTGTTTAAATAGAGATTGTTCTGGTGAAAAAATGGATTTCAGTTCAGGGTCGAGAATTAGCATATAACGATTCTATCACATCCACTGCGCGTTCTGGCATCGTGTAAATATCCGCTGTTTTTGCAAATGCCAGGCCATTTTCATGCCAGGCAGTTCGTTCGGTTGATAATAACATTTTTTGTAACGTTTGATTAAAGTCGTTTTGTCGAAAAGGTGAGGATAATACGATGCCAGCCTTGGCTTGTTGAATGTAATCGGCATAACCGCAACTGTCCGTCGTGAGTACCGGTAACCCTGCCGCCATCGCTTCCAGTAATACGGTACCGGTATTTTCAAAATAGGCGGGATGCAGCAAAAGATCTGCTGCCAGCAAAAAGGCGGGCACATCGTCCCGACCTCCCAGAAAAGTGACCTTTTGATCAATAGCCAATTGTTTGGCCTGTTTCAGAAAGAGGGTCGGATTATCTTTACCAATAATAAATAAATGCGTTCGTTTTTTTAAATCAGTGGGCAAGGATGCCATGCCAGATAAAATACGATCCAGTCCTTTGGTTTTAAAACCGGAACCGACGAGTAAGAGTAACCATTCATCATCGCGAATAGACCATTGTTGACGTAAGGCTTTTCGTATGTCAGTGGCATTGACTGGCGCCAGGCGATCTTTCGCAATACCGGGCGGTAATAAATGAAAACGTTCTCTTGGGGTCGCATAATAATGCATAAATTCCGGCTGTTGTTTTTTGGCAATCAACAAGATTTCAGTGTGGGATGCTTCGGAAAAAACGGATTTTTCATAGGCTGCCAAATGACGATAGCGCGGCATGAAACGATACCAGATACCGTGCTTTTCCCGTGCTTTTGCCTGATAACACGTATCGGCAGCATAGTACACATCGAGTCCCGGCATTTTATTAAAACCGATGATGAGATCATAAGTGTTTTGTTGTAAATAAGGCTGTAATTGTTTGACGAATGATTGACTGCGTGTGTGGTTTTGCCATCCTTTTGCAGGAATGAGCGTGAGAGGCAGCAGCGGATCAGGCGATCCTTCCCATTTCATCGAATAGACATCTACCGTATGACCGCGTCGAAGACATTCGTGTGCAATGCGCAAAAAGTCGCGCTGTAATCCGCCAAAGGGAAAGTATCTGAAAAGACAAAATGCGAGTTTCATCAAGTTCACTTATTCGTTATCATTAAATTTTATACCTATCGGGTGCATGGATGCGCATCACCATTCTGACCAGTCTGTTTATTTTACTCACCTCGTGTGGAACTACCAACTATTATGATCAAACGACCCGTCACTTTCGAGGTCAGTCAGGTCATGATTTAATCGCGAAGTTAGGCCAGCCAAACCAGATCATTCAATACACTGATGGGAGTCAAACATTTATTTATATCACGCAACAACCGCTTTATTCGGGGAATGTTGACTATCAAACGCAGGTTTTTGTAGCGGGAAACAAAACGTTTGGCGTGCAAGTGCCTCGCAATCAGCCGAAAACGATGATGACGGGTTGCACGGCGGA
>CAZEEF010000178.1:0-3805 GCA_964511095.1 uncultured Coxiellaceae bacterium | reverse complement strand
CAACGAATCATCACCGCACTTTCCATACAGAGTACTTCCTGCAGCAATTTACAGGCTCTCTTTTTGGTAAACTGACGAATCACCCATTTCATTCGACTCAACGATGAAGCACTCATACTCAATGAATCAAATCCCATGGCCACCAGCAATAAAACAGCCGCAGGATCACCGGCCAGTTCGCCGCAAATACTGACATGCTTACCTTCCTGGTGACCGCCTTCAACGACTTGCATTAAAGCGCGCAATACAGCGGGATGTAATGAATCGAATAAATTGGCTACACGTGAATTATTGCGATCGACTGCTAACAGATATTGCGTTAAATCATTACTGCCGACCGATAAAAAATCAACGCGCTTGGCAATGGCACGCGCTTGATAAACAGCAGAAGGCACTTCCATCATCACGCCAACCTCTGGCATTTGAACATCGTATCCTTCTTCACACACATCGGCGTACGCTTTTTTCAATAAACGCATCGCCTCATCCACTTCACTCACATCCGTGATCATCGGCAACATAATACGTAAATTGTGAAAATCCTGACTAGCACGCATCATGGCGCGCACTTGCGTTAATAATATTTCCGGATGATCCAGGGTAATCCGAATACCGCGCCAGCCCAAAAAGGGATTTTCTTCTTTCAGGGGAAAATAAGGCAATGCCTTGTCACCGCCAATATCCAATGTACGCATCGTCACAGGACGCGGTGCAAACGATGTCAATAACTGCCGATAAACCACACGCTGTTCTTCACTCGTCGGAAAACTGTCACGTACTAAAAATGGCGCTTCCGTTCGATATAAACCAACCCCTTCAGCACCCGCTGCCAGTGATAAGCCAATATCCGCACCCAATCCCATATTGACCATCAAGGAAATACGCTCGCCATCCGCTGTTTGTCCCGCTTCATCGCGTAATGCTTCTAACGATGCCGTTAATTCATGCTCTTCCAATGCCAATTTTTGAAATTCTTCACGTAATGTCGCATTCGGTGATAGATAAATCTGGCCGTAATAACCATCGATAATAATATCTTTATTCTGCATTTCATACATGGGTATATCGGAAACCCCCATAATGGTCGGCACACCCATGGCACGCGCTAATATCGCCACATGCGAACTGCTGGAACCTTTAGCAGAAACCACACCTGCCAGACACCCTTCCGGTACTTCCGCTAAATCGGCCGCTGTTAATTCTTCACCGATCAAAATGGAATGTTCCGCGTATTGCGGCAAGGTCCGTTCATTTCGCTGTAAATAAGCCAACACACGATGACCCAAGTCTTTGATATCGACCGCACGTTCGCGCAAATAAGCATTATCCAGATTTTCCAGGCGTGTCACATGCGCATGTATCACTTCACGCAACGCACCTTGTGCCCAATTACCGCGACGGATCTCATGCACGATTTCAGCACCCAAATCCGTTGTGTCCAGCATGCGTTGATACACTTCAAAAAGAGAGCGTTCTTCCAAGGGTAAATTAGGATAAAGCCGTTCGCTTAACACACGAAAATCTTCACGACCGGCTGCGAGTGCGACTTCCAACAAGCGGATTTCTGTCTCGATATCCTCCGGTTCACGATCAGGCACAGCCATCAAATCCAGCATGGGAAACACTACCACACCGGTGCCAATACCCACACCTGGCGCGCTCGGTATACCGGAATACGTATTTTGTTCACTTTTCACGGCATGTTCATCATACAATCTTGCCACTTCACCAATGGCTTCCGCATGCGCAATCACGGCTGCCAACTGCGTGGCGACGGTCACTAACAAGGCTTCTTGTGATTCGTCATAACGCTTGGATTCGATACGCTGAACCATGAAAACACCGAGTACTTGCCGATGATAAATGATGGGCGCACCCAAAAAAGCTTTATATTTTTCTTCTTTTAATTCGGGGCGTGACAAAAAATGTGCATATTGCGAAGCATCTTCTGTATTAAGCGGCTCCTCACGTTCGCCGACAAATCCGACTAACCCTTGATTGAGTGGAATTCGAACTTTACCGACGGCTGCCGGATTCAAGCCTTTCGTTGCTACTAAAACGTATTCGCCATGGCGGCGATCGAGCAGAAAAATAGAGCATGCCTCGGTTTCAAGCGCTTTAGCAATGCGCTTTACCATGATATTCAGCGCATCTTTAAAGTCTTCGGCGTCTGAAACCTCTTGAATAATCCGCCGCAGCGTTTTCAGCATATTCATGCCCCAATAGTTTTCTGCCATGCCAAGACGTTGTCATTACACTTCCCAAAATCGTCTTGATAATACAATTCTAGCAAATTCTTTCATGGCCATGCTGTAAACGCGTCTTTTAAAAGCCACGACTTGGGTCAACGGGTACCAATAAGAAACCCAGGCCCAAGAATCAAATTCAGGACTATCGGTTCCAATCAAATTAAACTGATCGTCCTGTCCGACCATTCGTAACAAAAACCACTTTTGTTTTTGACCTATACATAACGGTTTTGAATGCTGGCGAATCAACCCTTTTGGCAATCGATAACGTAACCAGCGTTTTGTGCTTGCCAAGATTTTCACGGATTCTGGCAACAGTCCAATTTCTTCTTTGAGTTCCCGGTACATCGCTTCTTCGGGTGTTTCTGTTTCTTTCATACCGCCTTGTGGAAATTGCCAGGCGGGTTTACCAATACGTTTCGCTAAAAATAGCTGCCGCTTGGCATTCACCAAAATAATACCAATGCCATGTCTGAAACCATCCTCATCAATCACTCGACCACACCTCGAAACTTATATACGTATATCTTCTGCATTGTTTCAAAAAGTGATTTATACAGCAATTATTTTTTCATCCTGCTGGAAAATGATATGAAAACCGAGTACTTTTTGTATATCCATTCGAGGAGAGAAGACTGTATGACAATTCGGGTTATCGTAAACGGCGCCGCTGGAAAAATGGGTCAACTGTGTGTCAAGGCAATCGATCGGGACCCGGATCTGAAGTTGGTCGGTCAAACCGGTCGATCGGATGATCTGCAAAAAGAAATTAAAAAAAATCAGGCGGATGTTGTTGTCGATTTAACGAATGCAACCGCTGTCTATCAAAACCTCCAAATCATCATTGAACAAGGCGTCAGACCTGTGATCGGCACTTCGGGTTTATTAAAAAATCAGGTCGAAAAAATGCAGCAACACTGTCTGAAACAAAAATTGGGCGGCATCATTGCGCCGAATTTTGCATTGGGCGCGGTCTTAATGATGAAACACGCGAGGGAAATCGCCACCTATTTTTCAGCCGTCGAAATCATTGAAATGCATCACGATCGTAAAATGGATAGTCCTTCTGGCACAGCCATACGTACGGCAGAAATGTTGTCAGAAACTTTAAACGCCGTGACAGAAACTCACACCACTCAAGAAACCATTCCCGGTGCACGCGGTGCTTCTTGTCAAAACATTCCCATTCATGCGATTCGTTTACCGGGATTGGTTGCACATCAACAAATTATTTTTGGGGGTGTAGGGGAAACATTGACGATACGACATGACACAATAGACCGGTCGTGTTTTATGCCGGGGATTTTGCTGGCTTGTAAAAAAGTGATGGCATTAGATCATCTGGTTTATGGATTGGAAGCGATTTTAGAGTGAAAAAATGCACTCGTGTACGAGATAGCGAGTACCTTTTCTATTTAATTCTGACAGGTTCACTGTCATCCCCGCGAAGGCGGGGATCTATCCCGAACATATCATTACCCATCAGTCTAATCAGCTGGTTAGCCCGTCATTGCGGCGTTGTTGCGTAATTCGTCATCGCGAGCCTCCGAAGGAGG
>CAZEEF010000177.1:0-3813 GCA_964511095.1 uncultured Coxiellaceae bacterium | reverse complement strand
TGACAACAAAAATGATAAATAGTTGTAGAACTCGATAGCTAATCACATTGTTGTCTAAAAAAAACAGGCTAAGACCAATTATCACAAAATTCATAGCGATAAAAGGTGACATGCGTCCGGGATAGACTGAGGAAACCATATCCATATTGGGATCACTAAATAAACTTTGATCGATCCCTAAATTGATTTTGAAAAAATATTCTAACAATGTTAAAAACGAAAAAAGGAAAACAAACGCCGAGGCAATTTCAGCGATAGAAATCATAAAGCGATTACTTTTATCATTACGAATCCAAAGCGCAAAACCCACCAATATAAAACATATTGCAGAATTGGGTTTTATAGATGCCACTAATACCAAATAATCCTTTGGAATCCAAAAGAAAAACATCCATCCAATAAAAACAGAAACACCGACTATGATAGTGATTGCGCTCGAAATTCTCGGGATGATAACTGACAGTAAATTATATCCTGATTGCTCCGTTTGTATTTGTGTGTTCATAATGAGCCTTTTATCTCAGGTTCACTCTGCATATTTTTTATTTCTGACATTTTATCTTTTAGCGCATTATTTAATTCTTGGATTTTTTGGATTTGATCGGAGGGTTCTTTTGATTCTTGTGTTTTTAGAAAACTATCAAGATGCTGAGAAATGGTTAACACTTGAGATACGATTATCGATAAATTTTTTACGTATGTTTGAAAAAAAAGTCGTTCTTCCGTCATTATTTTTTCATTTTTTATCAATTTTGCACCTACCGAAAGACGACTTTTTAGTTCCGCCATATTAAACGGCTTGGACAGAAATTCATCTGCACCCGCCTCAAGTCCTTTAATAACATTTTCAGTCCCAGACGCCTGGGTGAGCAAGATAATGTAAGGATGGAAAGACGATTTTTGACGAATACGCTGTGCTACTTCAAGGCCGCTTAATTTAGGCATCATCCAATCGAGGATCAGAAGTCGTGGCGCATCTGGAAGCTGCATAATTTCCCAAACTTCTTCACCATCATGAGCCTCAATGACATCATATTTCCATTGCTTAACGGCTGCTCGCAATAGCATACGCGTGGGTCCGTCATCGTCAGCAATCAATACATTTAACATTCCATTATCTTGATTCTTAATTGAAATGTCTTCCATATTTCATCCTTAACCCAGTATAGATAAGCATAATGAAATAACGAAACAGACCTGCTTTTATCTTATTTTATCATGTTATGAATGTGTCATCGGGGATCTTTTGCTTAAATATACCCAATAAAAACATTCAGGGAGAGGATAACCTATCTTATTGAAATAAAATATTTTTTAAAAAGTGTGAAAATTCTCATTACAGTGATTGGTACTGACACATTCTTTGCAAATTTGACATGTTGCTTCATTAAATTTACAGTTATCACAATATTCTTTACAACGATCTTTTATACAGGCGCCACAAGGTTTTTTGTAGACGACATCTTGCCAGCAATTAGTACAAAATCCACCGCAACTGGTTAAAAATAAACAACTCAATAACAAAATTAAGAAATTCATTTTCATAATAAAATTCCTTATTCCAGGATCAGGGTACGTTTATCATCTTGCAACTTTACAGAATTGGCGTTAATTTCTATGATTTTCAAGCCATTTACCACATCACCTACATGATATTCTTGCTGATTAATCAGCGCGATTTTATTTTGAGCTGAGATATACACCCCATTAAATACGAATGAATCATCATGATGTGATATTTGATTTTTTATTTGGGGTAGTGCTGATTTTCCAACGACAGCGTTCTTTGAGACTTCAGGCGTCGCCAGGGGATGTGTTGGAACCGCTGTTTTGATTTTATTGCCTTTAGCAGGACGAAAATAGGCAAACAAACATATAAAAATCAATACAAATATAACGGTCAAAAGACCTATATCAAATATATCCGGGCGATTTTTTAGCACGGTTTTTTTGCGTGATCGTTGGGTCTTTTGCAATGCGTCATAAATGATGCTCACAGTACAACACCTCCTTTGCGCACCTCTGAATGATATTTTCATCAATCGAATATGTTTCCTGAATAAACCCTGCTAACAATGCACGATCACATAAAATATTAATGGAACGCGGCGATCCCTTTGAATAATGAAAAATGGAATTAATAGCGCCTTCGGTAAAAAAAATATTTCGAAAGGAATCTGGCTGATACATGGTTTTATTGATGCGATGATGAATGTAACTTTTGACATCCTCTTTTTCCAAAGGCTCCAGATGGAAATAAACGGCTATTCTTTGTCGTAACTGGCGTAGTTCAGATAACTGAATTCTTTCGTATAATTCTGGTTGTCCTATCAAAACAATTTGTAGTAACTTTTCCTTTTCCGTTTCCAGATTAGACAATAATCGAATTTGTTCAAGCTGGGCGATACTTAAATTTTGTGCTTCATCGATAATCAGAACAACATTTCTTCCTTTTTTGGATTCTTTTAATAAAAAATTATTCAGGGTATTAATCAATCCAAATTTATTTGTTTCGCGGTAACGAATCCCTAAGTCATGGAGAATGATTTGTAATAATTCTACTTCAGAAAAACTCGGGTTTAATATCAAGGCAAATTTGATATTTTTATGTGCCTGCTTTAATAATCTTCGACAAAGTGTAGTCTTACCAGCTCCTACTTCTCCCGTGATTACAAGAATGCCTTTGCGTTGCTCAATACCATAAATGAGATTATAAATAGCATCGCTATGATTTTTACTGGCATAGAATAGTTCGGGATCTGCTGTGACATTAAAAGGATTTTCTTTTAACTGGTAGAATTCACGATACATAACTACAATCCCTATAATTGGCTAATCTCTAACGTGCGAGTATATCGTCCAAAATTCAGTTATGCAAAAAAGCCTTTATATGAATGACTTTGACATACCGCGGTTAAAAAAACAATTACAAATTCAATTTCCTGTTCAAAAAACAACCTAATCGACGCGGCATTTCAGTTAAAAAAATAGTATGATAGACTAGATTTAGTTCGGCAGGATTGAAGTATGCTTTAAGGTGAATTGCAATGATAGGAAATCAGTTCACAAAAAGTCCCATTACGAAACCTTCCATCGCAGAAAGGATTGCATTCGTCCATCATAAAGGCGGTACCGGCAAAACAACGGCTTGTCTTAATATCGCTGGATGGTTAACCAAATTACGTCATCGTGTATTAGTCGTTGATTTAGATCCTCAAGCCAATGCAACGACAGGTTTAGGTGTTGAATTATCATCGATTGATAGTTCAATGTATGAAGTGATGTTAGGCCATACTACGTTGCCAGACATTATTTTAGAAACCCTATCGGGTATTTATTTAGCGCCTGCATCTATTGATTTATTACTCATTGAAAAAAAATTATCGCAAGGTCGCAATACCATCCATATTTTGCAGAATAAATTAAATAAAATCGCATCTTATTTTGATTATATCCTAATTGATTCGCCACCGGGTTCTACTTTACTCATGATGAATAGCATTGCAGCAAGCGGTCAATTAATTGTTCCGTTGGATTCAGGTGTATTTTCTTTTGAAACATTGTCGACTTTAAAAACACTACTTACTCATTTGGAAGATGAATTTAAAGTATCCACAAAAGTCATAATGGCGTTATTAAAAGCTTTTTCTCCTTCGATATTGACGCAAGGTTTTACAAAAGAAATTCACAATTTGGTGCTTCAATCATTTGAGAATATCAATCGCCATACCATTCATACCGTTCCATTTTCGCAAAAGATTTGTGAAGCACAAATGAAAGGACTTCCTATCTCTCATTTTGCACCCTATTCGA
>CAZEEF010000176.1:0-3868 GCA_964511095.1 uncultured Coxiellaceae bacterium | reverse complement strand
ATGACTCGAGTTGAATTATTCCGTCTTCCCAGGATTATTCTCAGTCGTTTTACCGTCCCGACTTCGAAAACTAATACGTCCTTTCGTTAAATCATAAGGCGTCAATTGCACAGTGACTTTATCACCTTTTAAAATTCGAATATAATTTTTACGCATTTTGCCTGAAATATGCGCAATCACAACGTGCCCATTTTCCAGTTGTACGCGAAACATCGTATTTGGCAGCACATCCGTCACCGTACCATCCATTTCAATTTGATCTTCTTTTGCCATAAAACCCTTATATTTTTTTCAGTCGAATAGCCGCAGATAATGCCTTAAAAATGAAAAAGAAGCAATGTTGATCAAGTAATTGGTTTTAATCCATCCAGATATTTATCGGCATCCAACGCAGCCATACAGCCCGAACCTGCCGACGTCACGGCCTGGCGATAAATTTGATCTGTCACATCTCCCGCTGCAAATACACCCGCAATGCTGGTTGCCGTTGCATTGCCCTGAAAACCGCCCTGAATTTTGAGATAACCATTTTCCATCGCTAATTGATCAGTAAAAATGCCCGTATTGGGCGTATGGCCGATGGCAATAAAAGCACCGGTTGCTTCAATCTGTTTATTTTCATGCGTGACTTTATTATAAATACGAACACCGGTCACACCCGTTTCATTGCCGACAATTTCTTCAGTGACACAATTCCATTCAATGTGAACTTTACCTTCGTCCACTTTTTTCATTAATTTATCAATCAGAATTTTTTCAGAACGGAATTTATCACGACGATGAATCACTGTCACATGGGCTGCAATATTCGATAAATACAGTGCTTCTTCGACAGCTGTATTGCCGCCACCCACGACAACGACTTTTTGATTGCGATAAAAAAATCCATCACAGGTCGCACAGGCCGATACGCCTTTGCCCATGAATTGTTTTTCAGACGGAAGACCTAAATATTTTGCGCTTGCCCCCGTTGCAATAATCAATGCATCACACGAATAGGTTTCATTGCCGTGCAGCAGAAAAGGACGTTTTTGTAAATCAACGGAAGAGATGTGATCAGAAATAATGTGTGTATTAAAACGCTCTGCATGCCGTTTCATGCGATCCATTAAATCAGGACCCTGTAAACCCTCTACATCACCCGGCCAATTATCGACATCGGTTGTTGTTGTCAATTGACCGCCCGGTTCGAGTCCCGTAATGACGATCGGTTTTAAATTCGCACGTGCTGCATAGACAGCCGCCGTCCAGCCGGCCGGTCCTGAGCCTAAAATAATCAAACGATGGTGTTGTGTTGTCATCTTTTTATTTACTCTTTATTCAACAATCTGAAGCGCTCTAGTTTATCGCGATAGGACAGGATGGTATAGTAAAGAAAGAAAAAACTTTGGATTAAACACGGGAGTTGGCATTGAAGCAGGCATTACAAAAACAACCTGAACGTCGTCCACTGGCGATTCAGATGGGAAATCGGTTACGAGAAGGAATTTTCATTCTTTCCATTGCGGTTGCACTTTTTTTATTTGTTTCTTTTGGTTCCTATCATGCGGTTGATCCCGGCTGGTCAAATACCGGTTCAGGGCATCAGGTTCTTAATTGGGGCGGTCGTGCCGGCGGATTTTTTGCGGATATTTTTCTTTCATTGTTTGGTTATATCGCTTATTTATTACCCATAATGATCGTTTATGCCGCCTGGACGGGCATTCGGAAGGGCACTGAACAAAAAGTATCGGCGTTAAGCGACATCATTTTTAAAGCCATTGGTTTTGTTTTAATTGCATTCAGTAATTGCGGTCTGGCTGTGTTGTGTATTCGGCATAATGCATCGCTGCCTGTCTCATCCGGCGGCATTATTGGCGATTTGATTGCCAGAGGTCTCATTCATGTTTTCAATGTGTCAGGTGCATTCCTGTTTTTATGGGCTACCTTTTTGAGTGGCATGACATTATTCACGGGGCTTTCCTGGTTAGGATTGGCGGATGCGATTGGTTTTTACATTGCACGCTGGGTGAATGTAGCGTTCGCTGCGCTCTGGAAAACGCATCCAACGAATACGCTTTCACCCGAAATGCCTGTCACGAAAGTGGAAACCAAAATCCGAAAAGTGATTACGCCGCGCGTTGAACCCAAATTAGCGGACTCCAAGCCGATTGTATCCTTCGCACCGCCCAAAATTGTCGAAGTACGCGCGCCTAAACCCAAAATGACGGATAGCAAATTTGATTCGTCGGTGATTTTAACACCCGGGAGTTTGCCGCCGTTAACGTTATTAAATCCAGTGACGGTGTCTGAAGGAAAAGCGTTCAATCAAGTGAGTTTCGAGGAATTGTCTGCACTGGTTGAGCAGCGATTGATGGATTTTGGTGTGGAAGTCAAAGTCGTTGCTGTCCATCCCGGTCCGATTATCACCCGTTTTGAACTGGAATTGGCACCCGGTATCAAAGTCAGCAAAATCAGTGGATTGGCGAAAGACATTGCGCGTTCTTTATCCGTTACCAGCGTGCGTGTGGTAGAAGTGATTCCGGGCAAATCGGTGATTGGTTTGGAATTACCGAATGAATGCCGTGAAACCGTCGGGTTACGCGATATTTTAGAATCGCAACGCTTTGTGCAATCCAAATCGCCAGTCAGTCTTGTGTTAGGGAAAGATATTGCCGGTTTTCCAGTGGTTGTTGATCTGGCCAAAATGCCGCATTTATTAGTGGCAGGAACGACTGGTTCGGGAAAATCCGTTAGCATTAATGCCATGTTGTTAAGTATGTTATTCAAGGCCACGCCCGAGCAATTACGTTTTATATTAATTGATCCTAAAATGCTGGAATTATCGATTTATGAAGGCATTCCGCATTTATTGACACCGGTGATTACTGATATGAAAGATGCGGCGAATGCGCTGCGTTGGTGTGTGGCGGAAATGGATCGCCGTTATAAATTAATGGCGTCATTGGGGGTGCGTAATCTGGCAGGTTACAATGTAAAAATCACGGAAGCGATTCGTCAGGGCATCCCGATTCCGGCACCGGCTTGGATGTTGTCGGAAGCCAATTCATCCGTGAACCTCGACGTCTTACCGACGATTGTCGTGGTGATGGATGAATTAGCTGATATGATGATGGTGGTGGGCAAAAAAGTGGAAGATTTAATTGCGCGTATTGCACAAAAAGCACGGGCTGCCGGGATTCATTTAATTTTGGCGACGCAACGGCCTTCGGTCGATGTGATTACAGGATTAATCAAAGCGAATATTCCAACGCGTATTGCGTTTCAGGTTTCATCACGCATTGATTCACGCACGATTTTGGATCAGCAGGGCGCGGAACAGTTATTGGGAAATGGTGACATGTTGTATTTGCCGCCGGGTACGGGATTACCAGTGCGTGTGCACGGGGCTTTTGTGGCGGATGATGAAGTGCATCGCGTCGTGGCGGCATGGCAAACGTATGGCAAGCCGGAGTATTTGGAAGAAGTGACGGAAGGTGTGGTTGATACAACCGGATCGGGTGATGGCGAAGCCAGTGGTGAAATGGATCCATTGTATGATGAAGCATTGAAAGTGGTGACGGAATCGCGTCGTGCTTCGATTTCGCTGGTGCAGCGTAAATTAAAAATCGGTTATAACCGTGCAGCGCGGATCATGGAAGATATGGAAGCAGCGGGGGTGGTGAGTACGATGGATACGAATGGAACGCGTGAGGTGTTGGCGCCGCCGCCGGTGGAGTTTAATTAAATGGTTGAATGGTGGGCACGCTGCGTTTTGCCCACCAATTAACGCTTACCACGTCGTCCCGCGGGCTGACTGTGGTGAGTCGAAGAATAAAAAAAAGAAAGATAAAAAAACAACAGAAAGCACAAAAGAGCCAAAAAAAAA
>CAZEEF010000175.1:0-4011 GCA_964511095.1 uncultured Coxiellaceae bacterium | reverse complement strand
TTGAAAGCACATTCTATCCAAACTGGAGCGTTAGAACTGAATACACCCATACCAACTATGGTTCATTCAGCAACCATGTAACAGTCGCTGGCGTTGGCGTTGCAAATGCAAACTACTCACCATCCGACAACCAATTCATGGTTGGCTTAATCTACCACTTTGCTTAATTGCAAAGTCGACAAGGGCAAATTTTTTAGTGTTTGCCCTTTTCCTTTTTCCTCTCTCAGTTAATTCTGTTTTATCAAAAATCAAAACCGTAATGGGTGGCCGTTTAATCCCATGCCGGTGTGTTTTTACATAGGTATCTACACAACTATATCATTTCCCGTCCCCGCAAAGGCCGAGGCGAGAATGACACAGTTGAGTTGTGTAGATAAACAGAATGAATTGTTGAACTCACTCTTATTTATCATTGACAAAACACTCCATCATCCGGAAAATCGTCTCACTTTATGCAGGAGGCACGCAATGAATCCAGGGAAACGATTTCGCGATACACTGCTGATTGAAAACCCGCTTCAAATTGTCGGTACGATTAATGCTTACTCTGCCCTATTAGCCAAGCATACAGGCTATAGAGCGCTTTATTTATCCGGTGCAGGTGTGGCAAACGCTTCATACGGATTACCTGATCTAGGCATTACCACGCTGAATGATGTTTTAGAAGATGCACGCCGTATTACCAGCGCGGTTGATTTGCCACTGTTAGTGGATATTGATACCGGTTGGGGAAGTGCATTCAACATTGCACGAACCATTCGTGAAATGATCAAAACAGGCGTTGCAGCTGTTCATATTGAAGATCAAGTCCAAAACAAACGCTGCGGTCATCGACCCGGAAAAGCATTAGTGGATACGACAGAAATGACCGATCGAATCAAAGCCGCTGTGGATGCCAAAACAGATCCTGATTTTGTGATCATGGCTCGAACCGATGCACTCGCCTCTGAAGGATTATCCGCCTCAATCGATCGTGTCCTGCAATATGTCGAAGCCGGTGCCGACATGATATTCTTTGAAGGCGCACAGGAACTTTCCCACTATCAAGCCCTGACAAAACAATGCAGCGTACCTGTTTTAGCCAATATGACAGAATTCGGGGTAACGCCTTTATTGACAGTCGATGAATTAAAAAATGCAGGGATTCGTTTAATACTCTATCCACTCAGCGCATTCCGTGCGATGAATAAGGCTGCACTGAACGTCTACCAGACTATTCGTCAATCAGGTACACAAAAAAATACGCTTTCCGAAATGCAAACCCGAGAAGAGCTCTATCACTTTCTCAATTATCACTCATATGAAAAAAAATTGGATGAACTTTTTACAAAGGAAAAACACAAATGACTCAAAAAACTGGAGGCCTGGCCGGTATTATTGTAGGTGATACCGCCATTAGTACGGTTGGCAAAGAAGGTGTCGGTTTAACGTACCGTGGTTATGATATTCATGATTTGGCTGCCCATAGCACATTTGAAGAAGTGGCTTACTTACTGATTTATGGTGATCTTCCCACTCCAAAAGAATTACAGGCTTATCGTGAAAAACTCATGATGCTGCGTGAATTACCTGATCCATTAAAATTAGTATTGGAAACAATACCTGCTAAAACACATCCAATGGATGTATTACGCACCGGTTGCTCCATGTTGGGAACGCTTGAACCGGAATCGAAACAATATGGACAATGTGATGTTGCAGACAGATTAATTGCAAGTACCCCCGGTATGTTACTGTATTGGTATCAATTTCATCGTACGGGAAAACGCATTAAAACAATATCCGATGAATATTCGATTGCAGGACACTTTCTTCATTTATTACACGATGCCAAACCGGATGAAATGCACGCACGTGCATTGGATGTTTCATTGATTCTCTATGCTGAACACGAATTTAATGCGTCCACTTTTGCTGCACGCGTAACCACATCGACACAATCTGACTTTTATTCGGCTATTGTTTCCGGTATTGGTACGTTACGCGGTCCTCTTCATGGCGGAGCGAATGAAGCCGCCATGGATTTAATTTCGCATTTTAAAAATCCGGATGAGGCAGAACGCGGCATACACACCCTGTTAGCTAATAAAAGCAAAATCATGGGATTTGGACATCGTGTTTATAAAATCTCTGATCCACGCTCAGACATCATCAAAGAATGGTCCAAAAAATTATCTGAACAGGCAGCTGATGGGTATCTCTATCCTATTTCAGAACGCATTGAACAAGTCATGTGGGATGAAAAACGTTTATTTCCCAATTTAGATTTTTATAGTGCCACGGCTTACCATTTTAGTGGTATTCCAACTCCCATGTTCACGCCTATTTTCGTTATGTCGCGTTTATCTGGCTGGAGCGCGCATATTATCGAACTGCGCAATGACAATCGCCTGATTCGTCCCGAAGGTCATTATGTCGGTCCAGAACCGCGCCATTACGCGCCTGTCAGCGAATGAGGTAAATAAAAAATGGTAGATCACATAGCCGATATCAATGAACGACCTGCTCCTGATCAAGAATTCACGCTGCTTGCCGATTATATAACAAATCATACTGTCGATAGTGCGCTGGCTTATTCAACGGCGCGTTATTGTTTAATGGATTCGTTAAGCTGTGCATTTCTGGCCATGGCTTATCCTGAATGTACTAAACTGCTAGGGCCTATCGTACCTGGCACAACCGTACCGCATGGCGCCCGCGTGCCGGGAACACATTACGAACTCGATCCCATTTTAGCCGCTTTTAATATTGGCAGCCTCATCCGCTGGCTGGATTTTAATGACACTTGGTTAGCGGCTGAATGGGGACATCCGTCAGATAATTTAGGTGCTATTCTCGCTGTGAGCGATTATCTCAGCCGGAAAAATATCGCTGAACAAAAATCACCGCTTGTGATGCGTGATGTATTAACCGCCATGATTAAAGCCTATGAAATTCAGGGGATTCTCGCCCTCGAAAACAGTTTTAATCGGGTCGGTCTTGATCATGTCGTCTTGGTCAAAGTCGCATCCGCTGCTGTGACCATGCAACTACTGGGCGGCAGTCACGACGATATCATCAATGCTGTTTCACACGCTTGGCTGGATGGTCAAAGTTTACGAACGTACCGTCATGCGCCCAATACCGGTTCGAGAAAATCGTGGGCGGCGGGTGATGCGACCAGTCGTGCAGTTCGTCTGGCCTGGCTCGTCAATCAGGGTGAAATGGGTTATCCCAGTGCTTTAACGGCCAAAACATGGGGATTTTATGATGTGATGTTTAAAGGAAAATCATTTCGTTTGCCGCGGAAGCTTGATGCTTATGTGATGGAAAATATTCTTTTTAAAATTTCATTCCCGGCTGAATTTCACGCGCAAACGGCGGTGGAATGCGCGATAGCATTGCATGAAAAAGTCGTCCATCGTCTCGACGAGATTGAAAAAATTATCTTAACCACACAAGATTCCGCCGTGCGTATCATTAGCAAAACGGGTCCCTTATATAACTATGCCGATCGTGATCATTGTTTACAATATATGGTCGCTATTGGATTATTATTTGGAAATTTAAAAGCGGAATTTTATGGGGATGCATTTGCAAATGATCCACGCATTGATCAATTACGCGATAAAATGCAAGTTGTTGAAGATCCCGAATTCAGCAAAGATTACCTGGATCCCGAAAAACGTTCGATCGCGAATGCCATACAAATTTATTTTAAAGATGGCACTCATACCAAAAAAATTCAAATAGATTACCCTATTGGCCACAAACGACGGCGTGAAGATGCAATTCCATTACTCATCAAGAAATTCGAAAACAGTTTCGCAACACTATTTCCAAAAGAAAAAACAACCGAAATGGTTGCATTATTTTTAAATCAGCCAAAATTAGAAAATATGCCCGTGAATGAATTTATGGAATTGTGGATTAAGAAATAATTCTATAGTTTGTCATCCCCACCAAGGTGGGGATCGATTTAATAAAATATTTTGTGCTTAACCCACCCCTAATTTCAAAACAGAATCAGAT
>CAZEEF010000174.1:0-4111 GCA_964511095.1 uncultured Coxiellaceae bacterium | reverse complement strand
ATACCCGCATCCTTATCTTCCCGCACGCCTTGCTCTGCAATCACATTATATTGCCGTTCAGTAATTAATCCCGCATCGAATTTTTCTTTGGCATCCACGACAATCGGGTTGCCAAATTCTTTGACCAATTGACGCACTTTTGCAGTCACCTCATCAGGATTGATTTCCAATAAAATATCCCGGATTTTGTCGTCAAATACCAGATACTCTCGCAAGGCAACCCGCTTGCCATCGATCGTTGGAACGAGCCGCTGTGAGATCACCAGACGAATGGTTTCGATGATGTCGACAGTGCGTCCTTGACGTTCTTCGGGGGGAAAGGTAATGACGAGTCGGCGCAAGGTTTCTGCTACGCTATTACTGTGTAACGTCGTATAAACCGGATGTCCCGTCATGGCAGCTTCCATGACCGCACTGATCGTTTCGGCATCGCGCGCTTCACCCACCAAAATTAAACGCGGTTTGCGACGTAACGCATTACGCACACCGGCTGCAAAGCTCGGTAAATGACGCGGAATTTCCGATTGGCTGACAATACTGGAGATTTTTTCCACGCTGTCATACACAAATTCAATCGGTGCTTCGTAGGTGAGTACTTTACGGTTGCTGTCAGCATTTTCTGTGATATCGCGAATAATCGCCGCCAATAAAGTACTTTTACCAGAACCGGTTGCACCCGTGACATAGACAACGCCTTGTTCCGGTTCAATGGCATCCAGAATCGTCTGGGGTAAATCCATGCTGGCTAATTTAGGCGGGTCACTCGGAATGGTTCGTGCTGTAATTTGTACACCATCATGACCCTCCACTTGACAACCTGTGCCATTGATACGAAAACGAAAACGGTCTGACCGATTGGGACGGATTTCATAATGCGTATCAATATCTTTCCCTGCCATGATTTGTGCGATCGCATTGGGACCATACATCGCATTAATGATTTCACCCAATTCTGTATTGGATAATTTGCGGCGCGTGACTTTTCGAAGGCGCCCATAAATTTCCGCAAATATCGGCTCACTGGTTTGGAAAGTGATATCCGATGCGCCTAATTTTACGCAATACATTAAAATTTCATTCACCGCTTCAATCGATAGACGAATCGGTTCTTGAGGAAACAAAAATTCAGTAGTCATTTTCTTTTACCACGATGGCTTTCCAGCCTCTGCTGTCAGTTTGTAGTTTGGGAAGCTCAGTAATACGTAATACTTGATCATTAATGCGCATATCTGATCCATCACCTGTTACGCCCAATTCTGTTTTGGAGACATAAGGCGCGCTCACCATGTTTTCTTGCAATAATTTACGATATAAAATCATGCCATTGTAATCCCGTTTCAGGCGGGCAAGATCTTGCTGGAAAATACTGTAAGCCTGCTCAATGCCTTTTTCCCAGCCGATTTTAACACTTTTACGCCACAACTCTCTTTCATCACTCGTACGCGGTAATAAAACTTTATTGGGGATTTCAGGTTTATTGTAAGGCAGCCAGATATATTCACGCCAATTCGGCGGTGTGGTGGCAAAACGCGCCTGCTGCACAATCTGATAGGTTTTATCAGCAATACGAATGGTACTGGGATCAGCTAAATTTAAACTGTTATTCCCTTCTTCGAGGACCGGTGGAATAACGCCGTGACTTAACATCATACCGTTAAAATTATAAATGGTTTCCAGATACCATTTATCTTTTTCTGTTCGTTTATTAATTTCTTGTGACGCCCAAGCGAGACCGCCTTGTGCACCTAAACTCATGGCGGTGTCTTGCAAGGCTTTCAAGCGAATTTGACTGACTTCGGTCGCTCCCGGCACGCCGGATGAATCGGCTGACATGTTTTGCAAGTCATCCATGCTGGTAGGGTCAATTTTTGCTTGTGAGTGTGTGCATGCGGTGAGCAGATTTAATGTGATGATTGCAATAAGAGCATGTTGTTTCATGTACAAACCCTAATTCTTTGCATAACGCAATTCAATGACCCGACTGTCAGGAAATACTATCACGGTCGCCCGTCGTCCGCATTGAAAACCAATATCGCGAACGATATCAGCGATCATCGTGTTTTTATCGTATATTGTCACCAGGACCGGAATGGCCGGTTCACGACCGAGAACACGCAAACGATAATTCGTCACGCGGGCAATTTGGTTGAGTAACGGTTCAACGGGCCCTGACCAGTCAATGGATGTTAAGCCCGCCATGCCATAACTGGCTGGGTTAGGCGGTGGATCCAATGGCGGCAGCGGCCGGGAAGCTTGAGCGGTTTCAGATAGGCTCGAAATGGCCCGACTGACAGAATAAGATGCTTCAGACAAAGAGGCATCCATATGGCCAAGTTCAGCGGATGCCGGCGGTGTAGATGTCGTACAAGCGCTTAATAAGATTGGCAACGCCACAATAGCTAGCCTGTTTTTCATAAAAAATAAAATTCCTTATTTAAAGACCGCCTTCGAAAGATTGAAGCAAGAATGGTGATGTCAGTCAAGCTGCAATTCGGCTATACTGAAAAGAACAAGAAAACGCGAATTCAGAGTAAACATTGGAATGAGGATATGTCGATGGCTCATTGGCGTGATTCAGCAAGAAATGTCAGATTATGGATTGTTGATTTCAGGGCATGTTTTCCTTTGCTGGTTTTATTATTTCACATCCGACTCTGGACATTTATTTTGGCTGTCCTGACAACACTTTTTTTCGCAGGCCTTGAACGCTATGGATTTTCTGTAGCTGTTTTTTTACGCTGGCTCCGAGCCTATATTGCCGGTCCGCGTAAAATCGCTCAACCGTGGTGGAGGAGATGACGCGTGGATATGTCTCAACAAATTTGTAAAGTCGTAAAAATCATGGGTGCACGATTTAGTTTGAATGGCAGACCCATGACTATCGAAGAAGTTTTCGCGCCAACGGGTCTTTTACCGGCGATTGCCAGAAGGGCTGATCAATTATGTTCACTCTGTTTAGGCTATGGTATTGGCGTGACATTTGAAGAAGCCGAAGGTTCCACATTGGGGGTACGCGTGGTATTTGATGATATTACCCCGAATATATTACGCATGCTGTGTCTGACCGATGTCGTCCATGAGCTCACACAATCCACTGCCCGGGGTGAAATGACGGCATTGGATCAGTTAATGTATGATTAGACTCAAAAAATAACGTTTCAAATTCTGCTCTACCATTTAACTGCTATAATGAATAAATAAACAATCACTTATGATTGTTCCTGACATTTATGAAGACTCGAGAAGACTTGGGGACGACTAAATTAAGGGATTTTCAGATAGCCGCGCTGGATGATGACGCATTTATCATTTACCTTCAGGGTCGATATGTGCACGGTGATCTTGGCAGTGTGTTCAATCATGAGATTCATTTTTTAGCAAAAAATTTTTTCGAAAGAGTCGATAACCGCAAGCTTAAACTAATAAACGACATTATTGCAGAATTAAATTCTCTCGACTTTCTGGCGGAGAATCGTTTTGAAAAAGATTTTTTCCATCTATTTCGTTATCTGTTTACACAAATTCAAGCAGCAGAAACGCAAGAGGAATTGAATAGTTATAATGATTTTTTTCAAGCGGCCATTAAAAATTTCAATGCACAATCTACTTATAAAGTGCCAGACAATTTAATAATCGCACTGGATGAATTATGCGATACAAGCTTTGCGCGCCTTGAAACTGAAAAGCAACACGCTCGGGGTGTATGGATCAATGTAGGAAAAATGGTGATCGGTGCAGCTACCTATCTTCCGGTTCCGTCCCCGGTGTATACGGTGATTGCCTGGGGCGAATGGGCCAGAGGCATTATTGCAACTGAAATGCAACATCCATTGAAGATCGGAGAACGATTTCAGAATGCAGTAAAAGCCACAGTGGATTTCATGGAGAAAATTCCCACCTTTGTGAAAAATCATTGGAAAGCTTTGTTAATGGGGGCTGTCGTCACGGCGGGTTTAGCAGCGACGCTGGGCATTGTTGTGTTTCCCCTTGTGGCGCCTGTTTTAGCTACTTTCACGATAACAACCGGTTTGATTATGGCAGGCTTAGCTGTCACGGCGATTTCAGCTGCTGTCTACAAATACAAAGAATATGCCAGGGAAAAACGAATCGC
>CAZEEF010000173.1:0-4130 GCA_964511095.1 uncultured Coxiellaceae bacterium | reverse complement strand
AAGTGACAGCACACACACAAAAAATAACAACAACCAACCCCACCTGATCTTTTACGTTAATCATAAATCAACAAACGCTTGCCTGCCGTCTTCATAACAAATCAATGCATTTCCGCCCGTATGCCATGCGCTCAATACGGTTCGTGTGGCTTTCTGTCCATCGATTTCAAAATGATGGACTGCAGGTCGATGAGTATGTCCATGAATCAGGTGTAACACCCGATTTTTTTTCATCACGCGTAGAACTTCCGACTGTGTCACATCCATAATAGAGTCGGGCGATTGACTGGTATGGGCCTTACTTTTTTCACGATAATTTTGCGCAATCGCACGTCTTTTTTTTAAAGAATAGAGTTGAATAAAAAATTTAAATAATCTGCTTCGTGATTTTTTTCGAAATTTTAAATACTTAATATCTTCCGTACATAATGTATCACCATGCATTAATAAAGTCGGCGTACCAAAAATAGTCGTGACAAATTCATCCGGCAATAGTTGACACCCAGTCATTTTTAAAAATTTTTTTCCAATCAAAAAATCACGATTGCCATGCATAAAATAAATGGATAACCCATTTTGTGTCGCTTTAGCCAAGGCATCGATAATCTTGCGATTGAAGGGTGTGAGATCATCATCCCCAATCCAGACTTCAAAAAAATCACCCAAGATATAAAGGGCTGATGCGTTTTTTGTGCATTCATTTAAAAATTTTATAAAAATATCAACAACATGCGGATTACTTTCTTCCAAATGCAGATCTGAAATAAAGGCGTTAATCATGGCAAACTCGAATTGTCAATCATTATATTTAACAACATAATTTTATTCGTATTCTATACTATAAGTAACAGGAAACCTATTTTTTATAGGAGAGTTTCTGATGAGTATCATGACGCATGACACGCCGACTGCATTATGGCATGAAATTGTCCTTCAAGCAGAGCAAGCCTGTTCTGTCATGCTCAAAGAAGAGCTTGAATCTTATTTAGTTTTTTTACTGATGCGTTATATCAATAAACCCGAATTTATCAAAAATATCATCGCGACAGAATTTTTACAAAGCCTGGATAGAAACCCGATTCAGCGCGAGATGTTATTGCGTGATGTGGGCGATAAATGCCTATTATTTAGCGGATTATTTCCTCATATTGCTAAAAAACGATTGGTACAGGTCAGCTATTTTGTCAAACTCGGGCAAGCCGCCTATTTTAGAATTTCTAGGAAAAACAATGATTTATACAATCATTTGAGTATGGAGTTTGTGCCATTAATGGATATACTTCAATCGATTCGTCATTATACCCAACAATATCCGGATCTTTTACCGTTGGAAGCCTATGATTTATGGAATGATACGGGCAGCCAGAGGGCTTTGAATGTGTTGAAGGAATATACTCACGATTCCAAGGCCATTCCCTTATCTATCATTAAAAAGTCCTAGCGTAACCTCAGCGTGTTTAATAAAATAAAAAAAATTTGCTGCAGTTTGATGAGGAGTACGTCATAGATGCGTTTGGTTTTACTGGGGTGCCCTGGAGTGGGTAAAGGAACTCAAGCGGGATTTATCAAAGAAAGATATCAGATCGCACAAATCTCAACAGGTGATATGTTACGTGCAGCGATTAGCGCGGGCACTTCGCTGGGCCGGCAAGTCAAACAAATTATGGATGAAGGCCAGCTGGTTTCCGACGATATTATGATTGCCTTGGTGAAGGCGCGTGTCTTGGAGCCTGATTGTATCAATGGTTTTTTGCTGGATGGTTTTCCCCGTACAATTCCTCAAGCCGAAGCACTCCATGAAAATCAAGTGCATCTGGATTATATCGTTGAAATCAAAGTACCCGATGCTGAATTAATTAAACGGTTAAGCGGTCGACGCGTGCATCCGGGTTCCGGTCGTGTCTATCATGTGGAACATAACCCGCCTAAAATAAATGGTCTGGATGATATAACGGGTGAACCGTTGGTGCAGCGTCCTGATGATCAGGAAGACACTATCCGTAAACGCTTGGCAGTTTATCATCAACAAACAGAACCATTGGTCAATTATTATATTCACCAGGCAAAAGAAGAACCGGACCATTCGCCGATTCATATTCGAATTGACGGAGAGGGTACAGTTGAAGAAGTGAGACAAAGGATATTTACGGCATTGTCCAAAGCTTGATAAGGTGTCATCATCCGATTGGATTTTTAAGGAGAAAAATCGATGCATATTAAAAAGAGAGTACTCGCAGTCATTGCCACTTTGTTAATGGGTTCGATGACAGCGGGTTTTTCAATGGACAAATCAGTGAGTCTGACGGGAAATTCACCTGTTGGCTATTGGAAAACGATCGATGATCTGACTGGCAAACCGAAAAGTATCGTTCAAATTTCACAAAATTCAAATCAAATGTTGACAGCCAAAGTGATTAAAATTTTCCCGGTGAATAAGCATCAAAATAAAATCTGTACCGCCTGCCAGGGCGAAAAACATAATCAACCCATTGTTGGGATGGTGATTATGTCGGGATTAAAATTAGCCGAAAAACAATGGACGAATGGTCATATTTTGGATCCTGAAAATGGTAAAACCTATCAATGTACGGTGCGTTTGACGGAACAGGGTAAGCGATTGTATGTGCATGGTTATGTAGGGTTCCCACTGTTTGGACGATCGCAAACGTGGGAGCGTGTGGATTTGATGTCGGGATGAAAACTGTCATTTAAATCCTCATTTCAATTAATTTACCAGATTTTTTTGAACCCGGTTTATTTTTTAATGCCTGAGTTGCGAACATTTCTTTAAGAATTTGATATTGATGATAAAAATTTGCTAATTGTTTTTTATCATGAGGAGATTTTATTGAAATTTGATCAAAAATATATAAACGCAATAAAATTTCAATATTAATATCCATGTTGGTTGGTTTATCTTTAAATTTTTCCCATTTATTAATTGCCATGTGGGATTCATTGACAATCACAGAAAATTCTCTGAGGCTTTTTGAGAAATAGGTTCGAATAAATTTAATTTGATTGCCTGTAAACCGGGATTTTTGATCAACCAAAGAGAGTATTGCGATATCAGCAACTTTTCTAACATCAATTTTTGGATGAAATTTTCCTTCAAACTGGACTAATTCAACATTATAAAGTGTTATAGGAAAGCCTAGGCCTGCATAAATATATTTTTTTAAAATTTTCTTTTTCATAAAATTACTCCGCATTATTTAAACGTATAACAGTAATGACTAGTATTAAATTTTCATCAAAAGAAATAATAATTCTTATTTTTTTATGATTGATATCTAAACCTTCAATACAATAATTCCAGTCGGGACGGTTGGAATGATATGTGTCTTTTCTTTTGTTTCTTTTTCTATTGCGACCTGTTTTGTTTTCTAAAATATCGAGAACATCAATATCAAGAATCTCTCGAGTTTTTAGTCGATCTTTTGCATGTGCTACAAACAAGTAATCCATAGACGAAATTTTTTCATTTATCAATTTCCACAATTCACTATCATTTTTCTTCGTGGGTTTTTTGTCTTGCCGCATGGCAATCTCCAATATATTAATTATAACTCCAAGGTATTAATGTTGTAAACTAAGTTTACAGATGATAACGTATGGACGGGGTTCCCACTGTTTGGACGATCGCAAACGTGGGAGCGTGTGGATTTGATGTCGGGATGAATGTTAGACGAGTCACTTTACCTGAGCAAGCTTACCTTTTTGTAATTCAAGGCGGAAGCGTTTACGGTGATTTTTGTTTTGGTTGTTCTGCAACAGCAGGAGCGTTATTTTTCTCGAATAATTCTTTCTCTTTTTCTGCCGGATTTTCTAACGATGAATTGGCTTCCTCTGCTAACGTTGGATCAATATCTGCAGGCACTTTTCGTTTAGGGGATGCCGGAAATAATACCGCCTGATGTGTCGCAACGGATGGAATTTCTTTATTTTCATTATTCAAGACCAATGGTTTGGCTTCTGTGTCAGTGTCTTTAGGTGCTGTGCTCTCTGGAAGTGCTTCACTGTCTGGTTCCGCCATAGGGGGTTCTATCGGTGGTTCAGCTATAGGTGGTTCTATCAGAGGCCCTGCGATAGGAGGCTCTCCATCGCCAGTTTTTGTAAATGGCACAGGT
>CAZEEF010000172.1:0-4133 GCA_964511095.1 uncultured Coxiellaceae bacterium | reverse complement strand
TCTCGCCCATCCTGCGGTTTTAAATGTAAAAAAATCAATACTGACAAAAATGTCATAAAACTCATTGCGACAAATGTCCAATGAAAAGCCTGCAGGACGAGTGCGTGATTCGGTGAAAAATAAGGAATAAAAAATCGGAGAAACAAGGCGGCAATCGCAATGCCAAAACTTTGTGTTAACTGTTGGATGGTGCTCATGATGCTCGTGGCAGCGCTTAAATCATCGGCGTTAATTTTGGCATACGCAAGCGAATTCATGCCGCTGAATTGTAATGCAATTAAAAAACCGTAAATAAATGTCATGAACATAATCACAAATTTGGATGTGTCATGATTGACTGAAGAAAAAATCCACAAAACACTGGCTACCAGAAATGTATTGAAAATCAATAATTTTTTATAGCCTATCTGTCGCAGAAAAAAAACGCTAAACGGTTTCATGATAAATACACCAATCGCCGTTGGCGCCAGTAAAAATCCGGAGACTTGTGGTGAGTAACCTAAAATAATTTGTAACAATAACGGTAATAAAAAAGGAACACCGCCAAAACCGACACGCGATATAATATTCGCAATAACCGATATGCGAAATGTCCGAATACGAAATAATCCAATTCTGACAATCGGATACGGTTGATGATGGGAATGCATGAAATAGCCTATAAATAATAAAATGGCGGCGGCAATCACGCCAAAGGCTAATGTGGCTTTTATTTCGGATTCACTTAATAAACTCATACCGACTGTGATCGCGGCTAATCCAAGGCCAAAATAAATAAAACCTTTTTTGTCGAGTCGATGCATCGGTTTGGGCTGACTTTCGATTAAGAAAAAATACGCCAGCAATGCATTGAAAATGCCCACAGGAATATTGATCCAAAAAATCCAGCGCCAGCTAAAATGCTGCGTGATAATGCCGCCTAACAAAGGACCCAGCATCATTCCGACGGCAGCCACCATGATGACAACACTCATTTTATTCACCAGCTCACGACGCCCGAATGTACGCAACATAATGAGACGTCCAATGGGTACCGCAAATGAGCCGCCTAACCCTTGTATACAACGAGCGATGATGAGTTGGACTAAATTGTTGGTCATGCCGCACCAAAATGAACTCACGGTAAAAATGAGAATGGCACTGATAAATACTTTTTTGACGCCATATTTATCGGCCATCCAGCCGCTGATAGGAATAAATATAGCAAGCGTCACCAGATAACTGATTAACGCTAATTTAAGATCGATAGGATGAACTTGTAAACTATCAGCCATGCGGGGAATAGCTGTATTGATGATCGTTGAATCGATTGCTTCCATGAAAATGGCAAAGGCTACGATAAATTGAGTGAGATTTTTACGCATGCCTTCCGTCAGGTTCATTAAGCAAACTCTTTTTTTACAACACTCGCAATTCGCTCAGCGAGTGTTTTGACCTGTTTTTCATTTTCACCTTCTACCATCACGCGAATCACGGGTTCCGTGCCAGAAGGACGTAATAACACTCGGCCCATTTGACCTAATTCACTTTCTGCCTCATGTACAGCGGTTGTAATGTTTGCATTTTGGTGGGGATCAATGATTTCTTTCACTTTTACATTAATCAATCGTTGTGGATAACGATGCAGACCTTGTCTCAATTCAGCCAAGGTTTGTTTTTTATGTCGCATCGTCGACAAAATTTGCAACGCCGTAATAATGCCATCACCCGTCGTAATCGCATCCGAACAAATAATATGGCCAGACGGTTCACCGCCTAAATTCCATTGCCGTTTTTGTAATTCACTCATAATGTGACGATCGCCGACTGGCACACGGAGAAACTCGATTCCCATGGCTTGAATGGCTCGTTCAAAACCGAGATTGGACATGACTGTTCCAACCACACCGCCTTTCATCGTACCCAATTCGTAACGGTGTTTTGTGATAATGTAGAGTAGCTCATCGCCATCTAACACAGTACCTTCGTGATCAACCATGATCAAACGATCAGAATCGCCATCCAAAGCAAGACCTGCGTCAGCTTTTTCATGTAACACTTGTTGCTTCAACACATCGGTCGCTGTCGCGCCGCATTCGAAATTGATATTTAAACCATTCGGCTCCGTGCCGATCTGGATCACTTCCGCACCCAATTCCTGAAAAACATTGGGTGCAATGTGATACGCAGCACCGTTTGCACAATCGACAACGATTTTTAAGCCTTGAAATGTAATATCCGATGCAACCGTACTTTTACAAAATTCAATGTATCGACCCGGTGCATCCACAATACGAATAGCTTTGCCGAGTTCCGCCGAATCCACCGTCGTCATCGGTTGTTCAAACTGTTCTTCAATCGCAATTTCTACTTCATCCGGTAATTTAGTCCCTTGCGCTGAAAAAAATTTAATGCCGTTATCATAATAAGGATTGTGTGACGCACTGATGACAATGCCCGCTTGTGCGCGCAAGGTTCGAGTTAAATAAGCAATCGCAGGCGTTGGCATGGGACCCAATAAATGTATGTCCACACCCGCTGCCGCTAAACCGGCTTCTAATGCGGATTCAAACATGTAACCTGAAATGCGGGTATCTTTGCCGATTAATACTTTACCGGAACCTTGACGGGCTAATACCTTGCCGACGGCCCACCCGAGTTTTAAAATAAAATCGGGCGTAATCGGCCAAACGCCGACACGACCGCGTATACCATCTGTTCCAAAATATTTACGCTTTTGGTTGTGAAGAGACGCTTTTTCGCTATTACTCTTCATGTACTGAGCGGATTCCATCATCATTTTGTTTCGTCGCATTGCTATCCTGGGATTCCATTTCCGGTCCAACTGTCGTACCTTGACTTTCAAGACTGCTATCGCCACGCCATGAAGAAACTTCTCTCACGGGACGACCCGCCATAATATCCTGAATTTGATCAAGGCCGATGGTTTCATATTTAATAAGTGCTTCAGACATGGTATGTAATGTTTCAAGATTATTTCTCAAAATCTGTTCTGCACGTTTGTAATTACGATCAATAATCGTATGCACTTCTTGATCAATAATACCGGATGTACTTTCCGAAATTTCTTTATGGCGCGCCACCGCATGGCCGAGGAACACTTCTTTTTCATCATCACCGAATGTCAATGGACCCAATTTATCAGAAAGTCCCCATTTCGTGACCATATTGCGAGCCAGCTCAGTCGCCTTTTGAATATCATTGGACGCACCGGTGGTGACTTTGCTTGGTCCAAAAATAATAAGTTCTGCAATACGTCCGCCAAACAGGCTGGATATTTTGCTTTCCAGATGTTCTTTACTGTAACTGTATTTGTCGCCTTCCGGTAAAAACATAGTGACACCCAGTGCGCGACCGCGTGGAATGATAGTGACTTTATGAACAGGGTCATGTTCAGGCACTAACAGCCCCACAATGGCATGGCCTGCTTCATGATAAGCTGTTAATTTTTTCTCGGACTCTGACATGACCATCGAGCGGCGCTCTGCTCCCATAATCACTTTGTCTTTCGCTTTTTCAAATTCATCCATGCCGACGTTGCGTTTATTACCGCGAGCAGCAAACAAAGCAGCCTCATTCACAATATTGGCAAGATCAGCACCCGAAAATCCGGGGGTACCCCGTGCAATCACACCCGCATCGACATCATTGGCCAACGGCACTTTACGCATGTGAACTTTGATGATTTGTTCACGACCGCGCACATCCGGAAGACCCACCACCACTTGACGATCAAAACGGCCTGGGCGTAATAATGCATTATCTAAGACATCCGGCCGGTTGGTAGCAGCAATGACGATAACACCCTCGTTACCCTGGAATCCATCCATCTCAACCAATAATTGATTGAGTGTTTGTTCCCGTTCATCATGCCCACCGCCTAAACCCGCACCGCGATGACGACCCACGGCATCAATTTCATCGATAAAAATAATACAAGGCGCCTGTTTTTTGGCTTGCTCGAACATGTCTCGCACACGCGAGGCACCCACACCGACAAACATTTCCACAAAGTCAGAACCTGAAATTGTGAAGAAAGGGACTTTCGCTTCACCCGCAACCGCTTTCGCCAATAATGTTTTACCGGTACCTGGCGGACCGACTAACAAAACACCTTGCGGAATTTTGCCGCC
>CAZEEF010000171.1:0-4187 GCA_964511095.1 uncultured Coxiellaceae bacterium | reverse complement strand
ATGGCCGCATTCTGGATTGCCACGTCGCACAAAACGCTCCTCGCAATGACGATGTAGCATAAAAAGTGATTTACGCAACAACGCCATCTATTACCTAGGGGTATTGCTTAGACTTATTTACCCAACCGTGCGCGTTGAATATTTTGATTGAATTTAACCCCATCGTCCGTAACAGGCACATGATCAAAACCACCCTCTTTTCTGGAATGTCTAAAAAAAAGATTTCTATTTTTTGTATCTAAAAATAATGGCAATTTGCGAGTGACGCCTACGACCGCACACTGCAAAACAGCAGGATCTTCTATCTGACTCGGTTGTGTGGCATCCACCCTGATCCCATATTCCATCATCAGGTGCCGCATTTCTTCAGTGGCAGGCGGAGACGACAGGCATTTTAAACGGTCATTTCTTTCATTAAAATCGCGTTGAAGGGCAGGACTTCTGTTCTTTAATAAATTGATTTTGTTTTGTCGATTTTTGGCTTTGACATGACACACTCGGGCTGTTATCCCAAACATCACACCGGCACACAGTAACCCGACACCCCAACCGATCGGATTACTGGCTAGCGCAAAAAAAGCGATCACGCCACCGACAACAGAACCCGCACTCACGAATCCGGAAGAGGCACTCGTCACTTTAAAGGGTTTTGGCGACGGTAAATGAAAGGAAGCGACGTCATACGTTGGAACGGCAACAGGAATTAATGCCGATAGCAATCGGGTTCGTTCAGTATTCTGCTTTTGAATTCGAGTCTGATTAGAAGATGCAGTTGCCTGCGGATCAAGATTTTCTAATGCACGAATCATTTTTTCAGCTTCCAGACTGTTCGCCTGTTTTTGTTTTTCCGCATTAGTTTTAATTAACGCTAACTCACACATTAAATTATCTTTAGCCGCTTTCTTTGCTTTTGAGAAATGATCGCGAGAAGTCGTTAACTGGCTATTGACTGCATGAATACGCTGTTGGTTTTTAGCATCAAATACTAATTCATTACTTTCGTTGATATCAATTTCAGATTTAATTTCTTCACTGTCTTCAAAAACAATATGATCGAACGCAGACTGGATTTGTGTCAGTTTTTCAAATGACTGCTTTTCAAACGTTTTAAGCGATTCGTCAAGATGATCAAAATCGTCAGATTTAATTTCTGAAACGGTTTGAAATTGATTGTTAACAAGTGTTTCAATCGGCTCCCATATATCATGATAATTTTTCATTGCATAAAAAATATAATCGCTGGTTTCTTTTGAAAGTTTTGTCATGGTCAATCGTTTGAAAACTTTTAGCGTATCAATATCATTCTGATTTAGAATAAAAAACGAGGCATTGTCAAACTTTAATTGACTGATATTGACTATTAAATTTTCCAGGTAACGACGATATGAAGATCGAAACCGGTCAAGTTCCTTCGACAAGTTTGCATAATCAGATTCCATATCAAATTTTGTTTCAGCTAATAGTTGATCAACTTCAAATTCAGGCAATTTCATTTCAGCATGATTTAACTGATTTTGTATTGCACCCAATCGCCGGATTAACTCATTTCGTTTTTCATCCATTTTTTTAGCATCGGTCTCATAGGGCAAATCATGTTTAAATTTTTTAAAATCCTGGTTAAACTCAATAAGGACACGATTTAATCTTTCTGAAATTTGACATTCTGCTGTAAATTGTGTTTTGAGAGCCTCAATGCGCGCATTGTTATCGATTGTTTTTATTTCTTGGCTGCAATTTTGGGAGAATAATGTTACACGATCCCGTATTTCTTTTAATGCACCGCCCATTCGACGAATTGTTTCTGCTTTTTCTTCAACTTTCGATAAAATGATTTCTTTATAGCGATCTTGAACATGTTGCGCTTTAATTTTTTTATCGTTTATCTGAGCAGCTACATCCAACAGATACGCTTGCCAGTAAAGTACACCGACATACTTTAACATGAACGCTCTTTGCTTGTTTTTCTGGATTAATGCATTCGCCTGCTTGAGATTTGCATCTTTAAAAATCCACCATGCTTTTTCAAAATATTCGCGGAAATCTATACTGAAAAGCGAGTCGATATTGATGCCATTTGGGGGGAAGCTACCCAACATTCCCCAGAAACGATTAAAAAGAGCATTGGCTTCTTTCTCTTTGGCTTGAGAAAAAACGGCGCTCAAGGATTGATGGAGTGCTAATCTATGATGTCTCATCTGATTTCGTGTTGAATTCATAATTTATTTACCCGAACAACGAAAAACAATCCACCAATACCGAAGCGGCGTTAATTTAATTAAATTTTCCAACACACAAAATTGACTCTTCTGAATTTCCCTGAACGTTTGATACGCTATTTCACAACGTACGACCAACTGTGAAAGCATTTTACGTTCTGGAAGAGAAAGTTTTTTTATTTCAGCATAAACACGTTCAATTTTTTCTGTTTGATGCTGTAATAATTTTTTAATGGCATCCGTTGTAATATACTCAGTCAGCATGGAGGGTGTCACATTACATTTTTGTAATTCATCCTGTGAAAAATAAAACATAGCGTGTCGCACATACAAACGTAAATGCTGCACATAATTGACTATTTCGATCAACAGCATCAGTTGATAAATGATGTCAGGCGACATCGTTTCTTCTTTTTGCACTAACGCCTGCAACAATAATTCACGCTCACCCGCTGTTCGCATCCAATGAACAACCACTTCATCAAATGTTTCAAAATGCGATGAAAGACTGTTTTGCTCAAAACCATCAATGATGTTGAATAATCGATTCTGAATTTTTTCGGTAGGAATGACATTTTTTTGTAATAAGACCATGACAGGATGATCAGGCCGTCCCTCTGTCAATTGGGTCACTTCCTGACGCCACCAATTCAATTTAACCAATGCCAAGTCATGATCCTGACATTCCAAAAGAATCGTTTCAATTTCACGATAAAAAGCGTGGACCGCCACCACCGAGTCGCGCTGGCAAGCCTTCAGTTTTCGCAAACTGTAATATAATGCAGAATCCGGTTGCGCTACTTTTCCATAACTATATGATTCTACTAAATTCTTCATTATGTCCGGCTTATTTTCTGACGGTTTATATAATAACACATCTTGCGCATTATTATACTAACTGATTAAATATTAGTCAATTACACTTTCCCTCAATTCAAATAACAGAGAGAGCGCTTCACGTGGCGATAATTCATCGGGTTTTAAATGTTTTAGTCGGGTCACGACAGGATGTTCTTCCTTGATATCACTCATTGAAAAAAGATCCATTTGATGCGAGGGAAGTGGCGCGTGTTTTTCCAATTCACGCAATTTTTGTTTGGCCAATGAAATCACCTGACGCGGCACACCTGCCAATTGCGCCACTTGAATACCATAGCTTTGACTCGCAGGCCCATCGTTCACTGTATGTAAAAAAATAATTTTGTCATTATGCTCTGTTGCATCAAAATGAATATTTTTAACCGTAGAAATTTCATCTGCCAATGCAGTTAATTCAAAATAATGCGTCGCAAATAAAGTCAAAGCATGGATCGTTCTGGAAAGATATTCTGCCGAGGCATAGGCCAGTGACAACCCATCAAATGTACTGGTTCCACGACCTATTTCATCCATCAACACCAAACTATTTCGTGTTGCATTATGTAAAATATTAGCGGTTTCAGTCATTTCTACCATAAACGTGGAACGACCGCTGGCTAAATCATCCGCTGCACCAATACGTGTAAATATACGATCAACAGGACCTAATCGTGCTGCTTTTGCCGGCACAAAACTGCCAATGTGTGCGAGTAAAACAATTAAAGCAATTTGCCGCATGTAAGTTGACTTACCACCCATATTGGGACCTGTAATCATCAAGAGGCGCTGCTTTTCTGTCAAACGCACATCATTCGGCACAAAGGGTTTTGTCAACACACTTTCAACAACCGGATGGCGTCCTGCTGTGATATGAATTTCAGATTCATCCGAAAATTCAGGACAGCTTAATCCCAATGTATCTGCACGCTCGGCAAAATTATTTAACACATCCAATTCTGCTAACGCCTCTGCCGATGCTTGTAATGGATTTAATTCGATTAAAATTTTATTGAGCAAATCTTCATATAATTCTTTTTCGCGTGCGAGCGCTTTTTCACGACTGCTTAATGCTTTATCTTCATACGCTTTTAATTCAGGCGTAATAAAACGTTC
>CAZEEF010000170.1:0-4197 GCA_964511095.1 uncultured Coxiellaceae bacterium | reverse complement strand
GGGGTGACAGGTTTTTTTTGATTTGACACGTTTTTGTGTGCAATTATGTTACCGATTTACCGAATGCTAGTGCGCCTTCGCGGGAATGACAGATGGCGTAACCTTATTTTCCAGTGAGGGCAAGCGCCTTTTTATTATCGATAAAATAAGACAGTCCAATTCCGATCAGCGCTGAAATAAAAATTAAAATAAATGCTCCATAAAAAACGCTCAGTGTGAGTAAACCATTTATTAAAATGGCATGTTGCGTTTTTATGCCATATGAAATCATAAATGAAGCCAGTGCAATGCCTAATGTTATCGCCACTTGTCTTACTGCGTTACTGACGGCACTCGCCTGACTGATTTGCTGATTTTCAAATCCTAACAGACTGATTAACTGAAGAGGAATACCGCATATACCGCTAAATAATCCTCTGGAAAATAAAATCAAACATCCCAATAAATAATCAGCTGGCGTTTTGATGAATAAAATGCCAATGGAAAAAATTAATAGGCCAATAAAACCGGCTATTAAAGTAATACCGGGTCCGTAAGCATAAAATAATTTGACAGATAAACGATTTGTAAACATCGCGCCAATGGCTTGCATGCCGATAATAATGCCAGCAATAAATGCAGACATGCCAACACCAACCTGTAAATAAATTCCAATAATATAAAACGATGCATAATGACATATCTGAAAAACAAGCTGAATTAAATTGGATTGAACAAACATTTTATTATCGAAAAGTTGTAAATGAATCAGTGGGTGTTGGCAATGTTTTTCCTGTTTCATAAAACCATAAATTAATACTATGACAATAAGAAAAGAATATATCGTAAAATGGCTCAGACCATTTTTTCCAAAATCAGAAAGCGTATACAAACCTAAAATCAAAATGCAGGATGCAAAAAGAAAACCTAACCAGTCAAACCATTTAGTTTTTATCATTTCTTGTTCTTTCAATACCAGAAAAGACATAATGACAGCAACGGAACACACACTGGCCGAAATAATAAAAATCCATTGCCAATTTAAAAAATGCAAAATAGTGCCACCTATTGCTGGCGCAAATGCGGGGGCTAATAATGCTGGAAAAAACGTATAACTCGTAATGCGCGCGTAATCTTTCGGTTCAAACACACGATAAAGCATCGTCATGCCGACCGGAATTAACAAACCACCACCAATGCCTTGCAAAAATCGTAAAACGATCAGCAAAATAAAAGAGTGGCTCAAAGCACACAAAAAAGCAGAGAGCGAAAAGAGTGTCGTTGAAAATATAAATATTTTTTTAATCCCCAATCGATCACCAAGCCACGCACTGGCAGGAATGCTGATGGCTAATGCCAATAAAAATCCATTCGATATCCATTCTGTGGCTGTGATGGGCACTTTGAAATAATGGGCGAGAGTGGGTAGAGCGATATTAACCATCGTTAAATCGAGACGATCCAGAAAGAGTACGCAGGTGTATATGATCGCAACGAGGTACTTGTATTCAATTTTTTTGAGAGTCAACATCAATGCGTTCTCGGTTTTAAAATAACCATGCCAGACCAACCGTTACAGTATTTTGAACGGATGATTCGCCCAAATTACGTTGAATATTTTTAAATACACCATAATCTTGTTCATGTTCATATTCTGCAAATACATTCCATCCAGGCATGATTCGATAATAAGGCCTAACAACATAGCGCATTTCATTTAATCCGCTGCCTATCGCAGCTTGGTATACCGTTTTAGAGGCTAAAATACTACGCGCGCCTACTCTGATTAAAAAATTATTTGTCATTTGGGTATCTCTTGATAACTCTATATCCAATTTAGCACTGCCACTTTTAAAATAACTTCTCACATTCGTATCAATAAAATAGGGCATTCGTCCTTCAATGCCAATGCCAGGTTGCCAATAGGGCGTATTCGCAGGTCGATAAGTGTAGTTTGCACCCCCTTTAATTGCCCAAAATTGATCGATCAAATGCCAATAAAAAATATCCATATCGGCATTCTGCACAGTTCCTTTATTCACTTCGGCGTCATTTGTCAATAATTCTAACTTGTCATAGTCTCGCCCATACAACCCTTTAAAAGTCAGTCGCTGCACATTGTGGAATGGGTCTTCGCCGATTTCTAAATAGTTCGATGAAAATAAACCCAATGGGTGTGCCATAGGGTGATGCACAAGTGACGGATCGATAGGTCTTACTTCATCGATTCTCACAATGGGTCGATTATAATAAGCCGTTTGTTTAACATAATTTTGCGGTTTGGCTTCGTTTTTTGTAATGTCAATCAAAGTGGTATATTGAAGCACTCGTGACATGCCGGACATCATATGATAGAGAAGATGGCAGTGAAAAAGCCATTGACCACTCGCATCTGTATCAACATCTGCCGTCATAGTTGCACCGGGTGGAACATCAATCGTATGCAACAAGGGATCATAAGCACCTTTTCCTTTTCGCAATATAAACCAATGGCCGTGAATATGCATTGGATGATGCATCATGGATGTGTTAGTAAAAATAATTCGATAGCGTTTGCCAGGTTCTAAAAGAATAGGGTGTGCTTTATATTCAGGAACTCCGTTTATAAACCAGATAAAACGATCCATATATCCAAATAATTCCATGTTAATAACATCATAAACGGGTTTATTGGGATCATTTGTTTTTCTGGACGCGACTAAATTTTGATATTTTGTGCCAGGCGTTGTGAATGCTGTTGACTTGTCGTGCTGACTCATCGACATGTCGCTTCCCATTTTCATTCCTGGATCCATTTTCATTTGCTCAGTCATCGACAGATGTGCAGTATGCTCTTTGTTCTGATTCATCCCGTCCATCATCATTGTCATCATTTCTCTTGTGACGGGTAAAGGTTCAGGGAAGGGTGCAACTGCTTTGTAGTTAACAAATTGGTTAGGTGAAGTGAGTAAAGCACCATAAGCAGCTCCTACTGTATCAACCGATTCTGCATAAATGATATAAGGATCATTTTTTTGAATTTTGACTAACACATCATAAGTTTCACCGGGTGCAATTCTGAAATCTTCAACGGAATACGGTTTCACATCGTTTCCATCGACCTGTACCATCAGTAGGGTAGTGCCTGGAATTTTGACATGAAAAATAGTACTGCCACCTGCTCCAATAAAACGTAAACGTACGATATCCCCCCTTTTGACGGGAGCAGTCCATGGCATATCATTCGATTGTCCGTTTAATAAAAAAGCATCGTAGGCTACATCGCTGATGTCATAAATACTCATGCGCATTTGCTGCATCATTTTATAATCATCAATCAAGTTTTTACGTTCTTCAGCGGATGCTTTTCGATAATCATGAATAAATTTCACAAGAGAGGGTTGTAGTGGAAATCTTGGCGAATAGTAATCACCTTCTTTTTTCAGATTTTTAAGTATTTGATCTGGATGCGTGTTACTCCAATCGGATAATACAACGACATAATCTTTGGTATAGGTATACGACGGATGCTTCAGGGGATCAATTAAAAAAGCACCATATAATCCAAGCTGCTCTTGAAGACCTGCATGTGCGTGATACCAATATGTTCCTGACTGATATAACGTAAACTGATAATGAAAAACGCCGCCAGGTGGAATACCTTTTTGTGTGATACCTAATACACCATCCATTTGCCAGGGAACAAGAATGCCATGCCAATGAATAGCTGTTTCTTTATCAAGGTGGTTATAAACATTCAGGGTAATATGATCGCCTTCTTTAAAATGTAGCGCGGGCGCAGGAATATGATCATTGACGGCAATTGCTTTTCTTGTTGCATTTGCAAAGTGAACAGTCTTATAACCGACAACTAAATTAACGACTCGATCCGCTGCAATCACATTTGTGATGAAACACAAACTAATCAGCATGATCCATACTATTTTTATCATCATCATCCCTTTTTCCCTGGGAAAAGTAAGTTAACTATATGATTATACTAACAAAATTATTTAACTGTGTCACAGTTTTATCGATTTTTCAGCAAAAATTAAGCTAACTGCATGATTAATATGATAATTTTGTGCTTATAGTCCCATTACGAAAGACATAAAAACCACCACGCAGAATTGTGTCATATCAAAGAACTGATTGCCTAATATTAAATTCATAAAATAACAGAGTAATGGAACTAATGGCATATAGGAAAGTGTTCTCATCAGGTTGAGATTTTTTAAA
>CAZEEF010000169.1:0-4235 GCA_964511095.1 uncultured Coxiellaceae bacterium | reverse complement strand
AATCCTTGCCCTCAAGTACCTTATCTTAATAGAGTGATACCAATTATTTAGATACTATGTTTAAAATAAAAAAATATGATTTTGTTTATTTGTCTATATCCCTCGCAATTTTTTTAAAAAACAAAAAGAAACTGATCAATTGTACCATCGCCGGTATCCCAAAAATCGCAGCAAGCCAGCCCATGTCATTAATATTGATATGGCTGACTATTCCTGTCCCAATTGTTCCAATGACCATAACTGCTGAAGTGAATAATGCTGTTGCAATACCCGCGCTGTTTGACAGTCTGAGACAGCATGTTAATACATTAATAAAAATAAACCCATTGCTGAACCCGATTAAAGTGATGGGAAAAATAAGCGTAAACAAGCTGAACTGCCTCAATACCGAAAAAATAACCTGTATTATTATTCCTGAAAAAAGCAATACGAACCCTGTTTTTATCAAGGTATCAATTGCAAGGTTATTAATTAAAAATCGATTTGTCAGTGTTCCGAGCAGATAGCCGCAACTAATAACCAGTGCGCTATTACCGTAGGTTATTGCTGAGCCATGTAAAATATTTTCGATGATAAATGCGCCTGTTGTGGTGTAAATCAATAACTGCACTTGCGAGAGCCCTGCAATCACAATGCCGGGCAAAAAAGAACGGTGTTTCATGACGTCAATGTAATTCAGGAACATATTTTTTAATGAAAATGGCTCGTTGCCTTTTTTGCTTTCTGAAATGTAGAGTGAAAAAATGATCATTAAGATCAGTGAGACTATTCCATACGTGACAAAATTGGCTTTCCAACCCAGATGATATTGAATAAACCCACCAATAAAGGGAGCGATGATTGGACCAATACCAAAGGCAAGCGAGGTGTACAAGATCGCTACTTTAAAGCGATGACCTGTAAAGACATCTAAAATGATTGTTCGACAGCCAATTGACAGGGATGCGACTGAAAATCCTTGAATAAATCGAACAAGTAATAATCCATGAATGGTCGAACATGCAAGTGCTGAAAAACTTGCAAACGTGTAAATGGATAGACCCAGTAAGATAACAGGGCGCCTGCCAAAAATATCCAGCAGTGTTCCAAACACTATGCACTCGATTGAAAAACCCAACAGTGCCAGGGTTATTGTATTTTTTGCAGCAGAGATCGGCGCTGCATAATAAGCGGCAATGGCAGGTAGTGACGGTGCGTGCAGATCAAACGTGATGCCAGACAAAAAATTTAATGAAGGCGCGAGGATCATCAATAAAGCAAGATAGCGTTCATTTTCTATTTCAATAAGCGCTTTATTAAAAAAATTTTTCATGATTGCCTCAACGTATTCATTTAAAAATTCCCTGGAATTTTTAAATGAAGTCTGTTTAAATAGGCGTGACGTGACAGGTGCTGATAACACCCTCACGCCACTAACCACATCAACCCATAGGAGATTGACATGGCTGCGCCTAGATTAAATGAAATTGCGTCTTTAATAAATAACCAAATCGATTCCCGCGAACAAATGCACGAATGCCTGCTCAAGGCCGAGGCTCTTGCTCACGTTGCCTTAAGCGGTGATTGAGCTGGAACAATTGGCTGTTTTGCCAGAGTATCAAGGTAAAAAAATGGGTACGGAACTCATTAATCGCTCGTTAAAGCTGGTTGATGAATATGTGCGAAGTCAGGATTCAGTAATAAAATCGATTATGGTGACAACCCGAGCAGATAATTTTGCTCAGGAACTATATAGGAAAACGTTGGGCGCTGAAATTGTTTCTACCATTAAAAATTTTTATTCTGCAGATGAAGTTATTATGGTGGCAAATATGCGTCAAACTGCATAAAAAATAATCTTGAATTGTAAGTGAAGGAGTTAGAAAAAACACTGCGAAAATTTTTATAAAAATACAAATCAGGAGCCAAAGTGGAAAAAATGAAAATTCTTCAAATCGGTTTATGTCTTGTCATTGCGACAGTTTTTGCGCTCACAACACACATATACATTCTGGAATGGGTAAAACCGATTCTGGATGCCATGATGAAAGATACGATTCCTCCTCCGGCATATTCGCCTTCTATTATTACTGCAGCCTACGCTACGGCTTTTATAAAAGGGGCACTGGTGGTTTTCTTGTATTATCAGACACAGCATCTTATTCCTATCAAATCCAAATTGCTGAGATCGTTATTGGTGGCGTGCATTCTTCTTGAAATTAATGATAATCTGATTCGACAGCCATTAATGAATATCCTTGTTAATCATACAATGGGGATGCATGGTCTCAAGCCATATCTTTTTGAAGTGCTAAATATGCTTGATAAATGGGCTTCTTCGCTGGTGTTGGCTCTGGCTGTAGTTTATTTGTGCCCGAAAAAATATAAAAAGGATTTGTCATGCTAAATAAAATAACCAGCTTTTTCAGCACAAAATCCGTTCAGAAAAAAGTTGCAAATGGAGCACTGTCAGAGACACAGCTTTTTATCTATTTTTATTTAATACTCATGTTCGATACGATCAGTTTTGTGCAACAATGTATAGCCATTGCAGGAAAACAGCCAACACTTCTTGATTGGGTAAACATTTTGGGGTTGTTGGTTATCAATGCTATTGGTTTTATCGCTTTGTTTTTAGCAAATGGTGGATCAAGAGGCCATGATTTTCTCAAAAAATATTTTTCGCTTTCATTTACAGTCGGCTATAAATACGCCATTCTATTTTTTATATGTACTGAGTTATTAACATCACAGGCTCAAGGAATAGCAGCTGTTGTTATTTTAAATACGTTGATGGTGGCTAATATTGGCTTTCGCATATATCAAGCACGATAACGTTACAGAAAGGTAAAACATGAATCAATATCACTTACGCACAGATGCGATTGGAAGAAGAAGACTGAATTTGCAGGGCAAGGTGTATAATCCGGGTTCACAACAATTTTTACTGGATCAAGGTATTAAAAAAGGTTTGTCTGTTTTAGAGGTTGGCTGTGGTTCAGGAACCATGACTCCATGGCTAGCCGAACAAGTGGGCAAGCGAGGACAAGTTGTTTGCATCGATAATAGCCCTGCTCAAGTACATGCGACAGAGCGTCTTGTTAAAAAATTGGGGTTAAAACAAGTGGAGTGCCTGGAATTATCCGTATTTGATTTGGATCAATTGAAAGAAAAATTTGATCTGATTTATTCTCGTTTTGTTTTGATCCATCTGGATGATCCATTAGCTGCATTAATTCAAATTAAAAATCGACTGAAAATAGGTGGCCAATTAGTTGTTAATGAAATCCTTAATTCTTGCAGTTTTTGTTACCCGATTTCTCCTGTATTTAATAAAAGACGGGAAACGTTAGAGCAATTTTTTATTAAAAATGGGCGTAATCCTAACTTTTCATTAACACTTCCATCAATGTTAAAAAAGATCAAATTAAAAATGACAGGCGAATCAGTTTTTCAGCCGGTGTTGACAAAATCAACAGATAGAAAATTATTAACACTGTTTTTTTATGAGGTTAAAGATAAATTAATCGCATTAAATATCTTAACAGAATCTGAGTGGAAAACATTTGTGAATGATTTGGAAAAAATTCAGAAAGATGACAATTATTTTGTGACTTTGTCTTCTATGCATCAAATTTGTATAAGAAAGTAATAACGGGGAGTAATAAAAAATGATTATAAGAAAAGCGACTGAAAATGATTTGTCTTCGATAGTAAAGTTACTGGCAAATGATCCTCTGGGTATGAAGCGTGAATGTTATCAAGACCCGCTGCCTGAGTCATACAGGCGTGCGTTTTCTGAAATTAATGCAGATAAAAATAATTTTTTAGCGGTTATTGAAGAGAATAATGAAATCATTGGTACATTACAGCTAACGTTTATTACCTATTTGACTTATCAGGGTGGAAAACGTGCTCTCATCGAAGGGGTTCGAATTGATGAGTCTTGTCGAGGAAAGGGCCTTGGGAAAAAACTATTTGAATGGGCGATTGAAAAATCACGAGAAGAAAAGTGTCATGTAGTCCAGTTGACGACAGATAAAAGCCGTCCTGAAGCGTTAGAATTCTATATGAAATTAGGTTTTAGTGCATCGCATGAAGGTCTAAAGTTACACTTGTAATTTAAAGGTACCCCAATTCACAATCTTGCCATGTTTCCAGAGAGGAGATATTTTTGATTAAAACAGCCTAATGTGTGCTCATCTAAAATTACCTCATCAATAAGGCAAATATACCAAAAACAAAAATGATCACGC
>CAZEEF010000168.1:0-4320 GCA_964511095.1 uncultured Coxiellaceae bacterium | reverse complement strand
ATATTGATGCTGTTTATATAGGATTACCTAATCATTTACACAAGGAATGGATTATACGCAGTGCGAAAGCAAGAAAAAATATTCTATGTGAAAAACCTTTTGTCATTAGTATTGAAGAAGCGCGCGAGGTGATTTCAATCATCAAAAAATCAACTGTATTTTGCATGGAAGCATTAATGTACCGAAGCCATCCTTTTACCAGAAAAATACAAGAAATTATCCGTGACAAAGTAATAGGTGACATTAAGCTTTATAACGCTACCTATACAGCACATATTGCTGATGTTGCCAATCCCACCGCCGGCGGAAGTATTCGTAATTTAGGCTGTTATCCCATTTCATTAGTGAGATTACTTGCCAATGCTGAGCCTATTGAAATACACGGAACTGGACGAATTAACCATACAAATAACACGGATAATCAGGCAAGTGCCGTTTTAAAATTTGATGATGCATCTATGGCTGTTGTATCGACAGCGGATGACATGAAAATGACTTGGCAATTTGATGTATATGGAACAAAGGGATTTCTAAAAGTAGTCACAAATCCTTGGCTACCTCATTGTGATAACAATAAGCTTCTTATTTATTTGAATAATGAAACAACTCCTACAGAAATCAGTGTGAATGCGGAAAAATCACTTTACACTTATCAAATTGACCTAGCCAATATGCAAATAATGAATAAAGACACGGATCATTTTAATGAAACAACTTTATTGGATAGTTTGGGCAATACGATTGTTTTGGAAAACTGGTTGCAACAAGTCAAGCGCATGGATCAAAAGCGGGACGACAGACGCCAGGAGAAACATAAAAATTGACAAAATAGAAATTAAACGCTAATTTCAAAACAAATAAAATATTCAACCAGTTAAATCGAAGTAACTCAATATCCTTTCTTTAAACGCTGTTGCCGATGTTTATTGGCGACACATTCTTGTAATCCGCCGGTTTTTTTACCTATTTTCCTTCTCTTTTTATTATCTTTATAATGTTACAATGGAAAAATAGAATGCATATGAAAAAAAATGAGATACGACCCATGAGTAATGATGCCCGTATAGCGACACTTGAAACAGCTATTATCAATATTAATTCGACGCTGCTTGAGATCAGGGAGGATATGAAACGGTCGTTTGACAAAATTGATAATAAATTTGATGCGATGGATAAAAAATTTGAGTCCAAGTTTGATGCCATGGATAAAAAATTCGAGTCCAAATTTGATGCGATGGAAAAAAAATTCGAGTTCAAATTCGATGCGATGGATAAAAAATTCGAATCACTGCAAAATCGTCTTTGGTCAAATTTTCTTTGGATTATGAGTATGATGATTGGATTAGCAGGGTTAATTGCGCATACGCAGCATTGGATTTGATGCGATGACTAACTGCATTACAAAAATTTATCCTATTGTTAAAATAACAATGTTTGTTTTATTGATAAGCCTGTTTCTCCAAAAAAGTAATGCCTTCGAAAAAACAGATCCCAAGATAAAAATGATAGATCAGTATCTCAATACCCAGGCGATGAAAGGAAAATTTTCTGGAAGTGTTTTAATAGCAAAGAATAACAAAATACTCTTTAAAAAGGCTTATGGATTAGCCAGTCGCGAATACAATTACTCAACCCTCACGCTACTCAACTTGTACTTTCCACCGAGATAGCCAAATCAAATGATTCTGCAAACTATTTTGAAAAAACAATTTCGGTGTTTGGCGTAAACTATCTGGCAACTTTCTCAAAATATGGATTTGCAGGTCACTGGAATAATTTTGGTTTTGCTGTTTGGACATCACCGCCGATGGTGGGTCACACGGGCGGAACGTCAGGAATTGATGATTATTTTGGTATGTCGCCCGACAATAATGGATATACCATCGTGATCCTTTGCAACCAGACAGGTTCAGGACGAATGGATGCATTACATGAAATTCAAAAACGTCTTTCTTTACCCATCACCTATTTAAATTTGTAACACAATACACATTTTTTTACTCAACCAGGGACAGGGTGGGAGATGTTAAATATGACGCTTCACTGGCAGCTTCTTGAGCGCAAGTTACAGGTATAATAGGGGAGCGGCGGTATAAACCGGGGTCACTGAGTCGTCGTCTCGGGGCGGTGTAGGTAGGTGAATCTGGAGGACTTTGCGAATCTGGAAGACTTTTTGAAAGACTCGTTGAATTACAATTAGGCAACTTTTTGTTAATGATAACAGTCGTCTTACTATTTAATAAATCTTGTTTATCAGTAGTCACAACAGGTTTACTGACAGCCGCATCCTGATCGGCTTCGTTTTTGGCTTCTATCCAATTGTTTTTAGCCTTGTTCCATTTTTCTATTGCATTATCAAGATGCTCCCTATGCACTCCATACACTGCATTTCCCAAAATAGCTGGCAGTGTCATAGTCAGCGCAACACTCGCAATCGTTTTTATGCCAATACCCGCTAATGTCCCGCCTATTGCCTGGGCGACGCCAGGCGGAAATGGACTCAATGAAAGCGCTAAACCTATCACGGTTAGCACAACACCACCTGCCGCTGCCCATTTTCCATAACGACTATTCTTTGCATTTCTTGCTTTTGCTTTTGCACGAGTCGCTTTTTGAAATTTTTCCATCTGATCAAGTCGTTTAGCCGGATCAGTGACTTCATAAGCATTTTTGGGAGGAAGTCGAAGACGCCTAATAAAATTCTCTCTCGCCGGCTCCGTATCAAGAAGAAGAGGATTAGCCACGAGATCATTAACAACGTTATCTGTGATTTTGACACATGCCCAATTATACTGTTTGACCGTTAAAGGACATCGTCTCATTTCAGACAAATGTTGATGCCAACTTTTATCCTGGAGTCTTTCACAATAAAATGAAGAGGTAGTCCCAGAAGTCGCTAATGGATTATGGTATCTCAGCGTACGTACATTGCGCTGAAGAGGAGCACTATTTTGAATACCTACCATCATAATCCCAACAGCATGGTCGTCATAAATATACATGTGTCCCCAATTACCGTCGGTCGTTATTTTTTGATCCTTATATTCGCTCCCCTCACCACCAATGGGCAAATTGATGCCTAAATGTTTAGAACGATTTTTCGCCGACCACCATGCACGCAAATGTGATTTTATTTCAGTGATATTACCGTTTGCATCTGTACCGCCATGAAGATGACTTGCAAATTTACGTTGTATAATATGACGTTGCGTTGTATCAGAATTTGTAATGTATTTAAAAAACAAGTCTCGATGCTCTAAATCCAGCTCACTCAAATCAAATCGGATTCTGCCGCCATGAATAAGATATTCGCCCAAGGAATAACTATTATCTGGAGGCAATCCATTGACGGTTAAATTACCCGCTTCAATCGCATGAAATACACGCGCAAAAGCAATTACATTTTCACTTAACTGTTTTTGTTCAGGGTCAGGATTGAATGTGCTTTCTAACAAAGTAAACGGTCTGTTTGTCTGTGATGCTGAGTTGGGCAATGTTATCTCCAATACTGAGAACATCCCTGTCCAGTAGCATCCTTCCACATATTTCCTAATACATTGTATTTAAGAGCAATAATACTTGCGCTAATTTAGCACGAAATTATTAAGAAATACTTAATAAAGCCGTGTCTGGCTTTAAATCCTTTTTTTAAGAAATCCTTAAGCTTTACCTAATAAATCATTAAGACTCATTCTGTAGGATATTCGTTATAAGAAATGAACTATGACAAGTACACAAAACGAGGCTTTAAAGATGAAAAAGTTGATTAGTATGGCAAGTTTTATTTTAATGATTTCACTTGGCACGATCGCCAAAGCAGATAATGCCAATTTAAAAATTAACGTTTCTGGCACAAGCAAAAATAACACTTATTTTTTATGTGTCGATGGTGTGGGCTGTGTCAGTATGTTTGCAGCCGACCACGGTAAAACCTATCCTCTAACCCCTGGACAAATTGAACGTATTTTTATGGTGAATCGTACTAATTTGAGAACTTATTTCCAGGCATTACCCGCATCATGCAACGTAACTGTTAATGCCAACCAAACTTTAACCGTAAAAGGTAAAGTCGTAACTAATGCAAAAAATGATGCTCGTCTTGAGCAGCTAGAATGTTCAGTGGCCTAACTCTCGATAACTATACTGAACTATATTGAATTCATCTCTTACAGCCCGATACATCGGGCTCTTTTTTAAGCGTTTTATGATAAATCGTTAGGATAGCAAGGGTATCAATACTTACAATTTGTTAAGCACATAAAAACAAAAACCCCCGCTATTGCGAGGGTTTAGAATAAAAGTCTGGCGATAACCTACTTT
>CAZEEF010000167.1:0-4380 GCA_964511095.1 uncultured Coxiellaceae bacterium | reverse complement strand
AGCAATACTAAACGGGGTTATGCGATATGATAAAGAGGGTTTTTCAACAGGCCCGGAGGTTTGTTAGACGGACAAAATTAAGAGCATTTTTAGAAAAATAATGAGGAGATTTTAATGTCATCAATTGAGCGCACAGCCTACCCACGCTTTACTCTCGGCCGTATACTCAAAGAACATGAGCTTGAACAATTTTATTCACTAACCCCAGATGAGCTGCATTACGTCAATCAATATGCACGTACCCCTCTCATGCGGCTTAATTTCTCCATACAATTAAAAACATTTCAGCGATTAGGTTACTTTGCGGAGTTTAAACACGTGCCTGAAATAATTATTGATCACATCAAAAAATGTTTAGGCCAATTTAATAGCAATATGGTTCCTCATTACGATCACGAAAAAACACGGTACCTGCACCGAAAGCAAATTTGTTCCTATTTAAAAATAAATCGGTGGAAGAAAATTAATATTGATGGAAAAGCACAACATCCTGGAATGCATCTTGCCATTAAAATTGCGTATCAAGCTGCACAAACGATGAATCATCCGGCAGACATTATTAATGTTGTAATCGAAGAATTAATTCACCATCATTACGAATTACCTCCATTCGATCAGATAAATCGTTTAGTAAAACATACACGCTCGCTTGTAAATAGAAAAATATTCACGCAAATATACCAACAGCTTGATGATGCTTTAATAAAAATGTTAGATGATTTATTTATAATAAAACCTGGATTCAATAAAACGGGGTATAACCGTCTTAAACGGCTACCAAAAAATCCTACAATTTCGCATTTCAAAGAATTACTTGAGCATCACGATTGGCTAGTTTTATTCGGCAACACGGAAAAACATCTTCAGCATATTTCAAAAGTAAAATTGCGACAGTTTTCGGTTGAAGCAAAATCTTTAGATGCGAGCGATTTTAAAGATATGAACAAATATCGTCGTTATGCATTAATTCTATGTTTGATTAATCAGGCGCAACGTCGTGCCAAAGATTCATTAGCTATTATGTATAGCCGGACAATGTCAAAAATGCATAAAAAGGCGGATGAAAAACATGAATCATTACGTAAACAACAAGAGGAAATGACTAAACACTTATTAGGCGCATTTTATGATGTGCTATCAGTATGTAAAGATGAAACATCATCCGACATTATCGGAAAAAATGTTTTAACCGCCATGTCAAATCATGGTGGGGTTGGAATACTTCGCAGTGAATGTGAACAAGTGGTTGCTTATCACTGTGACAATTATCTTCCATTACTGTGGGAATATTTTTCTCCAAAAAGACAAACCTTATTGAAGCTTGCACGAATATTACATTTACAATCAGCTTCTCAAGATGGGTCACTGGTTAATGCTTTGCGAATAGTGCTAACCAATGCTCATATTAAATCGGAGTTTTTTGAAGATGATAGTTTAGATGTCTCGTTTGCACCAGAAAAATGGCAGAATCTAATAATCCGAAAAAGGCAATCACAAAATTTAATTTCACGACATTATTTAGAATTGGCGGTATTTTCTTGTCTTTCGAATGAGCTGAGGTCTGGCGATATTTTTATTGAAGGCGCAGAGACGTATGCTGACTACCGCAGGGAATTATTGGATTTTAAATCATGCCAGTCCTTACTTAATGAGTATTGTGATGAAGTCGGAATTCCGAATAATGCCAAGGACTTTGTAAAAAAATTGCGAAATAATTTTATTGAAGTAGCAGAGCGTGTTGATAAACAGTTTCCAGAAATAGCAGAGTTAGTAATCGATGAAAAAGGAAATCCCCTTCTAAAAAAACGATCTCCAAAACAACGTAGCCGACAGGCTATTTGGCTTTCACAAGAAATTAAAAATCGTATGCCAGAGAGAAATCTTTTGGATATTTTATGTAATACACATCATTATGCAGGCTGGGCGCATGAGTTTGGCCCCATCACTGGATTCGATTCTAAACTTGCAGATCCCGTAGAAAGACACATTTTAACAAATTTTGCTTATGGTACCCGCATGGGCCCAACTCAAGCGGCAAAACATATTAAAGCGGATGTCACGGCTCATATGTTATCGTGGGTCAATCGACGGCATGTCACACCGCCTTTATTAGATAAGGCGCTTACTAAGCTCATCAATTTGTCTAACACGTTTCAAATTATACAGGCATGGGGAACTGGAAAATCCTGCGCAGGTGACGGAACCATACAATATATTCGCGAAGAAAATTTAATTGCAGAGTATCACATACGCTATGGACATCGAGGCGGCATTGCATATCATCATGTTTCTGATCAATACGTTGCGCTGTTTTCAACATTCATTCCATGTGGTGTTTGGGAAGCGGTTGAAATCATTGAAGCACTGCTAAAGAATCAATCGGATATTAAACCAGATACCATTCATGCTGATACTCAGGGACAATCGACGGTAGTATTTGCATTGGCTTATTTGTTTGGTATTAAACTCATGCCAAGAATACGAAACTGGAAAGACTTAAAATTTTTTAGGCCAACCAAAAATTCAAAATACAAACACATCGATAGTTTGTTTACCGAAACAATAGACTGGGATTTGATTGAGACGCACTGGGCTGATATTATGCAAGTTGCTTTATCAATCAGAGCCGGAAAAATGAGTTCGTCATTATTGTTGCGTAAGCTAAATAATTACAGCAGAAAAAACCGTTTGTATCGTGCATTTCAAGAGTTGGGCTATGTTATCCGGACTCAATTTTTGTTAGAGTACATTTCAAATGTTGAATTACGTGAAACGATTACAGCAACCACAAACAAAGTGGAGCAATACAATCAGCTTTGTGATTGGGCGTCATTTGGTTCAATTGAATTAGTTGCAAGCAATGATGAAAATGAAATGGAAAAAGCAGTGAAATATAACGATATCATTACTAATTCAGTCATCTTACAGAACATCATTGATATGAGCGATATCATTCATCAGTTAACACAGGAAGGAGCTGAGATTAGGGAAGACGATATTGCTTTCTTGAGCCCTTATTTGACAGAACATATTAAGCGTTTCGGCGATTATTTGATCGATATGGGTCGGATGCCTGCCAAGATAATTGGGGCAAGCAAGACATTGGGTTTTGTTCGTTGGCGCTAACATTAAATAAAAGAGAAATAAAAAATCATGAAAATAAGTAGGAACGATTTTTGTCCCTGTGAAAGCGGTTTAAAGTATAAAAAATGTTGCTTAAATGTTTATGAAAAAAACGTCTCCGACAAAAAAAATGAAAATAAATCGCTGTCTGTTTTTAAAAAACGTGTTGCCAATCGATTCGATAATAAATTTATTTTGTCAGATAATGAGTCTCAAAAAATTAAAATGTCTGCGGTAATTTTAGAGTTTGCAGATGAAATCCTTGATCAAGCACAGACAAAATCACAAAGGGAATCGGCTGTTTCCATTGCGTGTGTTGCTTGGAATATGGCTCTATTAGGTTCAAATGCAAGTGAATCAGCTAAAGAAGACATTTTCAAAAAATTTGCTGATTCTAATCAAGAAATAGAGGATATCGATAACATCTTATCTTTTTTAATTCGAAAAAAATTAAACAAGTATCCTCACGTGAATCGGTTTGTTGTGGATTATCAGTATACCGAAGTGAATGGTGATAGAAGATTGAATGTTGCTTCAACAGAGATGAGCCGGTAGTTGTAAAGAATTCGATATTTGTTTTATAAATGAGTATTTATACATTTTATACATTCCTACGCCCGAATTAATAGCAAATCCCGGCACGGGGTGTAATAGCCGTTTCACCCATATCGATAATACTAATTTTTTGTGTCGCATGGCTAAATAGCATGTTGTTATCGTGGAAATCAGTATTGTTTAAAGATTCAGGTATCCCGTACTGTGATAATTCCTGGCATAATGTTTCTACTTTGCGAACAGCATTTTGTAGTATTTTAATCTGCTCTGACTTTAATTGATGTGCTTTTAGAAAAGCATCATCACTGATAAGATCTTGATACAATTTTGAAAATATCTTAAGGCGCCAATCAGGTACGCCGTCCTGAAGAAATGCATCGACATGCTTTGCTGTTGCATGCTGCAAATTTTTATAAACTTCGAGGCCTTGAACTAATAGATCAACATTGAGTTTACCATCAAACAGGATGCGTAAAGTGGTATCGCCACATTCTTTCATCAAAAAACAATGTAGGTTATTGTTTACTGCGATTAACTCAGGAATATCGGTTATTCCGCATGTTTCTCGACACTGTTTAAGAACACTAGCTTCAATAAATAAATCGGGCGGTGTTTGCTTAAGATATACTGAACCGTTGGGTGTACTAATCTTTACAACGATTGACCAATGAGTTTCTACAATGACAGATGTATTAAGCACAG
>CAZEEF010000166.1:1912-4386 GCA_964511095.1 uncultured Coxiellaceae bacterium | reverse complement strand
CGCGTTGGCAACTGAATTTGACACTGAATGGCAGTACGGGCAATGGAACGGGTGGGGGTCCGAATGCAGGGATTAACAGCTTGGTCAATGGGGTGAATGTGACAGATAGTGCAATGTTAAATTTAACGATCCCGATCGATGATCGTCCTGCCAAAGTGGCTTTAGCGAATGCAAAAATAGCATTGCGTGAAGCCGAAATTGCACTTCAACAGGAAAAATGGGTGAAAGAAACCAGCGTGATTAATGTCTGGAATACCATTTCGAGTACAAGGCGTGCGATAGGATTTGCCAAAAATGCCGAAATTTTACAGGCAAAAACGTATCAAATCAGCGTTCAAAAATATTCCTATGGGCTGATTGATGGTCTGGAATTGCAGACAGCGCAACAACAATATCGTTTAGCGCAACAAATTGCATTGAATGCAGAAATCAATTATTTAAAATCATTAATTAATCTGGATTTATTAGTCGGTACGACTTTAAAAACCTGGCATGTCAAGGTTCAGTATGCGTAAATTATATTTTGTGATTGTGATCGTGTTACTCACCAGTCTTTACACCTGTCATCATCATGACAAAACAAAACAACACACCACAGAAATCACAGCAGAAATAAAATCGGTGAGTTCCACTTTATATTATTCAGCGATTGTCGAACCCATTAAAACAGTTGTCATCACCAGTCCAACCGATGGCGTCATTAATGAAATGTTTTTTCATTTTGGTGATACTGTTAAAGAGAATCAGTCATTATTTTCCATTTCGTCTGATAAATTTCAGACGGATTATAAAACCGCTTTGATGCAATATATTAAAGCGAAAACCGATTATACCAATGATCAAACGCAATTACGCGAGAGTGCATTCTTACACAAAAATCAATTAATTTCAGATGATGAATATAAAGCCAAACAGACGAATTTCTATAATGCACGATTGACAATGGTGCAGGCAAAAGAAACATTCGATGCCATGCAAAAGCAAATTGATTTTCAGAAGGTGAATTTTGACAATTTAAAAATCGATGATATTGATCAAATCACGCGGGTATTAAACGAACAAAATGCATTACGTCAAATTCATATCGTATCGACGATGTCTGGCGTGATATTACTGCCGAAAAAAGATCAAAGTGATAATGGCGAGTTGAAAAAAATAACCAAAGGCGATGGCGTCAAACAAGGTGATGTGATTGCGATGATTGGTGATATCAGTGGGTTGGCAATGCATATTAATGTGAATGAATTTAACGTCAATCAAATCCAATTGGGTCAAACAGTCAAAGTGACAGGTGTTGCTTTTCCTGATTTTGTTTTAGAAGGAAAAATTACGGCGATTGATCGTCAGGGAGAGGCGACGCAAGGCGGTTTGCCGGTGTTTCCCGTGGAAGTGATTGTGCCGGTATTAACAGAGAAGCAACAAACGGTAATTCACATGGGAATGAGTGCCAAAGTCGCCATTGAAATAAATGACTCAGCGAAAATCACGGTGCCGGTCAAAGCCATTATTCAAAAAAATGGAAAGACGTACTTGCATGTCAAAGATGAAAAAAGCGGAAAAATACGCGAACTCGCCGTTAAAACAGGTGAAACAACGATCGATTCGGTGGTGATTGATTCGGGTTTGAAAACGGGGGAAAAAATTGTCTTTTCTGATTAAATTAAATAAAGTCACGAAAGTGTATCCCAGTGATAAAGCGCCCTATCACGCCTTGAAAGAAATTGATTTCGAACTTCAGAGGGGTGAAATGGTTGGCATTGTGGGTGCATCCGGTTCGGGAAAATCAACGTTGATGAATATCATTGGCTTTCTGGATCATTGCACAACCGGTCAATATATTTTTTCAGGTCAAAATGTTTCGCATTTAAATCATGACGAATTGTCACAGATTCGTAATCAAAAAATGGGATTTGTTTTTCAGTCATTTTTTTTATTACCCCGAATGAATGCATTACAAAATGTGATGCTGCCTTTATTTTATCGGGGTGAAGAAAAAGAAAAATCAGAACAAAAAGCACGAGATATGCTGAAAAAAGTCGGCATGGAACATTTTTCTCATCAAAAACCCAATCAATTATCCGGCGGCCAGCAACAACGTGTTGCGATCGCGCGTGCGTTGGTCGGTGATCCTGATATTATTCTGGCAGATGAACCGACGGGATCACTGGATTCTAAAACAGGGCATGAAGTGATGAATTTATTACTTGATCTTAATCAACAGGAAAATCGAACGATTATCATGGTCACACACGATCAACACTTAAGTCGTTTGTGTCAGCGCACGGTGATGATTCAGGATGGTTGTGTGATATGAAATGGATCACACATTTGCAGGAAGGGTTAACGAATTTAGTATCGGCAAAATTACGATCTGTTTTGGCATTGTCAGGCATTTTAGTGGGAACGGCGTCTGTGGTTGCCATGCTATCCGGCGGGGAACTGGCGACAAATGAAGCCTTAAAACAATTTAAAAC
>CAZEEF010000166.1:0-1812 GCA_964511095.1 uncultured Coxiellaceae bacterium | reverse complement strand
ATTAAAATGGCGATGGGTCGCTTTATTTCGGATTTAGATCATTATCAACCCTTTTGTGTGATAGGTGACGGCTTGTATCAACAAATTAAACAGAGCAGTTTAATCAATCCAGTGGGTCAGCAAATTCAAGTGGCTCAAACTATTTTTACGATTGTGGGTGTGGCAGCGCCTTGGCCGGAAAATAATTTTGTTTATGCGAATATCGATAATTCTGTTATTTTACCGATGGAATCTGCATTGATGTTAAGCCGATATGCCGTTATTAATAATATCATCATGAAATTAACAGAAAATGCATCGAGTGATGTAGTACAAGTGAATATTGAAAATTATTTAAAACAAACACTGCCGGATAAAAAATTTTTTTTTCGGAGTGCGAAGGAATTAGTCAAACGCATGGCGAAACAAAGTGAAATTCTCACTGTATTTTTAGGGTTGATTGGCGGCGTATCGTTATTGGTTGGTGGTATTGGTATCATGAATATTATGCTGGTTTCTGTGGTTGAAAGACGGCGTGAAATTGGCATTCGTTTAGCGGTAGGTGCTACGCGTCGGGATATTCGTTCATTGTTTTTAGCAGAAGCGATTATGCTTTCGATGGCCGGCGGTTTGCTAGGTGTTGTGATGGGTATTTTGATTGCCTATATCATTGCACTTTTTTGGCATTGGGAATTTACCTTATTTTTATTGCCGCCGTTGATTGGTTTTACAGTATCTGCTGCAACGGGCGTTTTTTTTGGGTTTTATCCGGCACATAAAGCATCGCAATGGGATCCTATTCAGGCGTTGAGGATGGATTAGTGCCTAATCACGTCATCCCGCGCCAAAATCTGCGCGGGATGACGCAAGGGTTAATTAGGTATGTTAAGTTACATCGAATTCGGAGTTTTTATGAGACACACCCTTTTTTTTCATTTTTGTATTTTTACCCTGCTGACAGGTATTTTGATGGGATCGGCCGTTGCCCATCCAGCGAGCAAACCCTTTCCGCCTTTCCGTATCGCCGGCAATCTTTATTATGTGGGCGACGATTATCAAGCCGATTATCTGGTCGTCACGCCGCGTGGAAATATTCTCATTAATACGGGATATCAATCCGATGTGCCTCGCATTAAAGCGAGCATTGCAAAGTTAGGATTCAAATACAGTGATATTAAAATACTGCTCATCAGTCACGCACATGGCGATCACGAAGGCGGTGCGGCGCTTGTCAAGCAGGAAACCGGTGCGAAATATAGCGTAATGGATGCAGACGTTTCGGTGGTTGAATCGGGTGGCAAGACAGATTTTCGTTATGGTCCTGATGCCACAGAGCGATATCAGCCCGCCAAAGTCGATCGTGTGTTGCATGATCATGATCAAGTCAAACTGGGCGGCACCGTATTGGTTGCGCATTTGACGGCAGGTCATACGAAAGGATGTACGACCTGGACGATGAAAGTGCATGAGAAAAATAAAAATTTAAATGTTGTCATCGTCGGCGGACCTTACGTTAATCCGGATTATCAGTTAGTGAATAATGCAAATTATCCGACCATTGCTTCAGACTTTGCGCATTCTTTTAAAGTATTAAAATCATTACCCTGCGATATTTTTCTGGGCGCACATGGTATGTATTTTAATCTCGATAAAAAATATGCATTGATGCTGTCGGGGGATAAAAATGCCTTTATTGATCCGGAAGGTTATAGGCAATTTATTGCGAGAAAGGAACGAGATTTCCAGGAAGCTTTGCGAAAACAGTTGTCAACCAGTTAATTTTGTTAAGATTAAGCGGCATCTGTATGCTTGGGAGAATCTTTTGTGCCGAGC
>CAZEEF010000165.1:0-4420 GCA_964511095.1 uncultured Coxiellaceae bacterium | reverse complement strand
GAGTGGCTGATATCAATCATTTCGCCAGTTTAACCAGAAGTTTGGAAAAATGCTGTAACAAAAATCAATAAATTATAGTGATACAATCCCTGGGAGTGAAAATAGCCAGCGTCATGTTTGACTCCTTCAATTGATTTTTTTCTTCACATTTCATAAAAAACCTGTACAATCTCTGAGTTAATTTTATCCGATGTGAGGAGAAGTTAACAATGCGTCTCGTACAAGATGCTTTAACCTTTGATGATGTGTTATTACTGCCCAGAGAATCGCTTGTCCTGCCCAAAGATGTTGATTTAAAAACCAAATTGACGCGTCATATCACACTCAATATCCCCTTATTGTCTGCTGCCATGGATACCGTGACAGAAGCGCGTTTGGCTATTGCTATCGCACAGGAAGGCGGTTTGGGGATTATTCATAAAAATATGACCATTGACCAGCAGGCGGCGGAAGTGCGCAAAGTCAAAAAATTTGAAAGCGGAGTCGTCAAAGATCCCATTACCGTGACGCCGCAAACGACGGTACGTCAAGTGTTAGATATCATTAAATCCTTTAATTTTCATGCGCTGCCGGTGGTAGAAGACAATCAGCAATTAGTTGGCATTGTCACCAGCCGGGATTTACGTTTTGAAACACATCTGGATCAACCGGTGGCTAATATCATGACGCCAAAAAATCAGTTGGTGACGGTCAAAGAGTCCACGGATCGGGAAATTGTGCGCGAATTATTGCATCAACATCGTATTGAAAAAGTGTTGGTCATTAATGATTCGTTTCAACTGCGCGGCATGATTACTGTGAAAGATATTTTAAAAGAACAAGAAAAACCGTTTGCCTGCAAAGATGCCTTTGGACAATTGCGTGTGGGGGCGGCGGTTGGGACAGGTCCGGAATCGGATGAACGCATTCTGGCTTTAATCACAGCCGGTGTGGATGTGTTGGTGGTTGATACGGCGCATGGTCATTCCAAGGGAGTGATTGATCGTGTTCGCTGGATTAAAAAAGAATATCCTTCTATCGAAATCATCGCCGGCAATATTGCGACCGGGGCTGCGGCTGAAGCATTAGCGAATGCCGGTGCCGATGCGGTGAAAGTCGGGATTGGTCCGGGATCGATTTGCACGACACGTATTGTGACGGGCGTCGGTGTCCCGCAAATTACGGCGATTGCCAATGTGAGCAAGGCATTGCAGGGAACAGAGATCGGCATTATTGCCGATGGCGGCATTCGTTATTCCGGTGATGTGTGTAAAGCCATTGCAGCGGGCGCATCGGCTGTGATGATCGGCAGTTTACTGGCGGGCACCGAAGAAGCACCGGGCGAAGTCGAACTCTATCATGGACGCACGTATAAAGCTTACCGCGGTATGGGTTCTTTGGGCGCGATGGCACAACGGCATGGTTCCAGTGATCGGTATTTCCAGGAGAGCATGCTTTCACAGGATAAATTAGTTCCAGAAGGCATTGAAGGACGTGTACCGTACAAAGGTGCATTAGTCGGTATTGTGAATCAATTAATGGGTGGGTTGCGTTCCGGCATGGGTTATACCGGCTGTGCGGATATTCCTACCATGCGTACGAAAACAGAGTTTATTCGCATCACAGGCTCGGGCGTCCGCGAAAGTCATGTGCACGATGTACAAATTACGAAAGAAGCACCGAATTATCAAGTTGACGATGGGTTATAAAAAAAATGACATCACATATTCATGCAGAACGAATTTTAATTTTAGATTTTGGTTCACAGTACACACAATTGATCGCACGCCGCGTGCGTGATTTGGGTGTTTATTGTGAAATTTTTCATTCGAATGTTTCAGAAAAAGCGATCCGTGATTTCGCACCTAAAGGTATTATTTTATCGGGAGGTCCTGAGAGCGTCACGGAAGACACGACAGCGCGCGCACCAGAGACGGTGTTTCAATTGGGTTGTCCTGTGTTAGGGATTTGTTATGGCATGCAGACAATGGCCGCCCAATTGGGTGGTAACGTCGAAGCGGGTGCCAAACGGGAATTTGGTTATTCAGAGGTCACAATCAAACACAAAAGTCCATTGCTGGAAGGTGTGGAAGATCACATCGGAAGTGACGGCGCTCCTATTTTAGATGTTTGGATGAGTCATGGCGATCATGTGAAGCATTTACCGCCATCTTTTACGCTGATTGCCAGTACAACGGACTGTCCGATTATTGCGATGGCCGATGAAGAGCGCCGATTTTATGGATTGCAATTTCATCCGGAAGTGTCTCACACGCGTCAAGGGGCACGCATATTACAAAAATTTATTTTAGATATCTGTCAATGCCAGTCAGTGTGGACGACGCAGAATATTTTGCAGGAATCCATCGAAAACATTCGTCATGAAGTGGCGGATGAGCATGTGATTCTGGGATTATCAGGGGGTGTAGATTCTTCTGTGCTGGCTGTTTTATTACAAAAAGCCATTGGCAAGCAACTGACGTGTGTTTTTGTGGACACAGGTTTATTGCGTTTGCATGAAGCAGAAGAAGTGCAAAATTTATTTGCGAAACATTTGGGAATTCATTTAATCACCGTGCAGGCAGAAAAAATTTTTTTAGATGCATTGAAAGGTAAAAATGATCCGGAAGATAAACGCAAAATCATTGGCAAATTATTTATTGATATTTTTGATGCAGAAGCTAAAAAAATCAAAGATGCGAAATGGTTAGCGCAGGGAACCATTTACTCCGATGTCATTGAATCGGCAGCGACACAAACCGGTAAAGCGCATTTGATCAAATCGCATCACAATGTCGGCGGATTGCCAGATAAAATGCAATTAAAATTATTGGAACCGCTGCGTGAATTATTTAAAGATGAAGTACGCAAACTGGGGATTGAACTCGGATTGCCTTCTGAACTGATTCATCGCCATCCCTTTCCAGGCCCGGGTTTAGCGGTGCGTATTTTAGGTGAAGTCAAAAAAGAATTTGCGGATAAATTACGTGAAGCCGATGCGATTTTGATTGAAGAGTTACGTCAGAATGATTGGTATGAGAAAGTCAGTCAGGCGTTTGTTGTTTTTCTGCCAGTGAAATCAGTCGGTGTGTTAGGCGATGCGAGACATTATGATCATGTGGTGGCTATTCGTGTGGTGGAAACAGAGGATTTCATGACTGCACATGTGGCGCGTTTGCCGCATGCATTGCTGGAAAAAATATCGAGTCGTATTATTAACGAAGTGCGCGGTATTTCTCGCGTGGTTTATGATATTTCCAGTAAACCACCGGCAACGATTGAGTGGGAATGATGTCAGCTGACGATTTAATTTATATGCAGCGCGCTATTCAATTAGCAGGAATGGCAGCCGATCAAAAAGAAGTGCCTGTGGGCGCTGTACTGGTTGTTGATCATTGCATTATCGGTGAAGGTTATAATCATCCGATCAGCGCGAATGATCCGACTGCGCATGCGGAAATCATGGCATTGCGCCGAGGTGCTGAAACAATAAAAAATTACCGTCTCGTGAATTCAACGCTTTATGTCACCTTACAACCTTGTGCAATGTGTATGGGTGCGATTCGACACGCTCGCGTGAAACGTGTGGTGTTTGGTGCAGCCGATTCGAAAAGTGAAGCGTGCCAGTTCAATCATTCTGTGGACTATGAAGGCGGATTGCTTGCGGAAGATTGCGGGCAATTGTTAAAGCAATTCTTTCGCGAACGACGTTAGCTTAAGGATTTCTTAAGATTAACGCTCTATCATGGTTAAAAAGTCCATGAAGTATCAATATTGGTTTAATTTATGACAACAGTCCGCAGTAAATTCCTCACTTTTCAAGAAGTTAACACTTTAGGGCATGCTGCTCAACGCGGTGTGTTCGGTGGTATTTTTGGTGCGGTGGAATGGGTGATTACGTCGTGGGGTCGTTTTTTCTTTTTCCCTTTAGTCACCTTTTTTAGCATTTTGAATTTTGGTTATGAATTAAAAACATACTGTGATGAACGAAATAAAAGTCTCGGAAAAACCGCGTCTTTATTATTGACCGGTGCAAGTCTTGCGGCTGAAATCCTGGCAGTGACTGCCGCGCTGACCGGCGCTATTATGGCGGCTGCCTTCGTTCCTGTTGTCTTTTTCGCGATGATTAGCGCTAATTTTCTATCAAATTTGGTACAAACCGGTTATCACGCTTATAAATGGCTAACGGCTGAAAAAGACAGTCACGCAAGAATACAACATAGAACCGCTTGTTTCGGTCATTTCGCAGCGACATTGACATTAGCTGCAGCGGCAACAGCGATTGGTTTTTTATTGATGAGTCCCGCGCAGCATTTATTAACGTTGAGTGCGGGTGCCGTGGTGGCTGTGAAAGCCACTACGGTTTCAGTGCTTGCCTTGAATGGGGTTAAAGGGGTTCGTGATTTTTTTGTGATGCGTCGAAAGAGAAAGGAACGTGAAG
>CAZEEF010000164.1:0-4422 GCA_964511095.1 uncultured Coxiellaceae bacterium | reverse complement strand
ACTTCTGCAGAAGAAAGCATTTTATCGAATCGTGCTTTTTCAACATTGAGGATTTTACCCTTTAAAGGTAATACTGCCTGATTTTTACGATTTCGGGCTTGTTTTGCGGAACCGCCTGCGGACTCACCTTCTACGATAAAGACTTCTGATTTGCCAGGATCTTCTTCCTGGCAGTCGGCTAACTTTCCAGGCAGACCGGCCATATCTAAAGCGCCTTTACGGCGTGTCATGTCCCTCGCCTTTCTGGCTGCTTCACGTGCTCTAGCCGCTTCAATGACTTTATAGACGATGGCTTTAGCATCTTGAGGAAATTCCATTAAAAATTCTTGTAATTTTTCTGCTGTGGAGGATTCTACGACGGCTTTAATTTCAGAAGACACCAACTTATCTTTTGTTTGCGATGAAAATTTTGGATCAGGCATTTTGACAGAGAGTACGGCCGTTAAACCTTCGCGGAAATCATCGCCTGTCATGGCGATTTTATCTTTCTTTAGGTAACCTTCTTTTTCAATATAATTGTTTAATACACGCGTCAGCGCGCCACGAAAACCTGCCAAATGTGTGCCGCCATCTTTTTGTGGGATATTATTGGTAAAACAAAAAATCTTTTCCAGAAAAGTATCATTCCACTGCAAGGCGACTTCGACAGTAATTCTGTCTTTTTCCAGCGTAAAATAGAAAACTTTCGGATGCACAGGTGTTTTATTACGATTTAAATCTTCCACAAAGGCTTTAATTCCACCGTGGTATTCGAATAAATCATGTTTACCCGTTCGTTCATCCGTCAGATGGATTTTTATACCTGAGTTTAAAAAAGATAATTCTCTCAAGCGCTTAGCTAATATTTCATAAGAAAAATGAATATTGGTGAAGGTTTCTTTACTGGGTTTGAAGCGTATTTCTGTACCGCGTTCTGCGGTTTCACCCACAGCGGCTAAGGAAGCCAGTGGATCACCGTGTCTATAATGCTGCTCATAGACTTTGCCATTCAATCGAATGGTTAAATACAGATCTTCTGACAATGCATTGACAACGGAGACGCCGACACCATGCAATCCACCAGATATTTTATAAGAATCGCTATCAAATTTACCGCCAGAATGTAAGACAGTCATAATCACTTCTGCTGCAGAGCGGCCTTCTTCAGGATGAATATCGACAGGAATTCCTCTGCCATTATCTTTCACTGAGACAGTTTCATCGGTGTGAATGGTGACATGAACTTCATTACAGAAGCCGGCGAGCGCTTCATCTATCGCATTATCAACTAATTCAAATACCATATGATGCAAACCAGTGCCATCATCGGTATCGCCGATGTACATTCCTGGACGTTTGCGGACTGCATCTAAGCCTTTTAATACTTTAATATTGGATGAATCGTAGCTGGCTGAACTATTCACTCTTCATTTACTCCCAAAATTCCGGTTAGTTTTCTTCCCTCACACTACCATGTTCCACGTGAAACATTTTCATAGGGGCTTGGCATGAGTAGATTAATTCTTCTCGCTCTACCATTGTTACAAACACTTGCGCATTTTGTCTTGCAAGCAGTTCCATTAAATGACATCTGCTTTTGCTATCCAGTTCAGAAGGTAAATCATCTATTAAATAAATGGGCTTTCTATTGATACACCCCTGCAGCATGGCCCCTTTGGCCACTATCATAGCACAAATGAATAATTTTTGCTGGCCTCTGGACAGGATATCTTTAGCCGGTATTTGATGAATAGAGATCTTGAGATCCGCTCTATGAGGGCCTAATTGTGTATATCCAGCATAGCTATCTTTATCACCCCATTCTGCCATGGCATCCTGATAAGACAGGCTTTCATCCCAGCCAGGATAATAAGTGAATTTTAAACCAGGAATTTCAATTAATTCGAATAAAATGGAGTGAAGAAAAGGGAATAGTTGCGTGATAAAATCTCGGCGTAATGTATCCAGTAATGCGGCAGATTTAATAAGCTCCAGAGTCCATATCTCCAATTCTTTTCTTGATTTGTGCTCACGTAATGCGGTATTGCGTTGTTTTAAAACACGTTCATACGTCTTCCAGGCAGGAAAAAAATGTGGAGTGTGATAAAAGGCACCCCAGTCTATATATTTTCGACGAAAAATGGGACCTGCATCTAATAAGTTAAAACAGGTTGAGTTAATCAATAATGAGGGGGTTAATTCTAATAATTCCGCAGAAGAACTGCTATCTTCGCCTGAAATGCGAATTTTTGTCTCGCCATGGCGGTGGCGTTCGATACCAATGGGTATCATTTGCTGATGTGGCGTTTGAATGTGTGCAAAAAGAGAGAATTTTTCAGCAGAATGGTTAATTATATGGTTAATACGAGTGCTGCGAAAAGAACGGCCGCGACTCAAATAATAGATGGCTTCCAATAGGCTGGTTTTACCGCTGCCATTGCAGCCGTGAAAAAAATTAAACCCATCGGCCATCAGATCTATTTTGGCCAGACCCAGGTTGCGAAAATCTGTTATGTCAAACCGCAATAGTGCCAAGCGCTTCTCACTACAGCCTCATGGGCATAACAACGTACAAGCTATCATCTTGTTCTGATGATTTGATTAAAACACCGCCATTCGGATCATTGCTAAAAGACCAGGAAATCATTTCGGAAGAAATGGCTGAAACAACGTCGAGCAAATAGGCAACATTAAAGCCAATTTCTATCCCGTTGCCCTGGTATTCCATGTGCACCATTTCTTCGGCTTCTTCCTGTTCGGGATTATTCGCAACAATACGCAGGGTATCTTGCTCAAGCTGTAAGCGGATGCCGCGAAATTTTTCATTGGAAAGGATAGATGCTCTTGTCAGCGCTTGTTTTAAAGCATCCCGGCTGGCCGTCGCCGTGTTTTCAATATGGCGTGGAATGAGTTTATCGTAATCCGGATATTGGGCATTAATGAGTTTGGATGTAAAGGTAAAGTCGGGTGATGTCACTCGAAAATGGTTTTCACCGATGCTGACTTTAATGTTTTCTTCGTTATTGGCATCTAATAAACGGACTAATTCCAGAACACTTTTGCGCGGTAAAATCACTTTGGCTTTGGCAGCAGGATCGACATCAATGGAATCCGCAGAACTAAAGGCCAATCGGTGTCCATCGGTCGCTATGCAGCGCATGATACCCTGATGAATGTCAAACAGCGCCCCATTCAGGTAATGACGGACATCTTGTTGTCCCATGGCGAAATACACTTTGCTAATGGCTTTTTTCAGTTTGGCCTGGCTCATCTCAAACTCAATCGAAAAAGGGCCCCCTTGGACAATCGGAAATTCTCCCGCAGGCAGCGTCGTTAAAAGAAAACGGCTTCTGCCTGAACGTAAAATAGCGTGATCACCTTCTAACGCCAGCGAAATGACAGCATCTTCTGGCAACGTGCGGCAAAAATCCAGTAATTTGCGAGCGGAGACTGTTGTGACGCCCGGAATGGCCGGCTCAGTTAATTCAACATTTCCAATTAATTCAACTTCCAAATCGGTGGCAGTCAGAGATAGGGATTGTTCTTTAACAGTCACTAAAATGTTAGATAATATAGGTAACGTCTGCCTACGTTCAACAACTCCGCTGATCATCTGCAAAGGTCTCAGTAAGGCTGCTCGCTGTATGGTCACTTTCATAAATTATCCGCTCTAAAATTAAATTCCAAGTGGTTGATGATAAGGTTATGTTGTCAAAATACGTAATAAATTGGTGTAATCTTCTTCAATATCTTGATTAGACAGCTTAAATTCTGCAATGACCCTACAGGCATGCAGTACCGTCGTGTGATCTCGTCCGCCGAATGCATCACCAATTTCCGGTAAACTATGATTCGTTAATTCTTTGGCAAGCGACATCGCCATTTGTCTCGGGCGAGCCACGGAGCGGCTACGGCGTTTTGATAATAAATCAGCAATTTTAACTTTATAGTATTCCGCGACCGTTTTTTGAATGTTTTCAATCGTAATGAGCTTGTCTTGTAATGCCAATAAGTCACGCAGAGCTTCTTTTACAAAATCCAGTGTAATAGGCTTACCAGTAAAATGTGCGTTAGCAATAATTCGTTTTAGCGCGCCTTCCAGTTCACGTACGTTCGAGCGAATGCGTTTAGCGACAAAAAATGCAACTTCATAAGGCAGGTCGATCTTGGCTTTTTCTGCTTTGCTCATCAGGATAGCGACTCGTGTTTCCAGTTCAGGCGGTTCTACGGCAACCGTCAATCCCCACCCGAAGCGGGATTTTAGCCGCTCTTCGACGCCGTTGATCTCTTTTGGATACCGATCACAGGTTAAAATCACTTGTTGCTGACTTTCCAGTAATGCATTAAATGTATGAAAAAACTCTTCTTGTGATCGATCTTTGCCCGCGAAAAATTGAATATCATCAATTAAAAGTGCGTCGACTGTCCGGTAATATCGCTTAA
>CAZEEF010000163.1:0-4427 GCA_964511095.1 uncultured Coxiellaceae bacterium | reverse complement strand
ATAATTGCAAATCAGGATTATCCAGATTTTTTTCCAGACGGATCGAAGCGATTTCCTGTAATGCAGCTTTTGGCGTCAGCCGTTTTTTCCCCTGATAATCAATCAAAATTTCATCTTCATTCTGACTGTTGACGCTTCGCATATAATCCACAAATTCATCTGCATTTTGAGAAGAAAGTGCATCGGAAAAATGCCGACCCAACAGGCGCAATGCTAAGAGTTTTAATGTTGGATTTTGCACTTGTTCCAATAATTTAACTTTTCCTGATGCATTCACTTCATGAAAACGCCGACAAAATATTTCTTCTTCGTTCGACCAGAATCCATTGAGATATAAACTCGCATCAATATCCGTTTTTGGATAAACGGGATATTTGTAATGAATATAATACTGTTTGATATTTTCTAGCATCGCCGGATTTTCGTAGAGCCATTGCTTGTTTTTTTCAGCCAGTTGAATGCGTTCCGGGGTGATTTGCTGTAAAAAACGTTCGGGTAAAATAAAATTCGGTTCGCCCGGTTTTTTATTGATGGCCCATGTTTTTTCAACGATTGTATCTGGGGTCACTTGCATTAATTCTTCTGTATCAAGGCGCAGCCAGATTGTTTGATTTTTATAATGTTGATGGTCTCCCAAAAATAAAATGGGGCATTGATAGTTGGCTTGATTACCTAATTTACCATTGACACACAACGCCATATTTTTTTGTACGGAGAGCATGCGTGATTTATCCATTTCTTTTTTGAAATAACCCCGCAGATATTCCCACATTTCTTTTTCTGCCGATAAACGACGCGCGAGTTCAAGCGTGACTTCAACGTCAACCATGGCATGATGCGCACGACCGGAAACCAGTTGATTGGCAGAATTAATATTTTCCAGTTTAAGCGACAGTTTGTTGTCGATTTCAGGCCAGATTAATACCGTATTTTTATAAAGATAAAACATGACTGTCATGGGATATATATCCATACGATAACATTGATTGGCATATTGATGGGTGTAAGGTTTCAAGAGATGACGATAAAAAGAAAAACGCAGGAATTCATCATCAAAGCCCAGCGTATTATAGCCGAGACTAATGGTACCGGGTGTATTTAACCATTCATGGATCTGCCTCATGGCATCCCATTCGGACACACCGGTTAACATGTCATGGATACCGATTTTGTGGGTGAGCAGCGCGTAGGGTGAAGGAATCACGTCTCGATTGAGCTTGATTTTGATTTCATGACGACTCAATTCGTTTAACTGTAAATCCGTACGAATCGCTGCAAAATGCAGGACTTGATCAAAGGATTTGCTAAGTCCTGTTGTTTCGATGTCGTAAAAAAGATAGGTTTGCATAACATTGCCTTTTTGAAAGAATGGATTTAATGTACGGCATTGTACAAGCGGGTGTAGTTCAATGGTAGAACTTCAGCTTCCCAAGCTGATAGCGTGGGTTCGATTCCCATCACCCGCTCCATTCGATAAAAAGAGGTTAAGACATGCATAAAATTCTTAAATTGACCGGTATTTTAGTCGGTATTCTTGCATTATTGATTGTGTTGGCAATCATTTTTTTGGTGACTTTCGTCAGTCCCAATCGGTTAAAACCGGTTTTGACAGCTCAAGTCATGAAATACACAGGACGTCAGTTAGTGATGGATGGCAATATGTCATGGACATTTTTTCCTTATTTGGGCGTCAGAGTGGGTCATTCCTCCTTAAGCAATCCTGCTGGTTTTAATGAAAAAACCTTTGCGGAAATTTCCAATATCACAGTCGCTGTCAAACTGATGCCATTATTTTCCAGACAAATTGAATCCAGCGGCATTCAGCTGGATGGCATGAAATTGCATCTGATTAAAAATAAAAATGGTCAAGTGAACTGGAATTTTAACCTGGCCGTGCCCGTTAAAAATAGTGGCGGCACAGAGCCAACAACCTCAGAAAAAATGACGATGGGCTTGATTGTGTCAGGGTTGGATGTCACGAATACCGCTATTGATTATTCCGATGAACAGATGAATAAATATTACAATATCAAAAATTTCGAATTGCATGCGAAAGAGATTAATTTATCACGCGCTTTTCCGGTGAATGCTTCATTTGATTTTTCCGCCAATAATCCGGCTTTGTCAGGACAGGCTGCATTAAAAGGCAATGCACTGTTAAACATGGCTTCAGCCATTTATTCATTCCGTGATTTGAATTTTTCAGCCACCATTAACCAAGATTCAAAAAAAATGAAGATGAGTGTTTCTGGTGATGTGACAGCGGATTTAAATCAACAAACACTGCAGTGGACAGGTTTTAAAGCCAAGGTAGACAATGTCGAAATGAAGGGGCAAGTCAATGTGACAGCATTCAATACGTCACCTGTAACCACAGCACAACTCCATATCGATACGTTACAAACTGCCAAATTAACCGTAACGGATGTTGCAGTGAAAGCCCATTTTCAAAAAGGCATTTTGGATTTGGCGCCTGTCACGGCAAAGTTATATCAGGGTAGTTTGACGGGGCAAACCCTGGTTAACTTAAATTCGTCTGTGCCTCAAATCACGCTGCACGCAAAATTAGCGAATGTGCAGGCAGAACCGCTGATGGAAGATTTAGGCGGCAAAGATCAGAAAATAAAAATAGCAGGGTTGGCTAATTTTGAAATGCAGGTCACGACAGCAGGCACAGACCCTAAAACGCTTTTGCAAAATTTGAATGGCGTGAGCCAATTTACTTTTAATAACGGTGCTTTGATCGGTATTGATTTAGGGTATTTGGTGGATAGTGCTTATGCATTGGTAAAACGGCAGCCGATGACAGCAACGAATTCGAATCAAACGAACTTTGGTACCTTAACGGGAACGGCCGTGATTCGAAGCGGTGTGATTAATAATAATGATTTATCGGCGGATACACCGCGTTTTGCTATTCGGGGCGCAGGCACGATTGATTTAGTAAATCAAAAAATGGATTATGCGTTACAAACCAATATCAAGCAGCGTCAGGATAAAAAAGATAATGCGATGAATCTTTATGGCATCACATTACCGGTTTTAATTACCGGTAATTTAAAGAGTCCCAGTATTCGACTGGATTCGGCAGCTGTCGCAAAAGCACTGGCGGAACAGCAATTGAAAAAAGTCACGAATCAGACAAAAGATAAGTTGCAAGAACAAATTAAAAAACAATTGCCGGGAAAAGCAGGTGATTTATTAAATAAATGGCTCGGAAATTGAGACGATTATGTTTCGTATTATCACTGTCAATTTAAATGGAATTCGATCCGCCGCTAAAAAAGGCTTTTTTACATGGCTGCGTGATCAACATGCGGATGTGGTGTGTGTGCAGGAAGTGAAAGCGCAGGAAGCGGATCTGGCGGATGCATTATTTAAACCAGACGGTTATGACAGTTATTTTCATTTTGCAGAAAAAAAAGGGTATAGCGGTGTCGGTCTTTATACGCGGCACAAGCCAGTCAGTGTGTTGCGAGGATTGGGTTGGCCAAGTGCGGATCAGGAAGGACGTTATGTGGAAGCGAATTTGGGTGAAGTGACAGTGATTTCGCTTTACATGCCATCTGGCACGAGTGGCGAAGAACGTCAGGCAGTTAAATTCGATTTTTTAAAACGATTTGCCGAGCATTTAGACGCATTACGTCAGCAACATAAAGAACTCATTATTTGCGGTGACTGGAATATTGCACACAGACAAATTGATTTAAAAAATTGGCGCGGTAATCAAAAAAATTCGGGTTTTTTGCCGGAAGAACGTGCATGGATGGATGAATTGTTTGGCGCGATGCATTTTGTTGATGCATTTCGTGTGGTCAATCAGCAGGAAGAGCAGTATACATGGTGGTCTAATCGAGGCCAGGCGTGGACGAAAAACGTGGGTTGGCGCATTGATTATCAGGTCATTACGCCGGGTTTGCGGGATAAAGTCAGATCGGTTTCCATTTTTAAGGATCAACGATTTTCGGATCATGCGCCTTTGACCATTGATTATGAGCTAATTGTTTGATTATATTTAGTGTAATAAATACTTAAGGCTATCTTAAGTTAGGAGCGGTAAACTAAAATAAAGCATGGCAAAAGAGGTATCTATGGCTTCTCTAAGAGGGAATTGGCGAGAGGATAATCCTGATAAGATCATCCAGTTTGATCAATCTGAAGATTTAGCCGCTTATATTGAAAATAATTTAAAAGAAGCGGATAAATATGATCGTCTTTATAAACGGGACGATCAGGAAATCCTGATTCAGGTTGATCGTCGTGATCCTGCTTTTGTGAGATGTTATGTCTATGATTTGGATCGACGAGGCGCTAATTATTTGCAGGAAGCACTTTTAAGCGTTTCCAATGAAGTCATCGATGTGGGGAGTGAAATAAGAAATAAAACGATGTTTGAACCAAACACAAAACCCCGCCTTTTACCTGAA
>CAZEEF010000162.1:0-4495 GCA_964511095.1 uncultured Coxiellaceae bacterium | reverse complement strand
CGAATGATGTAACCCAATTTTTTCCATCACACGACGTGATTTGGCATTAGCTGTCACTGTAAAAGAAATAATTTCACTGAGATGTAATTCCATAAATGCATAGCGCAAAACGGCTTTTGCGGCTTCCGTGGCATAGCCTTTTCCCCAATGTTTCGACGATAAACGCCAGCCAATTTCGACAATAGGTAACCCTCTAGGCACAAAATGAGGAATTTCAAATGACGGTTGATTTAAGCCAACAAAACCAATAAATTCATGTGTATTTTTCGTTTCAACAGCATAAGCAGCATAGCCAAATTTTTCATAATGTTGGTTCATTCGCTCAATCAGTGCTTGTGTAGCTGTTATATCTTGAATAGCAGGAAAGTGTTCCATGACTAATGGATCAGAACTAATGGCCGTCATGAAGGGTAAATCACTCGCTTTCCATGTTCGCAATAGTAAACGATCGGTTGTTAAAATAATTTTTGATGTGTCAATGATTGATTTATCCATACGCTTTTTTTAATTTTTTTTCACCGCGTTTATTTTGCCTCTGGTTTCGCAAAACCTCATCCACTCGTCGAATCGGATATAACATTTTCCATAAAACCGATTTATGAATATCCCGCAAAGTCCTTTTCAATTGATTATTTTCTTTCAACAAAGTATCGATATAATAATACACAGGGTAAATTTTTTCAAATTCCAACTGAATGTCAGTCCATTCCGTTTGAAACAAGGCATGCTGAAAATCCATTTCATCCTTCGCTATGTTCATCAATAAATGATAAACACGCGTGCATAGTGGCACGATAGTCATTGCAGGATGCGATACTAAGTCGTGCTCATCGCAAGCCTGACGATGTAATTTTTTATCGAGAAAATCATGCGTATAAGCCTCTCGTTCAGCGCGTGTCGTCAACTCAGGTAGTTGTAAAGTCGATTGAATTCGATCAAGCTGCTGTTCAGGATCTTGTAACAATAAATCATAACTGACCACGATTCTATTTTTTCCCATCGTCCCATCAATGGCAGGTAAAATATGCGTGAGCCACAATAATAAACCGATTTCAATGCTTGATCCCGTCAGTTTTTGGTAAGATTGCGCAACTTCTAAAGGATTTCGTAATGCAATAATATAATTTTCTTTGATAGTCAGTTGATTAAAAATCGATTGCCAAAAAATCAAAAGTTTTACGGTACTCGGATCTTTAAATCCCCAATAGTCAGTGGAAGCAAAACGTTGATTCAGTAATTCAATGGCAGCGAGTTTGACAGAAGATATTTTTTCACTGGTTTGTTCAGCAGGCGAAGGTGTTTGAATACCATAAGGCATAAAAGCCAGTGCTTTAAAAATTTTTCCATGAATGTCATAAACAATATCTGTATCCTCCCAAAATCCTTTTGCATTCCATTTGGAATTTCCCAGATTCATTTTTTTATCGCTTAATTCAATCCCAAGCGCTTTTAATCCTCGTGTAATCGCACTCGTGCCACTACGCGCAACGCCTAATACGACATAAATATTTTTCGTCATAAAATAATGTTATCCCATCACAGTTTCGCTAGTCGTTTCCGGAAGGGTTTCAGCCAATAAATAACCTTCTTTTTGCAAAAATTGAATAATGCGAGTCACAGATTCCTCAATAGTTAAATGATCCGTATCTAAACTCATTTCAGGATTTAAAGGCGCTTCGTAAGGATCGTCTATCCCTGTAAAATTTTTAATTTCTCCCTGTCTTGCTTTGGCATATAAACCTTTTTTATCCCGTTTTTCGCAAGCCTGTAATGAGGTCGATAAATAAATTTCAATATAACCGCCGTATTGCGAAATCAACTGACGATTTTCCATTCGCCCACTGGCGTAAGGCGCGATAGCAGCACAAATTGCCACACCGCCTGCTTTCGTGACTTCCGAGGCGACAAAACCAATGCGTCGAATATTAAGATCGCGATCCTGTCTCGAAAACCCCAATTCATTGGCTAAAATTCGTCGTACAACATCCCCATCCAGTAAAGTAATATTTCGTTTACCATGACTCATCAATCGAGCAAGCAATGCATTGGCCAATGTCGTTTTACCTGCGCCAGACAGTCCCGTAAAAAATAATGTAAAACCCTGTTTTTGTTTTGAAGGATAAGCACTGCGTAATTCCTGAATAATTTCAGGAAAGGAAAACCATTCCGGAATCGGTTTTTCATATAACAACTTATCGCGTAATTCTGTCCCTGAAATGCTTAAAGCTGTTTCATCCGCTTGAATTTCATTACAAGGACTATAGGCTTTTCGTTCTTTGACATAAACCATTTCCTGAAAGGATGCCACTTCAATTCCGATTTCATCCTGATATTGCCGTATTAAATCGTGTGCAGCATAAGGATCATAAAAAGGTTTATTCTGTGAATCATTACCCGGGCCTGCATGGTCTCGCCCGACGATAAAATGCGTGCAGCCATAATTTTTTCGGATGAGTGCATGCCATACGGCTTCCCGCGGACCGCCCATGCGCATGGCCAACGGAAGCAAACTTAAAAACGCGCGATTTTTCGGATAATAATTCAAGATTTTTTGATAACAACGCACGCGTGTGAAATAATCAATATCGCCCGGTTTCGTTAATCCCACGACGGGATGAATCAATAAATGACCGTCGATTTGTTTTGCTGCGCGTAACGTTAATTCCATGTGCGCTCGATGCATGGGATTTCGAGTTTGGAATCCAATGATTTTTTGAATACCTGCTTCTGCAAAATAATATTTCAATGATTGCGGTGTTTGTCGCAATTCCACAAAATCATAGTGTTTAGGCATTTGTACTAATTCGACTTTACCGCCTAAATACCAATGACCGGCTTGATTGAATAAATAATTCACGCCAGGATGTTTTGTATCACATGTACCAAAGACAGCTTCAGCTTCGACCCGTTTATCGGGCTGCCATTTATCAGTCACAGTCAATATGGCTAATTGCGTATTGTCCGCATCATATAATCCTATCTGTTGATTTAAACAGACCGTATCAGCAAATGCATCATTGACATCGAGCGTGATGGGCATTGGCCATAATTGACCGGTTGATAAACGCATTTCAGAAATGACGCGTTGATAATCCTGTTCCGTTAAAAAACCGTTCAGAGGGTGAAATCCGCCAACCAATAACAGTTCAAGATCGCAACGTTGGCGCGGTGTAAGAATCCATTTACAGATCATGTGCTCTCCTAGCAAATAGTTCAATGGGGCACATATTACCGCTTTATTGCGATTGAAAAAAGCTTTTCTAAAAACAGAGCGGCGCTATAATGGATTCATTTTCAGGAGGAATCCCATGAATTCGCATTTAAAGGAAATGAATGAAACCTATTTCGAACACATGCAGTTCGCGCAAAAATGTGGGTGGCGTATGGTATTGGCGGGTTTAGCTTGTGTTGCGCATAGTATTATTCCCGGTATTTTTGCAACGACTGCAAGCGGTACCTTGAAAAAATTAGATCAGGAAATAGCGGATCGTAAAATGAAAGGTAAAAATCCATCGTGAAGCTGCCTGATATTCAAGATCTTATTTCTCTGTCAGAAGATGCCGCGAAGTCTATATTAACCATTTATCGTCAGTCTTCTTTTACAGTCAGCATCAAAGGCGACAAATCATTATTAACGCAAGCGGACATGGCATCTCACGCCATTATTTGTGAGGGATTAACAAAAATCTGTCCTGATATTCCGATTATTTCAGAAGAATCCACTGAGTTATATCCTTATGCCATCCGAAAAAATTGGGACTATTTTTTTTTGGTTGATCCATTAGACGGCACGAAAGAATTCGTTAATCGCAACGATGAATTTACCATTAACATTGCTCTCATTCATCGCAATCAGCCTGTATCAGGGGTGATCAATGTACCGGCATTGAATGTGATTTATTACGCAGAACGGGGTCAGGGTGCGTATAAAATCATGCGCGATACAAAAATAAAATTACCTATTATCCATTCCAACAATCAGGATCAGATCACCGTTGCGATCTCCCGATCGCATTCGTGTCAAAAAACGGATGATTATTTGCAACATTTAAAAAATCAGGGAAAACAGGTGATGACACGTGCGGCGGGAAGTGCATTAAAGTTTGGTTTGATAGCGGAAGGTGCAGCGGATATCTATCCAAGACTGACGCCGACAATGGAATGGGATACGGCGGCGGGGCATGTATTAATAAATGAAGTGGGTAAGACAATGATAACAATGGATCAGCAGGAATCGTTGCAATACAACAAAATGGACTTAACCAATCTTGGGTTTATCGTACAATAATCCATTATTTTCCCTGGGAAATTTAACCTAACTATATGATTACACAAGAAATTTTCATTTTCTGTGCAAGAGTTTTAGCGTTTTTTTGCGTTAAAATCAGTTAACTATATGATTAAACTAGAGTTTTTCGAATTTAATCTGTCAACAATGCGGTTTTATTCAATATCATTCTTTGTTAAGAATTTGGTAATAAATCAAAGCTATAAT
>CAZEEF010000161.1:0-4507 GCA_964511095.1 uncultured Coxiellaceae bacterium | reverse complement strand
CTATTTTGTTTCCGGTTTTTTTATAGTATTTCTAATATTTATGGTATTGAGTTGCAATGCAACAGCTTTGAATAGAAATATTGAACCTAGCATTAAAATTAACAGCCTAAAAAATAAATTAGGAAGCTATCGACACATTCAACTCGTCAATAAAAATATAGAATTAGACGCAGTTATTCTTAGTGAGGGCTACCACGCAAAAATTTATCAACAAAAGGCCATGAATCAATCTGCCGCTCAATCTATCCGCGAAGTTGCCCAAGAAAATAATGCTTCTGTTGCTATAAATGGAGGCTTTTATACTTCTAATTTTCAACCTGCTGGTTTATTCATTGAAAATGGAAAAATTTTAGAAAAAGTTTCAGGTGACCCACTGCTGACTTCATGTGTTCAAGTGAATAAAAGGGGCATACTTTTTTTGGAGAAAAAGATTGATCGCTGCTTGCATGCAATGTACGCTATGCAAACTGGCCCATTATTAATTGAACGGGGAAATATTAGTCCAAATCTTAAGGTATTACAGAGCAATTTAATTAATTTAAAACCATATTTTGAGCCTCATAAAAGAACCATTTTGGCACAATCCAGCAACAATAAAATATTGATAATTATTACATCGCCAATCACTCTGCTTGAAGCTGCAAATATTTTAAAAAATTCACCACGTATTTTTGGAGTGGACAATATAATAATGGCTTTAAATTTAGATGGTGGTTTATCAACTGGAATGTATATTAGGTCTAAAGAAACCCAGTTCTATTCTGCAGAAAAAAAACAAGTAAAAACCTTTTTATTGTTTGAGTAATTATAGCGAAGAAACTTCATAATATTTAGATAATTCTTCGTTCAGGACAGCTCGCATCTTGAAGTGTAATGGGTATATCAGGAGATAGGCTATGAATTTAATTTCTAGAATGATTCTCATCTTAACATCTACCCTTTTCACATTGCCTATCAGTTATGCGAGCGAAAATATATTTTATGTTTTACGGCAGACTACCCCTGACATCATGACCAATTTAAAAAATCATAGTCCCGTCATTAATATTATTATTTCCCAAGCCTACCAAGTGGATCCACAAGGCAAAGTGTGGGGTTCTGTTAATCCAGACCTCGCCAATTTTGCGAAAGCGCATGCTTTGAAAGTCATGATCATGGTGACCAATGCTGCTTTTGATAATGAAAAAGTTCATCAATTTTTAAAAAATTCCAGTGCTGGTCAGCGGGCAATAAAAGCCATAGTGAAAGAGTGTCAGCAAAATCATTATGCAGGCGTTCAATTTGATTTTGAAAGTATCGCTCTTAAGGATAGAGCTGCATTGACGCATTTTCTGCAATCCGCTGCAACCGAGTTACATCATCAAGGGTTTCTCGTGAGTTTTGCAGTAGCGCCTGTTTTGAATAATAATCCTCAACAATCCGCATTTTTAAAACGCTCATATGAAGTGTGGGAAGGCGCTTATGATGTTAAAGCACTGGGTAAGAGCAGCGATTTTCTTACTCTCATGACGTATAATCAGCATACGGATGGCACCACACCCGGGTCCACAGCGTCTTATGCATGGGTTGAGCAAGCAATTAAATACGCTTTACAATCTGTTCCAGCGAAAAAAATATCGCTCGGGATTGCCACTTACTCATCTTATTGGTACACCGGTCAAGAAGGTAATGCTTCTCACAAAATTGCGATGCGCATGGATGAAATACCTTACAACACAGTTCAGAAATTATTACAGAAGAATCAAGCTCATTTACAATGGGATAATATAGACAAAGTTCACTATGCTGCATACGAACATCATTGGTTAAAAGAATATATTTTTGTTGAAGATGCTAAATCATTTCAGACTAAACTTAATTTAGTGAAAAAATATAATTTACGCGGCATTTCTGTTTTCCGTCTGGGAATCGAAGATCCTAACATGTGGAAAATATTACAGGCTAACAAATGATTTCATCGCTTGCCAGTGGTAAGTAACAGGGTTAAGTCTAAACATAGGCAAAAACAAAAAAAATCGATTGAAAGAAACAGGGTCAAGTCTGGACAATTGTCATCCGTAAAAAATGCTGAATATGTCAATTGTCTAGACTTGACCCCGCTGTTTTAAAAATTTAGCAATTGCCTATGTTTAGACTTGACCCCTTGATTTAAATTAATTGTGGGGATCCATCAGGATTTGAGCCTCTTTTACCAAGATTTTCGTCAGACCTCTTAATGGGAAAAAACCGGCCACTTTTGGAGATTCTTCCATGGAACCCCATCTCCGCTGATCCCTTACAAAATGAAATGAGGACACGCCCTAATCTGTTTTAACCTGTTTCTGCATCACTCTCGCCCCCCATTCGCGTAGCGCCAGCAATTGAGGTTTTAATTCCAGACCAAATGATGTGAGTGAATATTCCACCTTGGGCGGCACTTGCGGATATACTTTTCGCGTAATAACCTCATCTTTTTCAAGATCACGAAGTTGTAAGGTCAGCATGCGCTGAGTCACATTAGGCATGAGTTTTCGCAGTTCATTGAAGCGTTTCGTACCGTCCAGCAAATGAAAAAGGATCACTCCTTTCCATTTATTTCCGATTACATCAAGGGCCGCTTCAACCGCACAGCCATAATGCACATTCGCAATGCGACGCTTTCCTTTTGTTTTCATTCAGAAAATACCTCAAAAATTTAAAGTATATTTTTTGATACTATACCACAAAATTGTGCATTCTTCCTTAAAAAGTACCGGAAAGTTATACTGGATTTCTTATTATTTATTTTGGAGAGATCGTCATGAGAGAACAACATGCAGGTGGTAGCACAAGCACTTGGAACGCGATAGCTAAAATCCGAGAGGAAGCGCGTGAAAACTGGCGCAAAACCGTGAATGAAATTATTAATCTGATGCTTTCAGATTTTGAGCTATTTAAACACATACTAAATCACGCTGCGGAAAATTATTTAAAAAGAACGGGAAATAATTTAAATAGTGTTTTTTCAAGCGGAGGAAGAAAGCACGCACACATGTTACAAGAGAATCTGGAAAAGTCAAAAGATAATCTTGATCTTATTTCTTCAATAAAAACAGCACTCACTCATCATAGCGAGATGAACCATTTCCTGTCCTATCTTAGCACGGGAATAATTAACACTTTTTATTTGAATAAATCAGTTGATTTCCCTTGCTATAATGAGCGTGGTTTTCTGGAATATATTGTTCGTGAAGCGCCTAAAACAATGCTTGATTTATATATTACTAAAGCAACTGATTTGCCTAAACCAATCGCGCAAATCACAGCGGGATTTTTATAATAAGGGCCAGCACAAGAACGCCCTCCAAACTGCCTAAAATGTAAGTTTATTTCATTTCAGGCAGTTTGGAGGGCGTTCTTATGCTGGGGTCTCGGGAGCAGTGAAACAGAAAACCGGCTTAAGGATTGTTACCAGCCGCCGGATTATGTAGTTTTCGCAACTTTCCTCGAACGGTAATGAGCTGTTAAAGCATATACAATCACCTCTATCGAACTTTTTACTTCCGATATTATCCGTTAAAAAATTTATTTACCTCTGCATAAGGAATCGTATCTGTTGTAAAACTTTTGTAAGTTCTCTCTGTCAGTAATTCTTGTAATAGAATAACAGGGTCAAGTCTGGACAATTGTCATCCGTAAAAAATGCTGAATATGTCAATTGTCCAGACTTGACCCCTTGATCCAATTGATGAAGTTGCAAGATTGCGTGAAAAGGAAAAAGTAACACCTGCATCAGTCAATCGGATGCTGGCTTTCATTCGTTCTGTCCTGCGTAAGGCGATGAACGAATGGGAATGGCTGGACAGAGTGCCTGCCATACGCATGCGTAAGGAAGATAATAAACGCATTCGTTGGATCACTCGTGATGAGGCAATAACGTTATTGAGAGCATTGCCATCACACCTGTCTGCCATGGCTGCTTTTACGCTCGCGACAGGTTTGCGACAGTCCAATGTCACTGGATTAAAATGGCAAGATGTCGATTTAAAAAAACGTCATGCCTTGATACATCCAGATCAGGCCAAAGCAAAAAAAGCCATTCCTGTGCCGCTGAATGAAGATGCAGTAACTATTTTGAAAGCGCAAAAGAAACAGGGAAATGATTTTGTTTTCACTTACAGAGGAAACAAGATTACTCAGGTAAGCACGAAAGCATGGCGAAAAGTATTGGATAAGTTGAATATCCAAAATTTTCGCTGGCATGATCTGAGACACACCTGGGCTTCCTGGCATATTCAAAATGGAACTTCATTGCAGGAGCTGCAAGTGCTTGGTGGATGGGCGAGTTTTGATATGGTGTTACGCTACGCGCATCTCAGCAGTGATCACTTGCAAAGTGCTGCAGAAAGGGTAAGTGGGCTTGGAATTTAAGAGGTGTTTGTTACAAATTTACTACAGTGGGGCAGGGTTGAAGATAAAGTCGCTTGTAAGTGCTTGATTTTACTTGCCGACGGCGTGAATCGAACACGCGACCTACTGATTACGAATC
>CAZEEF010000160.1:0-4523 GCA_964511095.1 uncultured Coxiellaceae bacterium | reverse complement strand
AGCAAAGGACTGAAAATCCTTGTGTCCCTGGTTCGATTCCAGGTCTGGCCACCATAGGATCAAGCACATAGCAAAGCTCACATCACAAACAACCGCAACTGTAACCAATCTGTAACCCGGTTTCGCAAATGATCATGTCAAAATACCCTATAATTAAATGAGGACAAACCGCAGTGGTTTGATTAGAATGACAACCATGATAGAAGTAATAGATATGCTAGCTAAACCAGACATTCAACAGAAAGCGAATGAGCTACTCACCAAAATTGGAATAGTAGGTGAGATTCCTGTGCCTGTAGAAAAAATTGTTGAGTATCTTGGTTTTGAATGTCATTTATTTGTACCCAATATTGAAACTCAGGATATTGCAGGCGCGGTCAATCATCGCAATAAAAAAATTTTTGTCAATGAATTCGACTCTCCCAAAAGACAACTCTTCACAGTGGCTCATGAAATAGGCCACATCGTTTTGCAAGGCGACCAAAAAGATTATGTTGATTACCGACGCAACAATTCATCCGATTCAAAGGAAAAGGAAGCGAATTATTTTGCCGGATGCTTATTAATGCCAGATGATATTTTCAGTTATCAATGGAAATTGTTAAACGGCGATATCGTCAAATTATCAGAACTCTTTGGAGTCAGCACCCCTGCTGTTGCCGTCAGAGCCAATATTTTAGGTTTGGGTTGACTTATCAATGAACAAACCTGACCAAGAACAAATCGCTCTTCAAGAACAACTGACTCTTATTGAATCACAAGCCTCCGTTAAAAAAGGATTAAACTTAGAAGAAAGACTGAAAGAAGAAAAACTCAAAGATAACGAGGCACGCAGAGGCGCCAGAAAATGGTTCCAAGTCTGTTTATTAGCATTGCTCAGTTTTGAAATTTTCTTCATCGCTTATTTAATCCTTTCACAAGCTATCAAAAGATTGCTTTTTACACCTATTGATTTTTCATTAAGTCAATGGGAATTTGCCCCCTTCATTAACGTTGCTTTAATACAAACCTGCATATTAATTCGCCCCATTGCAAAAGATTTATTTCGTGGAAGAAATAAATAAAGGCACTTCCTGATGCACCGCTCTCATTAGGCCAACGAACCAAAATGCTTCTCCTAAATGCATTTAATCATTAGATTATGAGCCAAATCTACATTTCCCTTATCTATTCAATAACAATGTGTATGCTAATTCTGTGATAAACTTATGTCAGGTTTTTTTTGTGATAAGTTTGACACGTTATTACATTGTGCTATACTTATAACATGGATATTTGCCTAAAGTGTGCAAAAGTACTTATCAAATCCGAAGCAATTTACGGGCTTCATCGGGAGTGTTTTGCTGAATGGTTTGGCCAAAAAAACGCTTTGGAATTCGTTGACCTAGACCCCAAAAAATCATCATCCGCATCTGTTAGCAACCCCAAAATTAAAAAACAGAACAACACTTTTTTTCACGGTAATTTTTTAAAATACTCTGCTCGCCTAGATCAAACACAATATATCCTAAAAGTCCAAGAGCCTCGATTCCCAGAGCTTCCGCAAGTAGAATATCTTTGCAACCAAATAGCAGAAATATTAATAATAGAAATCCCGACGTTTCACTTAATCAATTTCAATGGGCGAATTACATTTGTAACCCGAAATTTTATGCAGGACTATACTGGCACTCTCCATCATATTTATAAATTTCTACCCACAGGAAACGAAAATCATAGTTGTGAAGAAATAATCAATGTCATACTTAATCAAACCCAGAGAATCACTGATATTGCCAAATTTATTGAAATTTGCTTATTTGACACCCTCATCGGTAACAATGATAGACACGGTAGAAATCTAGGAATAATCGAAACCTCTTCATTTAAAAAATTAGCACCCATGTATGACAACCCCTCATGCTTAGGCATTGAAGATGATTTTTTTCTACTTTCTGATACAAATCCTAGCGGATCAATCTGGACAAAAACAAGCAAAGAACCCAAACCAAAAGATTATATAATTGAGTTCCAACGATTAGGATATGAAACAATTGTTTCTCAATTTTGCAAAAAAGTTATTTCCCAATCAGAGAATATAATAAGAAAAATTAATCTGACTACTATTAGTGAGACTCGAAAAAATGCTTTGACAAAATTACTCCAAAAGCGCATAGGAGAATTTAAAAATGCTGAATAAACCAAATCAGATAGAAGCTGTCGATGTCTATCTTGAAAAAAGAAAAACTCGTGAACATGTTGGACGCCTTTCTCGAGAAGGCAAAAAATTTATTTTTACATATAATGATTCATATTTATATAAAGATAGAGCAATTCCCTTAGGCCCAGATTTGCCCTTAACTAAAAAGAAGTTCTCTTCAGAAACTCTTTTTCCAACTTTTGAAGATCGAATTCCCTCAAAAAAAAATCCTGCATACGCAGAGTACTGTAAAATGGTTGGAATAAATCCATCCGAGAAAGATTCTCTTATACTTGTAGCTACATTGGGACAAAAAGGTCCTTCTTCTTTTATTTTTTCACCCGCACCAACGTCAACCATAACAAACGAGGACATTCTCAATTTCCGAAAAAAATTAAATCTTACTGTTAGGGAATTTAGTGAATTATTTGATTTCGCCCCTGCCACAATAAATCGCATTGAGAATAGAACTATTTCAGGAAAAGACTCACTAAAACGTCTTGAGATTTACTTCTATTTTCCAGAAGTTGCGCTGCATGAAGTTATGAAAAATCACAATAAAATCCATAGTAAAAAAATAAAATTCGTAGAAAAATATCTTAACTCTAAACGAAATAAATAACAGGCTCGTGCTAACCCTTTGACTGAGTCAACGCCCTAGAATAATCATAACCCATTGTATTTCAATATATTTTCAAAAAATCTCAAAAAAATGGTCGATTAATGCTATGATTATAATATTCTGATAAATATATTTACTGCGAGAATTTTCATGAATATTAGAGAGCGATTAGAGCGCATTTTTTTTGAGAAAAAAGAGCAGGATCAAAAAGCGTTTAATGAATTTATGACTGCGGCACGAGAATACAGAGCACTCATGCAGCACATTACTATTGTTCAAACCTATCAACAAAACCTTCAACAAATTCGTGCTATTGCAGATCTTGACATACGTAGTAAAAAAGAAAAAACCTTAACGGAAAACTTCCTGGCACAAATCAGTCAGTATTACGAACAAATCGCTGTCGTCGCTCAGCGAGAATTAGAAAAAAATCCACAAACGATCATTCAGAAGATGCTGGATAAGATCATCGAAAAAATTGATAAAGCGATTACCAACATTGAAACTGAATGGACAAAATCGGAAAAAGATTATGACGATTGGAAGAATAAGAGCTGGACAGAGGGTATCAAAAATCAGGCTGCCACTTACACGCATAAATCAAAAGAGATGGGATCGGATTTTATCATCAATGCTATTCAACAGCAGAATGGCATTACATTAACTGAAGCTGAAAAAACACAGTTGAAAAATTCTTGTGAAGAAGCACTCCAAAAATTTAGAGAAGGACTCGAACGTTTGCCAGAGGATCTAATGGACGCGGCAAAGAAAAATAAAGTCCAGTTAGAATACGCACTGCTGATAAGAAACATGATAGAAGCCATGAATCACATGATTGATGATTTAAACAAGCAACGCAGAGAAAATAACAAGAATCCGAATAATGAAAAACAACCGGAAATCACAAAAATAGATAATAGCGTATCACGTTGCATCCAGTTCGCTAATGAGAATGCTATTGGCGATGTCGAGCGAATGGTAAAAAATATGCAAAATTCTATTTTGCTGCAAACCCTTGAGCGTCAAAAGGAACGTGCACTTTCAGCCAATAAAGTGGAAAAAATCGGACACTGTGAGCTCAAACCCGTTATGCCTTTTGATGTTGACGCGAGAACCCATTTAGCCATTCAACCGCAGGGGGCTCGCAATAGATTTGTGATTGCACAAGCTTGTCTTGCGGTCAATATGACCCTGTCAGGTCAACAAGTGACTTTTGAAAAACAGTTAGATGGAAACTTTCGATTTGATTTTAACAATCAACATTTTTATCTGGATACGCGATCTGGTAAATTTTATGGTGATAATGTCGATCAGAAAACGTTTCAAGTGATGTTGAATCTTTATAGTCAGATTTACAAAAGCATCAAAATGGAAGCGACGTGTGATGATCCAGAATCGAAACGTCTTTTTGAAACGGGAATCAAAAATTACAACACCGATACCAATCATGCCAATAGTAAAATCGCCATTTCGTCTGTTACAGCGACCTTGACCGCTGAAAAATTGGCTGAGACAGAAGCAGAAAAACCCGTCCCCGAACCCAAAGCCGAAAAAACGGCTGCAGGTCCAAAGATAAGATAATCCATTGACCATTAGTACCTTTTCTATTTAATTCTGACAGGTTCACTGTCATCCCCGCCCCCGCCTTCGCGGGGGTAAACTCCGGTGCACTGTCGTCCGGTAAATCGGTATGATAATTACACACAAAAACGTATCAAATCA
>CAZEEF010000159.1:0-4587 GCA_964511095.1 uncultured Coxiellaceae bacterium | reverse complement strand
TTGCGTCAAGACAGTCATACAATAATGCGAGGGAGATTAACGTGCCTGAAATTATGATTTTTAATGGAAATGCCAGCCAGGAATTGGCTCAACGGATTGTTGAACATTTAAATCTGCCGCTCGGCAAAGCACACACTGGACGATTCAGCGATGGTGAAACCATGGTTGAAATTCAGGAAAATGTCCGGGGTCGTGATATTTTCATTATTCAGTCAACTTGCGCACCAACCAACGATAACCTGATGGAATTAATCATTATGGCCGATGCCTTGCGCCGCGCTTCCGCGGCACGTATCACGGCTGTTGTGCCCTATTTTGGTTATGCCCGCCAGGATCGGCGTGTCCGTTCAGCCCGTGTTCCGATCACCGCTAAAATCGTCGCCGACATGATGGCATCGGTCGGCATTAGCCGGCTTGTCACGGTCGATTTGCATGCTGATCAAATTCAGGGATTTTTTTATATGCCGGTGGATAATCTTTACAGCACGCCAATCATGCTGGAAGACATTCACAAAAAAGGCTACAAAGATATTATGGTGGTTTCGCCCGACGTTGGCGGTGTGATTCGTGCCCGCGCGATTGCAAAACGCATTGCAGGCGCTGATCTGGCCATCATCGACAAACGCCGCTCACAACCGAATGAAGCACAAGTCATGCATATTATTGGTGATGTCAAAGATCGTGATTGTATTATTGTGGATGATATTGCCGATACAGCCGGTACGCTATGTAAAGCAGTTGAAGCGTTAAAAGAACATGGCGCCTCGAAAGTGGCCGCTTATGTCACCCACCCCGTTTTATCCGGAAAAGCCATCCAAAACATTGAATCTTCTTTATTGGATGAAATCATTGTGACCGACACGATTCCCTTGACTCAAACAGCCCATCAATGCAAACGCATTCGTTCTGTGAGTTTAAGTCATATGATTGCGGAAGCGATCCGCCGGATTAGCGGCGCGGGGTCGTTGAGTCGGATGTTTATTGATTAATAGTCGTACCTCTTTGTATCCCGCTCAATTTCGAGTATAATCCGGCCTCCCCATCGCTGGTCGCAAGCGGTGGTTTATTAATACTATTCGGAGAAACACGATGGCTACAATAAAATTTGAATTGGAAGCTGATGTTCGTGCTGATGTGGGGAAAGGTGCGAGCCGCCGCCTGCGTCATGCGGACAAGGTTCCAGCTGTTGTCTATGGCGGGGGCGAAAAGTCCGTCTCATTGACTTTAGATCATAACAAGACACTCCATGCATTATCGCATGAAGCATTTTATTCTCGCATCTTAAGCTTGAAAGTCGGCAAAGCGACTGAAAAAGTGATCTTGAAAGATGTACAGCGCGACCCCGCAAAACCCCGTATCGCGCATGTTGATTTTTTACGCGTTCGCGCAGACCAGAAATTACATATGCATGTTCCCTTGCATTTCACCGGCGCTCTTGAAGCACCCGGCACCCAGGAAGGCGGTGTATTCTCTCATTTAATGAGTGACATCGAAGTCAGCTGTTTACCGGCCGACTTGCCCGAATTCGTTGAAGTCGATATTTCTGGCATGGCGCTTGATCAAACACTTCACTTAAGCGATATAAAATTACCGAAAGGAGTTGAGCTCGTTGCATTCGCGCATGGCGCTGAAGGGCACGATCACCCTGTTGTGGCGATTCATATTCCGCGTATCATCGAAGAAGAAGTGGTTGAAGTCGCTCCTGAAGGCGCTGAAACAATCGAAGGGGCTGAAGGCGGCGCTGAAGCGACCACTGAAGAAACCGCTGCCAGCAGTGATACAGCTGAAAAAGGTAAAGAATAACCTTGAGGTAATCCGCATTGTCGTCGGGAATTCAATTAATTGTCGGCCTTGGAAATCCGGGACCCGATTATGAAAATACTCGCCACAATGCGGGCGCCTGGTTCGTTTCTGAATTAGCACATCTCCATCACGCCACGTTACGGCCGGTTTCAAAATTCCATGGATGTCATGGCACCGTTCATTTACAGGGACACGACATTCACCTGTTAATCCCAACTACTTTCATGAATTTGAGTGGACAGGCCATAGGCGCGCTCGCCAGTTATTATAAAATTCCGCCGCAAGCCATTTTAATTGCACACGATGAAATCGATCTGCCGGTTGGCGATATCCGGTTAAAATTCGATGGCGGTCATGGCGGACACAATGGATTACGTGATGCGATCCGTCATCTTAATTCCAATCAATTTTATCGCCTGCGTATTGGCATCGGTCACCCGGGTAATAGCAAAGAAGTCATTGATTACGTCCTGAAACCGCCTAAAAAAACAGAACGCGACGACATTGATGCGGCCTTACAATCCGCACAAGCCATATTGCCCAACTTGCTCGATGGGCATTTTCAAAAAGCCATGCAACAATTACATACAAGAGGATAATATGGGCATCAAGTGCGGCATCGTTGGATTACCAAACGTCGGTAAATCAACCTTATTTAATTGTTTAACGAAAGCAGGTGTGGATGCATCCAATTATCCGTTCTGTACCATTGAACCCAATGTGGGCGTCGTGCCCGTTCCTGATCCGCGTTTAAATCAATTAGCCGCCATCGTCAATCCCGAAAGAATTTTACCGACCACGATGGAATTCGTCGACATTGCCGGTTTGGTCAAAGGGGCTGCAGAAGGTGAAGGATTAGGAAATAAATTTTTAGCGAACATTCGCGAAACCGATGCGATTGCGCATGTGGTTCGTTGTTTTGAAAATACAGATGTTGTGCATGTCGCAGGAAAAATTTCGCCGAAAGATGATATTGATGTGATTAATACCGAACTCGCGCTGGCGGATTTGGAATCGATTAGCCGTGCGATTTTACGTGTGCAAAAACAGGCGCGCAGCGGTGATAAAACAGCAACAGCCGAATTGGCTTTATTGGAACGAACAAAAGAACACTTAAACCAGGGCTTACCCGTGCGCGGCATGACCCTCACTCTGGATGAAAAATTACGTTTAAAATCCTTTCAATTATTGACAGGCAAACCCACACTTTACATTGCGAATGTCGCAGAAGATGGGTTTACCGAAAACCCCTATCTCGATCAAGTGAAAGCCATTGCCTTGAAAGAAAACGCGAGCATTGTGGCTGTATGTGCCGCGATTGAAGCGGACATTGCCGAATTAGATGATGCGGAAAAAGATTTATTTTTAGCTGAATTGAATTTAAGTGAACCCGGTCTTGATCGGGTGATTCATGCGGGTTATCAATTACTGGGATTAGAAACGTATTTCACCGCCGGTGTGAAAGAAGTGCGTGCCTGGACTATTCCAATCGGCTCTACTGCACCGCAAGCGGCAGGCGTAATTCATACCGATTTCGAAAAAGGATTTATTCGCGCGGAAGTGATTGGTTATGAGGATTATATTAAATATAACGGTGAATCGGGCGCGAAAGAAGCCGGAAAATGGCGCTTGGAAGGCAAAGACTATATCGTGCGAGATGGGGATGTGATGCATTTTCGGTTTAATGTATAACTTGGGTGTTCTTAGAGCCTGTTTAAAATCTTTAGACACTATCATTGCTGTTGAGCTTTTCACCCCTTGTGGGCTACCCCTGTACACACATCTTTGTTTCTTAATTAATTTCACTTTCCACGTCATCCCGCGCTGCTCCTGGCGCGGGACCCAGCGACTTTTACTTTATTGATAATTAATGTTGAGTCCAATGGCGCTAACTTAACTTAAAAAATATTTATTAAACAATAAGATACAGCCGTCATTGCGAGCGCGAGCGAAGCAACCCAGGCTGTATTGCCCCAATACAAGAAGCACAAAGCATAAAACTCACTGACTCTATTTCCTAATAAGGTGACAATAAAACCTGGGTTGCTTCGCTCGCGCTCGCAATGACGAGCATAACTCATTGTTTATATTGTACTTTAAGTTAGGTTAGCTCCATTAATGTTGAGTCTAATTTTATGAACACATCTATGGAAAATACGTTTGATTGAAAAAAATAATCCTTATTGGCAAGATTTATTCGATGGATTAATTAAGTAAAAGTCGCTGGGTCCCGCGCCAGGAGCAGCGCGGGATGACGTGGAAAGTGAGACGGCAAATCTGTGCAACCTTATCGTTAAAATGCCCAACAAAAACATTCGAATTGGCCGATCCATGAAGAGGAATGTGTTTTGCTTTCACAGTATTTATTGTGAATATGACTTTGCACGATTAATTTGTTTTCTCCATACGTTCCAAATTTTTTGATCGGTGACCAATGCGGACTCACGGGAGGTAACGGCAAATCATAATCAGAGAATTCATCACAGGCATGAACGATTTCACCACCCAGAACAGTCATAACAGAATAAATATTTTTTATTTCTTCATCTGCAATATTAAAATAATCTTGCGACAAAACGGAAAAATCAGCTAACTGTCCTTCAACAAAAGAACCTTTTTTATTTTCCTCATTCGAAAACCATGCGCTCCCTTTTGTATAAAGTTCAATCGCTTTTTCTCTCGTTAAAATGTTACTGTCATCATAAAGAACCGTGCCTCCCACTGATTTCCCGGTGGTTAGCCAATAAAGACATAACCAAGGATTGTAGCTAGAAACTCTAGTCG
>CAZEEF010000158.1:1912-4598 GCA_964511095.1 uncultured Coxiellaceae bacterium | reverse complement strand
CCCTGGGAAAAGTGAGTTAACTTTATGATTATACATATATTTTTTGAATTTTGTGCAACAGTTTTTACATTTTTAGTCGCAAAAATAACATAACTTAATGATTAATATAACATTTTTCTCATTAATCCCAGTGCATGATCACCTTCCGCTAAAGAAGCGCAAAAGAAGACTTGATGCCATTTTACCTCTCCCCTTGTGGGAGAGGTCGGCGCGAAGCGACGGGTGAGGGGTGATTTTAAGCCAAAAACACCCCTCATCCGCAACTTCGTTGCGACTTCTCCCACAAGGGGAGAAGTGAAAGCACACGCGTCCACACGACATTGAGTTTTTATTTCTTCCGGGATTTACCCGCTTTTTTCATGGCAATCGCAATCGCCTGTTTTTGCGGCTTTCCTGCTTTCATTTCCGTTTTAATATTTTGACTGATGACTTTTCGAGATTTACCTTTTTTTAATGGCATATAACCCCCTTACACTCAGTCAGTTAATTTCTCTCCGTCAATTTTCCATTCACAAATGTCAATACCACAGCCGGTGTGCTGCTGTATTTGTATTCGATAATTTCATCCGGTTTTTGTTTGTTGGGGATGCTGCTTTTATTAATAAAAACAGGTTCACCGCAAGCGTTTTTCACTGTTTTTGCCGTGTCTCCCACGGTAATACTTTTGCCACCGCAAATCGTTGTCGCGGCAAGACTCATGCCATTGGCTGAAATATTCACCACTTTGCCGTCATTCATGGCAACGGCTACTTTCACAGACGCCTCCGCTCCACTATTGGTGCGCATTTCCGTCGATTTTTTCATTTGCGGATGCGCGTAAAAATTCCATTCTTGCGGACCATTATCTTCACCCTGTGTTTTTTTAATAAAATCCGGTTTACCACATTGTTGTTCAACTTGTTCAATCGTATCGCCTAAATTAATTTGATTGAAACTTTTGGGACAAAACATCGCAAATCCCGATGTCGACAACGTTAAACAGGTCAGTAAAACAAGCGTTTTTTTCATCATCATTTTCTCCTTAAATACGTTTCGCTAATTCGGAAGCAAGTCCAATGTAATTGTCCGGCGTTAATAACAGTAAATCTTTTTTCACCTGGTCAGGTAACGATAATTCCTGAATAAATTGTTGTATGAGTGCTTTTGTGATTTTTTGTCCGCGCGTGAATTGTTTTAATTTTTCATACGGTTTTTCGATACCATGACGCCGCATAATCATTTGAATCGGTTCCGCTAAAATTTCCCAGTGATCATTTAAATCTGCATTGATCACATCCGCATTCACAGAAATTTTATTTAATCCGTGGCACGTTGATTGATACGCTAAAATGGCATAACCGATTGCAACGCCTATATTACGTAATACCGTTGAATCCGACAGATCACGCTGGAAACGGGAAATGGGTAATTTTAATAGCATGTGATCGAATAATGCATTTGCAATACCTAAATTACCTTCCGCATTTTCAAAATCAATGGGATTCACTTTGTGCGGCATGGTGGATGAGCCCACTTCCTGATCCACTTTTTTTTGACTGAAATAATTCAGTGAAATATAGCCCCATATATCACGATTCAAATCAAGCAAAATTGTATTGATGCGAATTAAAACCGCAAAAAATTCCGCTAAATAATCATGCGGCTCAATTTGCGTTGTATACGCATTTTGCGAGAGACCTAATTCTCTAATCAATTGTTGAGTCAGTGATTGCCAGTCTACGTCAGGGTAAGTCACGAGCAATGCGTTATAATTTCCCGTCGCACCATTTAATTTTCCCAGAATTTTCACGTGAGTGAATTGTTCGATTTGACGTTGTAATCGTGCAACAACATTCGCTATTTCTTTGCCGACAGTTGTCGGTGTCGCCGGTTGACCATGTGTACGGGCGAGCATGGCCTGGTCTGCATGGTCATGTGCTATCTTTTTTAAGACCGAGAGTAATTCATTTAACACAGGTAAAATGCATTGCTTGCGTGCCGTATCAAGCATCAGTCCATAAGCCAGATTATTGATATCTTCGGAAGTACAGCCAAAATGAATAAATTCACTGACTTTCGCCAGTTCAGCATTTTTTTCAATCGTTTCTTTAATAAAATATTCGACGGCTTTGACATCGTGATTGATGTCGCGTTCAATTTCTTTAACGCGCAATGCATTTTTTTCAGAAAATTGATCGATTAACTGGTTTAAAACTGTTTGTGCTGTCTGACTGAATGGGGGTAATTCAGGAAGCTTTCCCTGGTTAGCCAATAATTGCAGCCAGCGAATTTCGACTATCGTGCGAAATCGGATTAACCCATACTCGCTGAAAATAGGGCGCAGATCATTTATTTTTTCCTGATAGCGTCCATCCAGCGGTGAAATCGCAAATAATGCAGCTTGCTCCATAATGATTCCTTCAACAATTTAAGTGGTTTGTAAGGCTGTTTTTTCAAAATCAGCCAGAATTTTTTTTGCCATTTTACAAATTTTACCGCGCGAAAAAATCAGTTGAAGACGTGAACCGCCCATTTGTCTCCATAAGACAGAAGCACGAATACCTGCCAATAATAGCGCGCGCACTTTTTCCATATTTTCTGGCGCGATTAATATGCGCTGATTGCCCCAGATAATAATACGAAATTTAAATGGGCTGATAGTATTGATATAAATATCAGCCAAATTAGAGATGACTGTTGGATGCGT
>CAZEEF010000158.1:0-1812 GCA_964511095.1 uncultured Coxiellaceae bacterium | reverse complement strand
AATGCCAGCGAGCGCGATGGTGATATTATAAAGTTGTTTTTCTTGCAACGTCATGTCTCCATCATGTAACCGATTGTTCAATGATCCCGCCGCCCAGACACACATCACCCTGATAAAGTACGACAGATTGACCCGGTGTTATTGCACGTTGAGGTTCCCTAAATTCTATTTTAACCTGTTTTTCATTGAATGGATGAACAATACAGGCTTGATCGGCCTGACGATAACGCGTTTTTGCGAACGCTTTCAATGGAAATATCGGCGGTGTGCCTTGAATCCAATGGATTTCGAGCGTCAGTAAGGCTTTGGAATAGAGAGAAGGATGATCCTGGCCTTGGGCGACAATTAAAACATTTCGTTCGAGCTGTTTGCCCACCACATACCAGGCCGATTCGGCTGCATTTTTTAATCCGCCAATTTTTAAGCCTTGTCGCTGACCTAAGGTGTAAAACATTAAACCATCGTGTTTGCCAATGACGGTACCTGCGGTCGTTTCAATCCATCCCGGTGTGGCAGGCAGATAATCCTCTAAAAAAGTTTTAAATTTTCTTTCGCCAATAAAACAAATGCCGGTGCTGTCTTTTTTGGCATGATTCGTAAAACCCGCTTCCAGCGCGATAGCACGTACCTGGTTTTTATGTAATTCGCCGATCGGAAAAATGCTCTGAGCTAATTGTGCCTGTGTCAATGTATATAAAAAATAACTTTGATCTTTTCCGGGATCCAATCCTTTTAATAATTGAAAATGATGATTCACCGATTGGCAACGCGCATAATGCCCCGTGGCAATATAATCCGCCCCACGCTGTTTTGCATACTGCAAAAACGCTTTAAATTTGATTTCTTGATTGCAGAGAATGTCAGGATTCGGTGTGCGGCCTGCTTTGTATTCGGCTAAAAAATCGGTAAAAACACGTTCCCAATATTCGGCGGCGAAATTAACGCGATGTAATTCAATTTGTAACTGATCCGAGATGCGCTGGGCATCTTCCATATCGATGCTGGCGGGACAAAACGTATCCGTATCGTCTTCTTCCCAATTTTTCATGAAGACGCCTTCGACGTGGTGACCTTGTTTTTTTAACAAAAGTGCGGCAACAGAAGAATCGACACCTCCTGATAGACCGACGATAATATGTTTTTTTGTCGTTGCATGCATAAATAAAAAAATACCCGAGCCTTAAAATCAAGCTCGGGTATTTTACGCGAGTCAACCGGAATGGTTAACCGAAATTATAGCCCAGGTTTAAACTGACCATATCCGCGCTTGGAATCGCGTGTTTGTCAGTGTTCATGTTCCCTTTACCCTGAATGCGTGATAATTCAAGATTGGTGACCATGTTGTTGGGTAAGTTGTAGCTCATACCAACACCGTAGGTTGGACGCAAACTGTTGGTCGTTGTTGTACCTTTCACACCAACGAGTTCTGCTGCATTACCTGAAATACGGTTTTGATTTCTGACTGCTGCCAAGCCGCCCAGTACATATGCATTCAAACCAGTATTCGCCAGTGGTAAATAACCTTTACCAACCAGACTTAATGCATTGAGTGAATCGGTTTGTTTAGCAGTGAATCCCATGGCGGAAGCTTTTGCAGTGGAGTTTGCATAGGTCGCTAATGCGGCTTCCAATCCAAAGTTTTCGTTGAAGTTATAGCCGGCAAATATACGCCCGCCCAAACCACCACGACTTTGAGAAGTAGAAACGCCAGCTTCTTTGCCGATATTCGGTGTTCTAAGAATACTGTCACCTAAACCCGCACCCACATAACCACCTGTTGTTGCTGCATTCGCTGCGCCAACCACTAATAAC
>CAZEEF010000157.1:0-4629 GCA_964511095.1 uncultured Coxiellaceae bacterium | reverse complement strand
AGGTCCAGAGGGTGCGGAAGGTGAAGCCAACTGTAATTGACCACCCAACCCAGAACGCCGTCTTTTTATTGAAGCGATATATTCCTTAGCTTCTTTTTCAGAAAAATTACCCTGATTAATCAATACATCAAGAATATATTCCTCGAGTGTTTGATTTATCAGGTCACTCTTCTTAGGATTAGGAAACACTTGCTGTTGATCTGCATATTCCTTCGTGAGAAACATCAGTTCAAATGGATCAATCACATTATAAACCTGTTGTAAGTTCGGTGATACCGTGCATGTAGAAAGGAAAAATGAATGCATTGTACTCAAGTCTTTATTTTTACCACTTAATAGATGGCGTCTTCTTTCAGGCTTAAATGCTGTCAGAGTATTTTGAAACTCTGTGCGCTTCTCTTTTGAAACAAAAGGCACCGCCATGGCAAGAAATAACATGACTTTTTCAGAGCGGGGGGCCGTTCTTTGAATCGATTCAGCAAGTTCTAATATTGCAGCTCTATTTCCTGCTATTGCAGCACGTATCGGATTCACTCTATTTGCGTCATTGAGGTCAATTCTTGGAACTTCAGGCATATGTGTGTCTATCAATTGATTCAATGCAGCGACTTTTCGTTGGATTGCTCTATCTGCTTCTTGTTTAGACATGCCCAATTCATCTTGCATGATCGATTTTAAACTGCTGATTATTTTATTTCGTTTTTTTCTTTCTTCTGGATTGCTAAATGTTAAATGTGTACCTGTGAGATAAATTAAAATCGATAACACATCCTGATTTTCAAATCGGGGATCTTTTTTGGTCGCGCGAAATAGCGCCAAATGCGAACTTAAAAAATCTCTCAACGATCTTAATTTTTCTCGATCTTCTGTACCCTTTTGACTCAAACTGAAAGCTTCTACTAAATCAGCAACAGGAAGTGATGCCTCATCCGGTTTAAACTCATCAATATTTTTCCGATAGGTCTCTATATGATCTTCCCCAACCAACGCATATGCAAAACCAGAAACATCCAACATCCTGCCATGATTATTCTTTTTGCGGCAATGTGCTATCCAGCTATCTAGCGCTATTACGTCACCTGCTAACGCTTTATATGCCATACTTTTAGTGGGATTTTTATATTTTTCTAGATGTTTTTCCAGAGAACCCCGAGTTGCTACATCCTCGATCGTTATTTTTTTATCTTGATCATTGGCTTCAAGAAATGCTGCAATCGCAAAGTGTTCCATTTTTGCCGCTGAATCAGAAGGTCTGTCACCGCCCAAATTGGGTCTATTCGAATCAGCGCCTGCCTTCCATAAATTAACAACTAACGTCCAATCACCTTTCATGGCGGCTTCATGTAACGCTGTATTGCCTTTTTCATCTTGATAAGTCAGCAATGCTTTTCGATCGTCTATTGACAAATTAAATAGATTGTCTTGAAAAAACTGCTTAAATAAATCCTTATTGGCATTGCGAACAGCATCAAATATAACGCGTGCTAATGCCGGTCTCGGGACAACTCCTTTTTCTTCTTGTACTGCAATGCATACATCTTCATCAAGAATAGTTTGTAATGAATGATAGGCGGCAGCATTCTCTGTAAATAAACTATATAACGTATGAATACGAAAACCGTATCTACTGAGTTGCGCTAACAGTTTCTGTCTTTCAGCTTGATTATCAGCACCCAGTAGTGCAACTGCATAATAATCCCTTTTCGTGCGAAATTCGTCTTTTTGTACTGAAGGAACACCTGCATCCAACAGCTTAACAGCTAGCGGATAGTGATTCTCTTTCAAAGCAAAACGTAATAATTCAGCATAAGCTTCTTTTTCTCCATCTATTACATTCGATGCGAGCATATCAAGAAGTGTAAATTCGTTTATATTTTTAGTAAATCGACGAATGACTGCATTGATCATTTTTTCAAGCATCGTATGAGGATATAGCGTCAAAAATCGATTAAGATAAAGCTTAGCATTTTCAAGGCTGACACAATTTTCAATGGATTCAATCTGAGTCTCCGCATCGATGCCATAATCTAAAAGCACTTTCATTATATCCGTCACTTCGTTTGTATCCTGATTCATATGCGATAAATAGGCAGCATTAGCCTCTTTTTGAGTAAGTGCTTTTTTCAGTTCAGCATTAAATTCCCTCTCATCTTTGACATATTTTTTTATGGCTTTAATCAATTCATTGCGTGCCAGAATAATCGTTTTATCAGGTCTTGCTATTATTTTTGCAGTGAGTTTTGCAAGCTCTTCTACTGTGGCAGTGGTTGCAAATTGTGTGATCAGACTCAAATCATCACTTTTAGGAATCAAGCGCCCAATAAGGATATCGATGGTTTTTATTAATTTGCCAGTTTTGTCATTCGCTTTTTCTTCTTCCTGTTCCTGCGGTTTTCGAATTCGTTCAAGATAATAAGCAGCGACTGTATTTTTTTCACAATTTTGAAAAGCATTCATTAAAGTCTCTTCAGAAATGCCTCGTTTCAAAAGCAGATTTAACACGTCACTGGGATAATCATTGATACGCTTTAAAAATTCTTTGTTTGCAGTTGACTCTGTGAAATGCGTTTTCAGTGCTCTGTCAAAATCTTTATTCGCGCCAAGGTGTTTATTAATACTGGCGGCAACTTTATCAACAATAGCGGCTTTTTGAGTTGTTACTGCATATTCCATCCCTTCCACAAGGGATTGCAAGTTTTCTTGGGTAGGTTTGGCAGTCGCTATAATATCAATCAGTTCGTCATCTTGATGATCAATTGCATATTGAAATATATATTTAGCTTTAGCTTTTTTTCCGTTTTCACTAAAACCCCAAGCAATCACTGCGCCTGCTGCAATGAATTTTTTTACAGCTTCCAGCGTTTGCTGACGATCGGTGGCTTCTGGTGTTATACCAGCGTTTCTTGCTGCATCAATAATGCTTCGCCATAGCGATTTATTCCTCACAATTTCTTCCATTGATCTCGGGAAACGCTCTGGTAAATTTTCGCGTGGAACATATATAGTTTTTACTTGATCTTTCTTCCACGCTGCGAATATTAGATTATCAGGTTCCGCTTTATTATCAATGCAGACAATCGTATTGTCTTCTATTGCTTTTGGATACTGTAACTCGGAATCGACTTTCAGATAAGAAAGAGTATGCCATTTCGTTGGGATTATGCTCACTAATTCTAACACAGCCCGTCCATATCGCTCACTGTGATCCTCTGGTTTTATTCTTGATGCAACCAGATTTAGCAAAAACCAGTCACTCTTTTTCTTGCATCGAGCTATCACAGCCTCTAACATTTTATCCAGTTCGTTTTGAGTGAGATTTCGATCCAGCAAACGTTCGAGATGCGCTTCAATATCTTTAAATCTAGCACAATGGTTAACAACATGGATTAATGTTTTTGCTGTCACTCGATTATCCCAATGCAGCATATTAAGAGCATACCAATGTGTATCATCCATATGATTTATATAACACTGATTGACTTGCTCATCAGAAAGATGGTGACGAAATTCATCAAAAAATCCCGTATTATTTTTATGAAAAACAAACATACTGTCGTTATTGTTATTGAGTAATTCGAGAACTGGCTTAAAGATAATTTTGCCTTGTTTACCATCATATTTAAGCATGGTCTGCGCGCATACTTCAGCCATGAAAGGAATATTGTCTTTTAGCTCAGATAAATCAGCCTTTATCTGTTTTTCATCCGTCTGTGCAATAAGCTTGGGTAGTAATACTTTTTCTGCTGGTGTTAAACTCGGCCTCGAATTCGACATATGATTACTCCACGTTATTATAAGAAAAATGCATATATATTGAACAATATTTACATAATTAGCATGAAACTGTAAAGTTTTATTTCATAATTTATAAACCTGTTCATCGAATCATTAATGCGCATTTTTTATATGTTTATGATTTATTTGGCATTTATGTTTACAACGCTTTGATTGTTAATCAAATTCAATGCCTTCAATGTGATAAAATCAAGTCATGTACACGCCTTCCAGGAGTACCTCCCAGATGATGCTGCGTACTAAGACATTGATTGGTATATGCCTCATCCTGGTAAGCTATCTGCTTTTGACCTGGGGTTGTTTGACGACTTTGTCAAATTTCTATTATTGCCTGATCAGCCTGATCGTATTAACGCTCATTTTTATTGGCCTGATGATTAAATGGCTGGATAGTTTCGTCAATCAATCCATCGCCAATCATCGATCCAGTCATCGTCGTACGAATGAATTAAAACAACAAAATCGTCAACTCAAAAAAGAAATTACCGAGCATAAAAACATTGAAAAAGAATTATTGAGTCATAAAGATTATCTCGTCAAACTCGCCCATTATGATAATTTAACTGCCCTGCCCAATCGCGTATTTTTTAATGAAATGTTAAATAAAACCCTTCATCATGCCAGTCGACATAAAAAATTAATGGCCATCCTGATTATCGATCTGGATCGATTTAAAAATATCAATGAAGAATATGGATTTGCAGTCGGTGATAGCGTTTTGAAAGAAATCGCAAACCGATTTTCATCGACACTGCGATCAGGCGATATTCTCGCACGCCTCGGCGGCGATGAATTTATTATTTTATTAAATGATATTGCACATGAAAAATTTGC
>CAZEEF010000156.1:0-4643 GCA_964511095.1 uncultured Coxiellaceae bacterium | reverse complement strand
TATTGGGTCGTCAATTCCCGTATGGCACGTTGATTGTCAATGTGAGCGGCTGTTGCCGAGCCCGACACCGCCATACAAGTAAAGAGGGTTATAAGCCACACCCGGATTTTCGCCTACCTGGAGCGAGGCCGCTTTGGCTAATTGGTTCGATTTACCTTCGACAAAATTGTCAAAAGTAAAATTCAGATTAATATTACTTTTATAATTAGGTAGTTCTGTTGCAGTATTCGCTGGTTTGGCAAATGCCGTTGCGGCAGGTGAATGAGTGGCTGCTGGCACCGTTTTGGCGCCGCCGGTGCTTGTGCCAGTCGTCGTGCCTGTATCCGTTTTCGTGCCTGTGCCACAACTGCCGACGGCTAAATAAATAGGCGGGGGCGTATCTTGACTAAACTGGTTCACCAATTCTTTTATTCGACTTAGAAAACGATCATTAATCCAATCCAGCACAAAACGATTGGGTGCGTATAACGTGAGCTTACTGTCGGTATGCTCAACTTGTAGCGGTCGAATCCAGGTATTAAATTGCTGTAATGGAAATTCATCCTGCAAACAACTCAGACACTTGTCCCAAAGCGTTGCGCTCACTCAACTCTCCCAAAACTAAAGAAACTAGCATGAATAAATCTGACGGTTAAACCGAATGGTATAGTACCATAGGGGACTTGGCAAACCAGAAGTAGCTTAATTGTTAAAACTGTAAAACGTTAGTGAAGGTATACAAGTAATGGTAAATAATCTCGCAGCAAAACCGCTGATTCTCGTCGATGGTTCATCTTATTTATATCGGGCATTTCATGCCATGCCGGCACTCGTGAATTCCAAAGGATTTCCAACCGGTGCCATCTACGGTGTGATTAACATGCTGCGCCGTTTGATCACAGACTTTGATCCAGAACTGATCGCGGTCGTTTTTGATTCAAAAGAAAAAACATTTCGTGAAGCCTTGTACGAACTCTACAAAGCCAATCGTTCGGCGATGCCGGATGAATTGGTGCCACAAATTAAACCCATTCATGACATTATCCAGGCCATGGGCATTCCTGTTTTGGTAGAGCATGGCGTTGAAGCCGATGATGTCATTGGTACACTGGCAAAACGAGCTGAACAGCAAGGCATGTCCGTCCTTATCTCAACCGGAGATAAAGATTTTGCACAATTGGTCAATGAACACATCACACTGATGAATACGATGACGGATTCTGTCTTGAATAAAGAGTCAGTCAACGAAAAATTCGGTATTCCACCGCATCTTATCATTGACTATCTGGCCTTAGTCGGGGATAGCGTCGATAACATTCCAGGCGTTCCGCAAGTCGGTCCCAAGACCGCCGTTAAATGGTTGATGGCGTATGGCAATTTAGACACGCTTGTGACCCGTGCAGAAGAAATCAAAGGAAAAGTAGGTGAAAATTTACGAGCTTGTCTTAACCAATTGCCGCTTGCAAAAACACTGGCTACGATCAAAACGGATGTCGAATTACCCGTCTCTTTTGCAGAGTTAACATTGAAAGCACCCGATACGGAAAAATTAATGACGTATTATCGGGAATACGAATTTAAAAATTGGCTGAATGCGTTGTTAGAAAAAAGTCCGCAACAAGAGAATGACAAACACAGTGAATATGAAACGATTTTGACAGAAGAACAATTAAATTACTGGTTGGATCAATTACAAAATGCTGAGTTATTTGCTTTCGATACGGAAACAACCAGTTTAAATACGCTAGATGCAAAAATAGTGGGATTATCGTTTGCCATTTCGCCGAAAAAAGGCGTTTATATTCCGCTCGCGCATGATTATGACAATGTACCGCTTCAATTAAATCTTGAAAAAATACTCAATCGTTTTAAGCCGATTCTTGAAAATCCGGACATTAAAAAAATCGGTCACAATATTAAATATGATTTGAATGTATTGGCTAATTATCATATTAAAATTCACGGTGTAATTTATGATACTCTACTGCAATCTTATATTCTGGATAGTTCGAGTAACAATCACAATATGGATTCACTCGCGCTGAAATATTTAGGTTGGCGAACCATACAATATGAGGATGTAGCTGGAAAAGGCGCGAAACAAATTTCATTTAATCAAGTTCACATTGAACCGGCAGCGATTTATGCGGCGGAAGATGCGGATGTCACGTTGCAATTACATCAATTTTTTTGGCAAAAATATTTAAAAGAACCCAAATTAAAAGCTGTGTTTGAAGAAATAGAAATGCCACTGATTCCTGTACTTGCACAAATGGAAAGAAATGGCGTATTGATTGATGCCAAAAAATTAGAAAAACAGAGCGAAATATTAGAAAAAAGATTGGCGGAGTTGGAGAGTGAAACATTTGCGTTGGCGGGTTGTGAATTTAATATGAATTCGCCCAAACAATTGCAGGAAATTCTCTACACGCAATTGCAATTACCGATTTTGCAAAAAACACCGACTGGACAACCTTCGACGGCTGAACCTGTTTTGCAAGAGCTTGCATTGGAATATCCATTGCCTAAACTGATTATTGAATATCGCGGATTAAGCAAATTAATTTCGACGTATACCAGACGATTGCCGGAACAAATTCATGGCACAACAAATCGTATTCACACATCGTATAATCAAACCGGTGCAGCCACAGGACGTTTATCGTCATCCGATCCAAATTTGCAAAATATTCCTGTTCGAACAGCAGAAGGACGTCGTATTCGTCAGGCTTTTATTGCCCCGCCGGGTCATAAACTCATTAGTGCGGATTATTCCCAAATTGAATTACGCATTATGGCGCATATTTCGAATGATCCTGCTTTGTTAAAAGCATTTGAACAAAATCAGGATATTCATAAAGCGACTGCGGCGGAAGTGTTGGATATTCCATTGGAAAAAGTGACTTCGGAAGAGCGACGCGCAGCCAAAGCGATTAATTTTGGTTTGATTTATGGGATGTCATCGTTTGGTTTGTCAAAACAATTAGGGATCGATCGACAGGCTGCGCAGGATTATATTAATCGTTATTTTATGCGTTATCCGGGCGTTAAAGCCTACATGGAAAATACGCGTAGGAAAGCGCATGCAGAAGGGTTTGTCGAAACATTATGGGGACGTCGTTTGTATTTGCCGGAAATTAATTCCAGTCAAATGATGCGGCAAAAAGCGGCTGAGCGTGCAGCCATTAATGCGCCTTTGCAAGGCAGTGCAGCGGATATTATCAAACGCGCGATGATTTCGTTGCATCAGTGGTTGCAAGACAATAAAAAGGTGTCTGCAAAAATGATTATGCAAGTGCACGATGAATTAGTATTTGAAGTAGCGGATTCGGATGTTGATCTCCTTTGTGAAGTGATTCGAACACATATGATGAAAGCCGCTGATTTGAAAGTGCCTTTGTTGGTGGATGTGGGAGTAGGCGATAACTGGGATGCAGCATCGGCATAAAATAGATCTATTATTATAACGAGGTTTTATATGACAAAAAGAAATAATGCGAGAGATCAGCGAAGAAAAGCAGGATTACAACATCCTCCGGCGCGTTCATCCAAAATTGCCAAATTAGATTCAAATACGTATGGAGTCATTGCTTCTTTTTTGACGAACGAAAATAAACTTTCTAAAGATATTCTTTCTATGGCCCAAGTGTCTCGAGATTTTAATGCGGCGGTAAAACATGCCTGGAAGTGGGATTACGATTATGAAAAACTGAAGCAAGAATTAGCTTATGGTAAGCGTGATAAGCTCGCAGAGGCTCTGCCTGATGTCACATTGTTTGCTTCATTTTTTTTATTTTATTTAGGTATGTTATTCATCTTGACCAAGCGTCCTTTCTCGCAATATCAATATGATAATAATCTTACTATTAACGATGTGTTAATGGATTTGTATCATGGATTGATAGGCATGGTTTCGGGATTTAACCTTGGATTGATAATGGCTGATATTGTCAAATCATCGACTAAATGGAGGGGAATAAAACCTGATTTTACCCATCAAAAAGCGATTGCTGACAGCAGTCTGTTAGCGGGCATGGCCGCCAGTAGTTGTACCGGTGCTTTATTAGCATGCGGATTGTATGCCAATAAATTTCATGTTCAAGAAATGAAAAATACAGCTGTGTTTATGGAGCGGAAGTTGGGTCGTATTTGTTTTTAAGCGGTTTAGGGCTAGTACCTTTTCCATTTAATTCTGACAGGTTCGCTGTCATCTCCGCGCAGGCGCACTGTCATCCGGTAAATCGGCATCATAATTGCACATAAAAACGTATCAAATCAAAAAAACCCTGTCACCCCGCAAAATTTTTGCCCACTGTCCAATACAAGAAAAGCAGATCTATCAGCAAAAATTTGTGCGGGGCCTGGTTGCAAATCTAAACAAGAACTTATTTTTGAAGAAGGTAATTAATTTATGTCAAACAATCTAACGTATTATGTTTACATCCTCACTCGCAAAAGAAATAGTGTATTTTATGTCGGTGTTACCAATGATTTGATACGCCGTATATATGAACATAAAATGAATTTAGTTGAAGGATTTACAAAAAAGCACGGAATAAAAACACTTGTTTACTATGAACAATTTGAAGATATCGACCTCGCTATTGCTCGTGAAAAATTAATTAAAAAATGGAAAAGACAATATAAAATAAATGCGATTGAAA
>CAZEEF010000155.1:0-4655 GCA_964511095.1 uncultured Coxiellaceae bacterium | reverse complement strand
AAGTGACAGCACACACACAAAAAATAACAACAACCAACCCCACCTGATCTTTTACCTACCACAAGCTAACATATGAGCTTCCCATCCTGCTTTGCGATATTTTTTTGCTTCGTTTAAAACATCATTAGCCTGAATAATTCCCCGCCCCACGATAATGATATCCGTCCCGCGTTCGTCAATAGCTTGTTCGGGCGTGACATATTGTTGTCCATGCGCATCATTTTTTTCAGAAAATTGAATGCCGGGTGTTAAATAAATCCAGCCTGGATAGTCTGATAGTTTTCGCTGTGCAATAAATCCCATGACAAATTCAGGAAATTTTTCTGCCATTGCAAGGGTTTGCTTCGTGTAATCGTTAGAAAATAAATGATTGGCGGAACTCATTTCAGCCAATAACAATAAACCCCGTTTTTTAGGCAGACCGCTTACAGCCAATCCACTCACAATACCGGGACCCGGCAAGCTATGGGCATTAATGATATCTGCCCAATCTGCTATGCGATAGATTCCTCCGGCATATTGCAATTGAACCGTGTTACCAATATCAGCAAATTTGCGATCTTCAAAAATAAAAAACTGGTGTTTTTCGGCAAGCGCTCTCAATTGAAACGTTAAATCCGGCGAAAAATCTTCAATAATATCGATATGTGTTTTTAACACACCGATTTCAGGACCTAATAAATCGGCTAACGCCAACAATTGTTGACTGGAAGTGACATCGGCCGAGAATGCCAAATTCGTTTTTTTAGCATGAAGCAACTGCAACAGTTTTTTTGCAAGAGGATTTTTGCAATGGATCGCTCTTTCTGCATAACTGATGCGTTTGGTTTTGTTAATAGAGTGAGTGAATGACATCTTTTTCTGCGCTCGAAATTTCAGTGGAATGAATGAGTGTTTGTAATATTTCTTGTAAAGTAAAAACTGAATGCACTTTGTATTTTTGATTCTCCAGATTTTCTTTGCCGCCTTGCTGTCGGTCAATCAATAATGCAGCATCCGTCACAATTAAACCCGCTGCTTCCAGGTCATGGGCTGTTTCGATAACACTGCTGCCAGTGGTGATCAAATCTTCAATAATCAGACAGCGTTGACCCGCTTTAAATGCACCTTCAATTTGTTGTTTTGTGCCATAGTCTTTTTTTTCTTTGCGACGCATGATCATGGGAATTTGCTGTTCGAGTGAAATGCATGTCGCGATCGGTAAAGCGGTATAAGGAACACCGCAAATAATATCCGGACTGCAGTGCGATACGGTTTGCCATATGGCATTTGATACATCCTGCAAAATAGCAGGATAGGAAATAATTTGACGTAAATCGATATAAATTTTTGACGTTTGTCCGCTCTTCAAAGTGAAATGACCCAATTTAACGGCGCCGATTTGATAAAGCGACAAGATAAGTTGCGTATCAGTTTGCATAAGCGTATTTCCAACAAGACAGGCACGATTTTTATCGTGCCTGATAAGTGTTTTTAAGCAATTGCCGTGTTGACAGCGGTAAAGGTAGATTTTTCTTTTTGTTGATCTGAATCTTGTAAAATGCCAGCCAATTTCATTGCGCGTGCCATGCGTGTGACACCAATGCCGCCGCCAAAGCGTGGGAACATGGGCAGGGAGAGGTAGTCTTCCAGTTCCGCTTCGACACGTTCTCTGCCGAAGGCATTAAACAATAATTGACTATACTGACCGCCAGAAATGTTATGGAAGAATTCACGCATTTCATCGACGTTTGTTGAGCGTTCTGCTGAACCGATGGTTTCCATACCATATAAAACGACGTCAATTTTATTGAAAATACCGTGTTTGCCATGTTTCATATTCCAGAATGGATCGGTGCGCAATGGGAAATTTTCCAAGCTAATGGTATTGCCATAATCACGTTGCAAAATCAATTCATGATCGGACTTGATTTCATTAATACCATATTGTCGGCAAATTTCTTCATATTGCAGACTGACGGGTTTGGGAAAACCGAGAAAATCCAATAATTCTGCTTCCAGTGCTCGCATGGTATTCATATCCCCTGCCGCTTCAAATTCAAACATGGGGAAAATCTTGTCATGACGACCTGGAATCGGAAATGGTTCATTGCGATAGCTGGTTGTGGAGCAAAAAACACCAGGAACGGTGGGATTTTTGAGTAGTTCTATTTCAAGCCACATTTGTCCGGTTTGCGGAAGCGGATAATTGACACCGCTGAATACAAATTGAGTAATGGTTTTGGGATCTTCACAGGCAGCGAGTATAGACAGTCTGGATTGTGAGGGCACTTCGACAAAACCTTTGGTTTCCTGAAAAAAGCGACGCATTTGCTGAATGATGTGGTTGTAAGCGCGAATATCTTGCACGTTATTCTCCTCAAAAAATTTAGAAAAAATTATCCAAATGATCAGTAAAACCAATTTAAAATCAATCAGTTAAAGCTGATTTAAAGAGTTGCGCGCAAACTTTGTGATTATTCCATTATGAATTGTTTTCGTCAAGAGAAATGATTATAATTTTTTTATCACCCTCATAGTGAGTACTCAGTATGAAATTAGCCTCCTTTTCTGTGAAATATGTTTCTTATATTTGTTTATTAGGCCTTATTGTCTTAATGACGCGACAAATTTTTGCAGAAGAAACACAGAAAACGCCTGATGCGGCAATCATTTCGATAGGACAGGTTGTTTGGGTAAAAGGCGATGTGCAGGCGATCGATTCGAAAAACCAAAAACGCGCATTGCAACGTCGTTCTGACATCTATGAACATGACACCATTGTGACGGGGGCCGGGACAGGGCAAATTGTTTTTACAGACAATAGCCAGGTTGTTTTGCAGAAGGGTACGACACTGCGTATTGATCAATATGTGTTTGTGCCGAATTCCCCCAGTGGCGATAAAAGTGGCGACAAATATATTGGAAGTCTTGTCAAAGGGGGGTTCAGGACCATTACCGGATTGATTTCGAAAAGTAATCCAAAAGCTTATGAAGTCAAAACACCGGTTGCAACCATTGGTGTGCGAGGCACAGACTATTCAATCTACTATGCGCCTATTGGCGGATTGAAAGTGAAGCTGGACAAAGGCATCATTTTTGTGGGAAACAAAGCGGGTTCCATTGAGCTGGATGCTGAAAAGAAGCATTATTATGCCGAAGTCAAAGCATTGAATGTGAATCCTGTCATTACCGCTAAACCTTCCGCTATATTCAGCGATCAACCTTGTTTTTCAAATTCAGGCAAAAAAGACGGAACATCTAATTGCCCTCCGATTAGACATGTTCCGAGTAATGCGCCTAACTCGACAGGCGGCACCAGTAGTGGGTTTTGTATCAGCTAGAGCCTGTCGTCAATTATTTTTCCAAATGCGTAAATATGCCATCCCAATCGGACGGGGGTGGATTTTTTTCGAATTCACTGATACGGGTCAAATAAAGTTGATATAATTTTTCATGCGGTTTTTCACGAGCTAATTCAGTGAATAAGGCAAATGCTTTTTCCCATTGCTGATTAAAATAATAATCGAGTGCCGAATGGTAAATATCCATTTCTTTTTTTAACGCCGGCGGAAATTTTTTTGCATAGCCCAGTGCTTCGTAGATTTCAACACCGTTTTTTTTGCCTTTGACTCGCACACGATCGAGCTTGCGAAAAACAAAAAATGACTGATTGGCCTGGGTGAATTCGGTGACGACATTTTTAACGCCGTAATATTTGGTTAATCCTTCCACCCGAGCACCTAAATTAACAGCGTCACCCAACACAGTATAATTACGACGAAAAATGGAACCCATGTCACCGACATTCATTAAACCGGTATTCAGACCGATCCCTATCGTGATCGCATTCCAGCCTTTTTCAGCAAAAATCACATTGATTTTATCGACCGCCTGTTGCATTTCAAGGCAGGCGCTGATGGCATGTCTCGCATGATGCTTGTCTTTCAGGGGCGCCCCCCAGAATGCCATGATCATATCGCCAACATATTTATCAATGGTGCCGTGAAATTTAAAAATAATGTTTGTCATGGGTGTGAAAAAGGCATTCAGCATTTCTTTTAATTGAGCAGCCGTGAGCGGTTCAGATAATGACGTAAAATTCCTGATATCCGCAAATAATACTGTCAAGTCGCGTGTTTCGCCCGAAAGCGCTAACTCTTTGGTGCTTGTTAACATTTCATCAATATGTTTTGTTGGAACATATTGACCAAAGATGTCTTTCAGTTTTTCACGTTTACGTGTTTCAAATAAATAACCATAAACCATATTGAAAACAGCTAACAAAACACAAAGCGACATGGGAATAAAGATAGAAATAATCAATCCTGTTTTATTCCACAGCCACGAATTTGAAAAAATCAGAATATTGGGAATTAATAAAATGAATAGACTTAATGAGCGGGGACCCAGATAAGGAAATACAAAGAGACAAATCAATCCTAAAATGAGGGTTAAAAATAGTTCCGCACCCAGCGCCCAAGCGGGTTTATATGAAAAATTATCATTCAGAATACCGTCCGCAATGGTTGCCTGGATTTCAACGCCCGGAAAAATGCTTTGAATGGCGGTTGCTTTTAAATCCCCTTCGCCGGTAGCAGAAGTGCCTACAAAAACAATTTTTCCGACAAATGCACCCGGCGGAATTTGATTATTGACAACGTTGGTAGCGGAAT
>CAZEEF010000154.1:0-4793 GCA_964511095.1 uncultured Coxiellaceae bacterium | reverse complement strand
CGATGATACGGATGATTCTGCAACAGACTCAAAGCACGATAGAGCTGTTCTACCAGAATAATGCGAACAAGGGGGTGGGGTAATGTGAGTGGCGATAATGACCATGTGCGATCTGCTTTTTGCAGACAGGCTTTGGATAATCCATCCGGTCCGCCAATCAATAAATCCACATGACGTCCTTCGGTTTGCCACTGTTTCAATGCCATCGCGACTTGTTCAGTCTGCAACGACTGTCCTTTGACATCCAGCGCAATGACATGATGATCGGGTTTGACAGCAGAAAGCAGTTTTTCGCCTTCACGCTCAATAATACGCGGAATATCGGCATTTTTTGTGCGTTTCTCGGCGGGAATTTCACAGAGTTCCAATGACGAGCCCGTTGTAAAACGTTTCGCATACGCCTGAAAACCCTCCTCGACCCAGGAGGGCATTTTGTTACCGATGGCCAGGATGCGAATGATCATACGTTACAGACTGTTTTTTCGTAATTGTTCGATAGGTGCCCATAAATCTTCGAGACTATAAAATTCACGCGTGGCAGGTAACATGACATGCACAATCACATCCGCCAAATCAACAATTACCCATTCACCCTCGCGTTCACCTTCCATTTTGATATAACTCAATTGTGCATCTTTTGCTTTTTTTATAATATTTTCTGCAATCGATTTCACGTGACGATTTGACGTCCCGCTACAAATTATCATGCTATCCGTGATGGAAGTCATTTCTCCAACATCCAGCGTCGTAATGTCCAATGCTTTTAAATCATTAATGGCGTCAAGAACCAGCGTTTTTAAATTTTCAGTATTCATGTCAAATCCTGTCTCAAAATTAACGGCCGATTATACTCGACTAATACTGTAGACACCATGCTGCCTGATGTATTCATACACGGCATCCGGCAGCAGATAACGCGGACTTCTGCCACTGCTGATTTGTTTGCGAATATCCGTGGCCGAAATTTCCAGCGGTGTCACAGGGTGTAATACAATATTGCCTGCCATGCATTCATGCAGTGCGGAAGAATGTGATTTAAGACGTTGTTTTAATAAATCGGCAACGATGCCCGTTTGAGGTAAATGATATTGCGGGCGATGTGCAATCAATAAATGCGCCAATTTTAAAATAGCTTCCCAACGATGCCAGCTCGGAAACCCTAATAAAGCATCAATACCCATAATGAGGCAAAGCGGTGTGTTGGGCAGGGTTTGACGTAATGTTTCCAGCGTGTCGATGGTATAGGAAGGGCCTTTTCGGAGAATTTCACAATCGTCTACTTTGAGTGCTTTTTCATCCTTGATTGCCGTACGCACCATGGCCAGACGATCGTCGGGTGAAGCCACGGGCAGTTTGCGATGCACGGGTTGATAACACGGAATCAGGCGAACTTCAGCCAGTTCACAGGCCTGATATAATTCCAGCGCAGTCCGCAAATGACCGAAATGAATCGGATCAAATGTCCCGCCGAGTATACCAATGGCCTGTTCAGTGTCGTACATAATAGTATTATACACTGCCAGTCATCTTTAAAACCAACCGTTCTAATTCATTTTGAATATGGCCGCTTTCAGCGCCTTTGATGATTCGATCAATGGCTGCTGTCTGTAATAGAAAATCCCAGCAATGGGCGGGGGTGCATCGTTTCAGAAAGGCCCGGACAGTCGGTTGACGTTTTTCCCAAATACGAAACTGACCGAAAAGACCCGATAACGCATTCCCTTGTTGCAGCGCTTTACCGAGTTCAGCCATCGTATTCAATTCACGCGTCAATGCCCAATTGATGAGCGTCGGCTCCGTGTCTTCCGCGAAAAGATTTTGCAAGATATGCAAAGAGCGTTTGCCATTTCCGGCGAGCACACTATCCACTAAATTAAAAATATCAAAATGCGCGTGATTGGCAATGATGTTTTCCAGCGCGTCTGCATCCAGTATGCCTTTCGGTTGCAGTAAACAGAGTTTTTCAATTTCAGCGGCGGCAGCCAGTAAATTGCCTTCCACTTGATGTGCGAGGCGCGCGGCAGCTTCATTCGTCAGTAAAAGGTGTGATTTTTTGGCGCGCTGCATAATCCATTGCGGTAATTGTTCTGCCGTGACCGGCCAAACAGTGATGAGAATGCCCCGTTTATCGATGGCTTTTACCCATTTACTTTGCAGTGCTTTCGTATCGAGTTTATGAGTATGAATAATTAATAATGTATTCAGAGGCGGATTGTCTGCATACGATTGCAAAATTTCACTGTTCGCCTGATTCATTTTGCTGCCGCGTAAATCTAATTCCAGAAGACGTTGTTCGGCAAATAAAGACAGACTATGACCGGTTGCATAAAGCAATTTTCCCCAATCCTGTCCCGTATCACTGCTAATGCGAACGCGCTCGGTGAATCCTTTTTGCAGTGCGCTTTTTCGCAAAAAATCGACTGCTTCCTGTACCAGCAAGATTTCATCACCGCTGATCAAATAGATCGGTGATAATGATTTGGCAGCATGTGATTCCAATTGCTGAATGGCTAGTTTCATGGGTTCTTTTCAGATTTCGTTAATAAAATAGCGACATCACGTGAACTTAAACGATTCATCATGTCATAAATAATAGCCTGCCGCATTTGTTGATATAAAGTATTTTGTTCATTTGTGCCGGCGAGTATCAAATCGGAGAGGGTTGTCAGGGTACGATTTTCAGTCAGCGTTAAAGCAGGCATGAGAACAGTGCCTTTGGGCGTCGTCACTTCAAAAGTGACAGCGAGCGTTAAACTGTATTGACGTGTTTGTTGTAAACCGCTGACACTCAATAATTGTTGCGTTTGTGTTTCGCTGATAATATGCAATACAGTGAATGCATTCTCTGGGCTGTTAGTCACTTCTACGCCCGATTCCTGCAAATAATCATGCAAATTACGCGTTAACGTGCCATACGGATTCTCGGTTTGTATATACAGTTTGTGCAGCGATGGACTCAATGGAACAGAACCTCGCAATTGAAAACCGCAGGCGGATAAACAGAGGATGGCTAATAAAAGTAGCGAACGAAAAAACATTATTTATCTCCTGTCACAATATTAACGAGACGACCAGGAACGGTAATGATTTTTTTAATGAGTTTATCTGTCATGCTTTGCTGCACTTTTGCATCCGCTATGGCAATGGTTTCAATGGTTTTTGTATCAGCCTCGGTGGGTACCGTAATGCGTGTACGCAATTTTCCATTGATTTGTACGACCAGTTCAATTTGATCGACCTTTAAACCTTGTGTATTTTTTTCCGGCCAGGCGGCATGAATCAATGCGTCACCGTATTGTAATGTTTGCCACAAATGCTGTGTGATATGGGGCGCAATCGGCGCCAGCAATCGCAGTAAAACACTCATTCCTTGATGAATAATAGAGTGATGGATATCCGTTTGACCGGCATCCGCCGCTGGAATTTTCGTCAACAAATTAAATAATTTCATGCAGCCAGAAACAACTGTATTAAATTGCAGTCTGTCATAATCAAATTGAGTTTGTTCTAAAATTTCATACAATTGACGCATGACATCACGTTGTTTGTGACCGACTTTTTCCCAATCGATTTTTTCATCGAGCGGCTGGGCGAGTATGCGCTCACGATTTTCATAGGCAAAAGCCCATAAACGTTTCAGGAAGCGATGTGCACCTTCTACACCGCTATCAGACCATTCCAGACTTTGCTCTGGCGGCGATGCAAAAATAATAAATAAACGCACCGTGTCTGCACCATAACGTTCAATCAACGGTTGTGGATCGACAGTATTTCCTTTGGATTTGGACATTTTGATGCCCTGATTGAGTACCATGCCTTGTGTGAGTAAACGAGTAAAAGGTTCATCGGATTTCAATAAACCTTCATCACGCATCGTTTTGTGAATGAAGCGTGAATACAATAAATGCATGACAGCATGTTCAATGCCGCCGACATACTGATCGACTGGCGTCCAATAATTGGCACGTTCATCCAGCATGGTTTTATCCTGGTCTTTACAGGTGAAACGGGCGTAATACCAGGAAGATTCAAAAAAGGTATCGAATGTATCAGTTTCGCGTTCAGCAGCCTGTCCACAGCGCGGACACGTTGTCTTAAAAAATTCAGGCAGCGTTTTTAACGGGGATGTGACGCCCTCAAAATTCACTTTTTCTGGCAGTACGACGGGTAAATCTTTTTCGGGAACAGGCACGACACCGCACGTTTGGCAGTTAATCATTGGAATGGGGGTGCCCCAATAACGTTGACGCGAGACACTCCAGTCACGTAAACGGAAATGTATTTTTCGTGTACCCGCCTGTATTTTTTCAAGGTGATCAATGATGCGAGTGATCGCGGTGATTGAATGTAATCCTGAAAATTCACCTGAATGGATTAACATACCGTAGTCGGTAAAAGCGGCTTTCTGAAAATCCCAATCAGATGCATCAGAAGGATGAATCACTTGTTTGATAGGTAATTGGTACGCTTTCGCAAATTCAAAATCGCGTTGATCATGTGCGGGTACGGCCATCACAGCACCGGAACCGTAATCCATGACGACAAAATTGGCGACCCAAATCGGTAATGCTTGTTCTGTGATGGGATGACGTGCGAAAAAGGGCGTTGCCACACCGCGTTTTTCCATCGTCGCCAAATCGGCTTCAGCCACTTTGATGTTACGGCATTCTTCTAAAAATTTTTCGAGTGAGGGATTTTTTTCGGCCGCCTTTTTTGCAAGCGGATGTTGCGGTGCGATGGCAATATAAGTGACACCCAGTAGCGTATCGGGGCGTGTGGTAAAAACGGTTAAT
>CAZEEF010000153.1:0-4844 GCA_964511095.1 uncultured Coxiellaceae bacterium | reverse complement strand
AAATATCCGTATTTTATACGGATTGTCATCTTTATTCGTCAAGTTATTCTATTTCACTTGATTAAACCTATAACTCATTTAAAGGATATTAAGGATGCTGTTATGAAAAACACCGCTATTTTTTTGATAATATTCAGTTTTCTTTATAGCACTGTTTCACTCGCCAACAATAATGATAATTCTTCTGAGCCTTATCCTCCTCGCATTCCTGATGTATGGCATGTCGTTTGGGATTCCAGTACGGCGGGTCCTGTTACGGCTCTTTGGACAAGGGTAACGCCACATATGGGGAATACTTATTATGGCGTATGGAATAATGATTTACGTGCAAGCCTGACTATCGATGCTGGCATACCTCGATTTGAGGGAAACGCTCGAATGAATAACGGCGATGACTGCGAGATAAGTGGCAGGATTTATGACAGTGCATCGCAAGAAAAAATATTTGACGGACATTATACCTGTGCGAAAGGCGATAAAGGGACAATCACGGGTTCGATTAAAAATAACTAAATTGAATAATTATTCAGGATGGTATTTATGAAAATAAATAGAGCACTTGCAAAATTTCTTTGTTCAGCTCCGCTTGTTGTATCTGTTCCTGTTTTTGGGGGAACACAGTCATCTGCAGATCCCATACATGATATACCGATCAATCGATATATAAAGCATGCGGGTTCTAATAATCTCGGCGCAATCATTCCTGGTTCAGGCTACTCTCATGATACACAACAAATTCCTCCCAATGTTTGTTACGATACAGTCATCACAGCAACGACAGGGCAACAAGGAACAATTAATTTAAACACTGCCATGTCATTTTCCGATTTTCAAAAACAAATGCATTTTAATGTTGAAGTGGATGGCGGTTTCGGAATGTTTTCTGCGGAAGCGGATGCGGATTATTTGCGATCGATACAAGATTTAGATTATTCACTTTCACTGAATTATAGTGAATTTTTATATGATACAGTGATGGATAGATTAGTGGGTCCGGATCAACAAGCTTTAACCGACAGTGGAAAAGCATTTTATAATGATCCAAAATATTATAACAATTTTGGTGTGCTGTGTGGTGATGATTTTATCAGTGCTTATCAACAAGGCGCTTCACTCCTCATGGGTATCAATATAAGATTTAACAGTCATTTTGACAAAGAACAATTTAATGCACACGCATCTGCATCGTTTGGAAATTTAATTAGTGCATCCAGTCAAGTTCAATCGATGTCACAACAATATAATTTACATGGAACAGTGATTATTGAAGCTTTCCAAAAAGGGGGTAATCCAGCCGAGCTTTCCCAGATTTTATCAAAAAATACAGGCGGTACCTATTATGCTTTATCCTGTGATCTTCAACACATGGATAGTTGCGTGAAGGCAGCGAATGGATTATTAACTTACGCAGTGGAAAATTTCCCAAAACAAATTTCATTTAATCCGGATAAAGGATTGGTGCCACTGGGTAATGGATTTATTAAACACGATCCTATCGCAGAATATGGATTAACCCCGCCACCTTCTCAAGTCACCAAAGAAGTGCTTCAAAATAGAAGTTACCTTGCCTCTGCTTTAAAAGAAAATCAATATTATCAACAAAAATTAGATAGTTTGATAATGAGGTATCCAGTGCGCTGGGATCATGACAGTGAAATGTATAAATCAGCGGTGAAGCTTTATAAAACAGCAACAAATAATATTGATGCGATTACTGTCCCCGCAAGTCCTGATGATGGCGCTTTAAAATGTTATAATCATCCCGGATTTTGTCAGGAAACCACTCAGTCCATCAAAGAAAAAGTCCAGCCAATTACCGAAAAGGATTTACAATTTTTAGATCCATTACAATATGCCGTTTCGTCTAATTTTTCGGGTAACTGGTATCCTGCCAATCAGCCAAATCATTATATGCATTATGATCTCAAAGGCTGGTATTATGGCGACATGATATTTTCATTAACAGATAAAACCAATATGACGTTAGACCTCACACTGGTTTATCCGCAGACATGGACAACAGTCCGTGGAAAATTACCTTTTACGTCAAGTGGTTATATAGGTCGTCTTGTTGCGGATAACGGAACACCTTTAGGCGCGACGATGAGTGTTATCAATAATCCTTATTCGTTTGGTGTTTATAAGCCAGAAAATGGCTTATAAACTGGAAAAACGTATGGAAAAGTATTAAATTAACGCCATGAATTAATCGACAATGGCATTTATTTATGAGCACATTGAACAATGGCGACATAATAAAAATTTTAAGAAATAATATTTCCTCCCATTTAGTGGATGATGTAAGAGAAATATCAAAACCATTTCTTGAAAAATTTCAATTAAATTTTTTTGATTATGGCAGAACATATTACAATGATTCGTCATCCATTATTTTAATACCTGACAATACCTGGATTGAGTATTATTTTAAAAATAAATATCATCTCGTCACCACAATATATGATTCAGGTATCCATTTATGGGATAATTATGTTGAGAAAGCGGCAGTTGAGGCTCGTGACATTTTTAATTACACCAATGGTATTTCTATATTTAAAAAACAGGGTGACTATTGTGAAGTATTTAATTTCGCCGCGCCTCGTACAAATAAAAAAGTGCTCGATTTTTATTTTAATAATCAGAATTTATTGTATGCATTTACTGATTATTTTAAAGATAAAGCAACTGAATTGCTAAAAAAAAGCGAGCTTAACAAATTAATTTTACCTAAAGAAAATATAGGTATTCTGCAACGTTCAGATAGGTATGCAGATAGTTCATTTATCATGAGCTTAATGAATACTCCCCATTTTCCTTTATCTAAACGAGAATGTACGTGTTTATTTTATTTGTTAAGAGGAAAAACCGCGGCTGATATTGCTAAATTGCTTTTTATCTCAAAAAGAACAGTTGAAACGCATATTGAAAACATCAGGACAAAACTGAATTGTCGAAATAAATCTGAAATATTTGATAAAATTTTCGAGCTAGGATTTGGTTTAAACAGAAATTTTTAATCATTACAATGAGATATTACAATGCTTTCATCAAACGTTTCATTAAATGAACTCTCTCTCTTAAAATGTATACCCGGCTATATTGCCTGTATGGATACAGAAAATCGATTTAATTATTATGTCAATGATCAATGTGCTTATATTAATGGCTATGATAATGCCGAAGAGATGTATGGGCATAGTGTGCTTGAAGTGCGTTGCAAGGCAGCTGAAGCGGCTCCTAGGTGGATCGAACAAAATCAGCAGGTTACTAACAAAAATACTCTTTTGAAACTATTGGATATCCATCCTTATCGAAATAATGAAATTAAAATTTTGCTTAGCCAAAAAACGTCTCTTTTTGATAATCAATCCAATGCAATTGCAACTTTATTTTATGGAATCGAAATAGAACAACATAATTTTACTAAGCTCTTTATGAACATTGCAAAATTAGATAAAAAATATCAAACTAAAAATAATATCAATCAGCGATCCTATTATTTTGGAAAAACATTGAAAGATTCTGGTTTAACAAACAGAGAAATCGAATGTCTTTTTTATATTGTCAGAGGTAAAACAGCGAATCAAATCGCTGATATTTTATTTATATCTAAGCGTACTGTGGAAAGCCATATGACTAATATGAAATCTAAACTGGGTTGTTTGACAAAAGCCGATTTAATTGATAAGGCAGTCACAGAAAATTTTATTCATTTATTACCTGATGTTATTTTTAAAAATCTTGCCAGCGGCATTTCGATTCTAATTTAGTATTTTTATCACAATCAAATATCTGTAAAAGTGACGGATATTTATTTATCAGTTAAATTGAATAATATTCAAAATGACTGGTTTTTTGATCTCGGATACAATATCTTCTCGTAAAAAATCCGGAAACCATTTTTTCTCAAGGATAATCTATGAATCGAGTTCTAAATAAAGTCATTATAGTAACAGGCGGTGCAACAGGTATTGGTCAAGCAACCTGCTTTTTATTGGCACGCGAAGGCGCTACGATTGCACTGGTTGATATCAATGACCCATCAGGAAAAAATACAGTAGAAAAAATTCAGTCTCAAGGCGGCAACGCTGAATTCTGGCATATGGATGTAACAAATGAAGCGAATATCGAAAAGGTATTCAAAGATATTGCGGATAAATGGGGTCGCATTGATGTATTAGTCAATAATGCTGGATTCATTGGGAGTAATAAGCCAACACATGAAATGACAGAATCCGAATGGGATCGAGTGATGAATATCAATGTAAAAAGTGTATTTTTCTGCACAAAGCATGTCATTTCATATCTTAAAAAAGTTTGCGGCGGAAGTATTATCAATATTTCTTCGATTCATGGCTTACTCGGTAGTCCTGATTATCCAGCCAATCATGCGTCAAAAGGTGCAATAAGACTGATGAGTAAAACAGATGCCATGTTGTATGTTAAAGATAAAATCAGAGTGAATTCAATTCATCCTGGTTATATCCGAACACCTTGTCTCGGAGACATTCCGCATCAAGATGACATAAGCAATGAAGAATTACAGGCAGCCTATAATAAATTGCAACCCATGGGACATGTTGGCGAGGCTGATGACATTGCTTACGGGATTTTATATTTAGCATCTGATGAATCCAAATTTGTCACAGCAAGTGAACTCGTTATTGATGGCGGTATTTTTGGCGGACGATTATTTGTTCACCAATAGAGAAGATGGGGCTATATCATACACCATTTACTATCCTACCCTGCACACACATTTTTGTTTCAAAATGGATCTCACTTTCCTCGTCATCCCGCGCTGTTTCTGGCATAGGTATCTACACAACTAAACTGTCATTCCC
>CAZEEF010000152.1:0-4846 GCA_964511095.1 uncultured Coxiellaceae bacterium | reverse complement strand
ACTCTGGATCGCCACGCCTCCTTCGGAGGCTCGCGATGACGAATGACGCAACAACACTAAGTAACACCTGGCGTTTTCCGGTGACTTGTTGGTTCAGCGGTACTACTTGCACTCGGTTGAGATTCTTTTACAGGAAACATAACAGAATGTGACATGGGAGTCGGTAATTCCTTATGTTCTGCTGTCAGAAACACTTGAAGATAATCATAATAAGCTCTAACATCAGGACGATACGCATATTCCTGAATCGCTTCACTCGATGCTTCTGTACCGATTATTTCAATCATTTTTTTAATTGAATCGTCATCTTTTTCTTTTGCAAGGCGACAAAGCGCTTCGCCCATATCTGCGCCCGCCTTCATTAATTTATCCACTAAATCGACCGTCAAAATTTCATTATCCAAACAGGATACGATATCTTCGGATCTTGCCACCGCACGCTGTTGCAACAACAAATCAATCAATTTTTTTAATCCAAATTGGCATGCATAATGCAACTCCGTCTTACCTTCTATCACTTTGCTATTGATATCAACACCGGGCTTGATTCGATAAATTAATCCCACGTTATGATTTTTATTTACCAATGCCACTTCAAATGAATTCGGAAATTTTATACTGAATGTTTTAACAAAATTTAAGTATTCCGAAATATCGGGTATTTCCTTACTCAAAAAATATCGAGATGACACATATTCCATATATTGCTTTTCTTCTGCCTTCAAAGGAAAGGGGAAAAAAGTCGCTATTTTTTCCGCATAAAGCTCCGTCACTATTTTGTCTATTGCTGGATTTCGATCTGGCATTTTTAGATATAAATAATTAATTTGCTTAAGCGTGATATCTTTATCTGAATGAAATACTATTTTACTTAACTGCAATTTAAAATTTATCTCATCGAAAACACCTGTTTTATATTCATCGATCAGCATCATTGCTTTACGAATAGTGTTATCTATTATTGTTCCCGTGTCTGTTTGTTTAAACTCAATCGTTTGGCTTTCAGAGGGTATTTCATATTTTTTTTGAAGATAAGTCGTTTTTGAAAGACCCGCGGCGCGATATAACATTTTTTTCATTTCATTTTCAGATTCAATGATTGTTTTATCACTCAGACTACGATTTTCCAATAAAATTCTTCTCAGATGCGTCTCGCGACGAATTTGTGTATCGACTGGTTCCAGTGGCATTTCAATCGGCTTGGTTGGCGAATTAGGCAACAAATCACACATTTTATTCTTTTCCCAGCCTAATGCACTCTCAATAACTTCCTTGACAGTCAATGTCGTTTGATTGATATGAAAACTGACCGTGAGTGCTTCTGACGATCCCGCAATTAAAACGAATAATTGTTGCTTTTCAGCATCACCCCATGCAGACATATCCTGAAGAATTTTTTTATCATTTTCAGACAGGCTGTGTATCAAATCAGACAAGTTTGTTTTTAAAAAATAAATATATCTATTTTTGATAGAACTCGCTGTCCATAATGGAATAAAATCAACTTCAGTCATGATCCGCATCGATAACAGAAAGAAAAAACCTGTCAATTTTGTCAATTTTCGCTCTGATGCCGATTGATGACGAATCAGTTCACAAATTTTTTCGCTATTATTTTCTGCTTCCTGCAATATATGAATTTGTTTTTCACGGCACTCGAGCAAAATTTTATGTTCAATAATGACAGAAAGTTGTTTTTGATGTTCTTGTATGCGTGCCTCTTGATTTTTTTGTTTTTGTAAGGCTTCAAGTTTTAGTGAAATAATTGTATATTCTAACGCTTTTTTTTCTTTAAATGCCGCATATTCTTCAATCTCATTTTCCATCTTATAGATAGAAATCAACTCACTTCCCATTTTTTTTCCAAGGGCCGAAACAAAATTAAATTGCACGGCATGTTTTAATTGGCTTTGAACATCCATCGAAAATTTTTTGACAGATTCTTTGATTTTTTTAAGCGAATGATCAACCAGGATATACATTTCATGAGTCCGATTGCCGCCAACTAATGGAGCTTCTTTAAAACGTCGATTATAATCATCCATCCAGTCTTTAATACAAATCAGTTCGATTAATTCATTCTTTTCTTTTTTTTGAATAATATATTGAATCAAATCGGCTTCCAGCCGAGAGATTTCAGCAAACTGTGTATGTAAATCATCTGTTTTTTTGGTGGGTGAAGTAATGAATTCCAATACATGAAGACCACGAAATTGGCTGGAAACGGCAAGTCTCTTTTGTTTTGCCACATTTTTTACTACAGGCAAACAATCATTCAAATTTTCATTCGAATTATCATTCACGCAATAGACACCTGTTTCTGTAGGCTCGAAAATCATTGAAGGCGGATCATCGTCAGACAGTGATACCACTTTTTTATTTGTAATGATTGCAAAAACAATTTGATGCAATTCACCTTCCCATCCAACCGTCGGTTGAATAAGAGCCACGCTTGCTTCCGGAGTCATTCTCATGCGCATAAAAAATCTCATTTTTTGAAGCGATTCACCTTAATTATAGCAAATACACCTATTTTAAAGCGCGTATTTTATACAATTTATAACTACTTGTATCTATGGCTATCTTTGATAGAATAGGCTAATAAAATCCCATGCGAGAAACCTATGCTAAAAAGATTTCTACCGCGCCAGACAGGTTTTTTTAAATTATTCCAGAACACGGCCGATACCCTGGTCACTGCAACTACGCAATTTCATACCATGTTGCATAATCTGGATAATCAGCAGCAATACGTTGATGCCATCGCGCGTCATGAACAAGAAGCGGATCAAATCACGCATCATACTTTCACGTTATTACATCAAACGTTTATCACGCCATTTGATCGTTATGACATTCATAAATTAACCAGTGGCTTGGATGATATTCTCGATTTAATTAATCGCTGTGCGCAGCGCTTTCCCTTTTATCAATTAAAAGAAGTGCCTGATGAAATTGCCAAACTGGCTGAATTAAGTATGCAAGCCAGTATGGTATTAAATCAGGCGGTTTATCGATTACATTCACTGAATAAATCCGACGAAATTTTAAAAGCTTGTGATGAGATTGATAAAATTGAAAGTGAAGCGCATCAAGTGGTATTGGCGGGTGAAAAAAATTTATTTTTGCATGAAAAAGATTTCAAACATTTTTTTAAATTAAAAGAAATTTATGCGCAAACGAAACAGGTCATCAATCGTTGTCAGGATGTGGCGAATTTAATTAAGGGTATTGTTCTGGAATATTCATAACATGCACACAGCCGCTATTTCACTTGTAATTTTCACCATTGCACTCGCGTTTCTCTTTGATTTTCTCAATGGATTTCATGACGCGGCCAATTCCATTGCGACCATCGTTTCCACCCGTGTTTTAAAACCGCATTGGGCGGTCATTTGGGCGGCTTTTTTTAATTTTATTGCTTTTTTATTTTTTGGTTTGAAAGTTGCAACGACCATTGGTACCGGTTTAATTGATCCCTCGATTGTCAATGTTCAAATGATTTTGGCCGCTTTAAGCGGTGCCATTTTCTGGAATATTTTCACCTGGTATTTTGGCTTGCCTTCCAGCTCTTCACATGCACTGATTGGCGGTTTATTAGGTGCAGCCGTTGCAAAATCGGGATTTTCTTCCTTAAAATTCTTAGGTATTTCAAAAGTACTCGCGGCGATTGTGATTTCTCCGTTATTGGGATTTCTATTTGGTTTAAGTTTAATGTTTTTGATTGCCCGTTTCTTTTTTAATTTTACACCTCGCCGAATTGATGGCCTTTTTCGTAAATTACAATTTCTCTCATCGGCTTTTATCAGTTTAGGTCATGGTGGTAATGATGCACAAAAAACCATGGGGATTATTGCGATATTATTATTTTCAGCCGGCTTACTCGGCGATACATTTTACATTCCGCTTTGGGTGATTATTTCATGTAATTTAATTATTGCATTGGGCACTTTTTTCGGCGGCTGGCGCATTGTCAAAACCATGGGAATGAAAATTACGAAATTAAAACCTGTCGGTGGTTTTAGCGCGGAAACTGCGAGTGCGATTACTTTATTTCTAGCCACCGGATTAGGCATTCCCGTTTCAACCACCCATACGGTGACAGGATCGATTGTCGGTGTAGGGTCATTGCATAGCACGGCGGCTGTGCGTTGGGGTGTTGCGCGCAATATTGTTTGGGCGTGGATTTTGACGATTCCAGCCGCCGGGGGCGTGGCGGCTCTTGTTTGGTGGGTGATTAATTTGTAATTTAACCAGGTTTTGGGGTAGCAGCCAGTGTTTTTGGCATTGATGCAACCAATGCATTTCTTGTTTTTTCTACCTCAAATCGGAGCGGCGCAATTTTAACGCATGCAGCCATAGCCTGCGTACTTTCATTCTTATCAAATTCACGTGCAGTATCTTTCTTTTTATATTCTTCTATCAGACTGTTCATCCTATTATAAAGCGCACTACACGCATCGATACAATCTTTAAGTTTAAAATTACCTTTTTTCATCTCAATTTCAATATCCACATAAGCTTGTAAAATTTTATCCATAGGCTCTAATATCGTTTTTTTTGAACTGTCTGAAAATGAAGAAAATAAACCCGAAAGTGCATTATTCATCTCACTTCTTAATCGGAAAATAGCTTTATAACCATCACTCAGCATGTTTTGAAAAGCAACCGAGGGAGAAATAACCAGCAGATAATCTTGTATTTTCAGCTGTTTTTCTACTTTTAATGTTTGCAAATTGACGTGTTTACTTTCTGCGGCTTCAGCCACTGCAATCAAATTCAAACCCTTTCTGTCGTCATCCAGCATAATACACTTCGGAACAGGCTTATTTTCTTTTTCGCATTG
>CAZEEF010000151.1:0-4938 GCA_964511095.1 uncultured Coxiellaceae bacterium | reverse complement strand
GTGTGTGTACTTTTCGGGGTACGGAACAACAGAGTGTCCAGCCGCCGTGTTTTGGCATGTTACCCCCCGCCAAGGTATGGCAGGCGCTTGATATCAAGTAGGGTACTACCCATTGTTAATATTATAAAGATTCTCATCCGATGCAGCTGAAGCCGTTGTTATCGGTGGCTCCCCTTTATACTGCGGCTCATCCGTTCCGCCAATATTGGCAAAAACTTTTTGATCATCACACAATTTCAAATCCCTTCGTGAAGGATAGGCGGTGATTTGAATGCGGCTGTTTTCTCGAATACTGTCTGCTCTAATATTATTGGAGATGGGAAAATAATTTCCATAGCCGACATAACTTAACGTTCGTGTCGGTGCAGAAGGATCAAAGTCAGAGTTACCTTTAAAGGCATTCACGCCATGGGCCCATAAATACGCAGATACTTCACGGGCGCGTTTTTCAGACAGTGTACGTTCCCATCGCGTTGTGCCAAAACCGCTTGTATTACCGGAAACCAGAATATTATTGTTTGGGTAACGTTTTAAAACAGCGACTGTGCTATCTAATGCGGGACTGGCTTCTGGCAATAATTTGGCTGTATTGGATTCAAACAGTGTGTCGGTCGGAATTTCAATCGTCGCATAATCACCCAATGTATAAACCTGTCCACCTGCTTGCCGGATACCACCGGCATCAAAAGTGAGTGTGCTGACATAATAGCCCAATGAGGCGCCAGCTAAACCGGCAAGTCCAATCGTATATTTAGACCCGCCCAATAAGGCGGCAGTGCCTGCACCAATCGCACCACCCGCGATGGTCGGTCCGGCACTGCCTGTCATTTCATTGTCAGTAGTAAATGGATTAAAAGAACAACCTGAAAGGGGCATCAACAAACTCATCGTAAAAAAACAAACTATGCCGTGTTTCAAAATCATTCTTTTTTATCCTTTATGCATTAACCCAGAGGATGGATGTCCTGACGTGTGGATAATCTTTTATAGGCTTCCCCGTAAGTAATAAGCAACCAGGGAAATCCCCAGATATAACCAATACCAATTGTAATGGTGCATACCAACACGATACAGAAAGTAATAATATATAACCCAATCAGATTCCAGACATTTCCCCGCGTGGCTTTAAACGATAATTTAATGGCATCCCAGGAATTTAAATTTTTATCAACAATGGCCCCAGTGGCTAACCACATGCGGACACCTAAATAAATAAAAAGAACAATAGAGGCCAGAAAACAGAGGATGGCGAAAAAATGGACGAAAGAAGAGGTCATGTGAACCAGCGCAGCGCCTATTCCAGCCAATATGCCAGCGGGTATGAAAATTAAAATCTGTAAAATATACAGTCCAATGAGGTAAAGAATAATGCGTGCATTCAAAACGTCTTTAGCCATTTTATAACTGACCGGCATATCTTGCGCGCGTCGGATGCCGAGATAAACCAAGCTGCCGCCCGCCAAGATCTGTATGATGGCCCCGATAAAGCTAAAGATAAAATGAATCACACCTTCTTTGCCGCCCAGGCTGCCGAGAAATCCCACGATAACCATAGCCAATATAAATAAGCCGAGAAGAGCCCAGCAAGACCCTTTTACACCGCCGACTTTGGCCCAGGCTGTTTTTACAGTTTCCATTACAGGTAAGCTATAAGTGCTTTCAGTCATGTTATATTCCTTATAACAGGTTATTAAGGCAGTTATTAGCATAACTTAAAAAATCCACAACATACACAAAATCCAGTATCATTATTGGATACAAAACTGACAGGGATGTTTTATGCCTCACTCATTACAGCCAACGTCGTATACGGCCTGGCAATTGCTAAAAGCTTACTGGCAATCGGATTATCGCAAAAGTGCATATGCATTTCTGGTTTCAGTGATCGTGATGTCAATGATTCTGGTGGGCATGGATGTGCTTTTTACGGACTGGTATAACTATTTTTATGATGCGCTACAAGATTATGACTGGCGTGGGGCATTAGATCTTCTTCTGGTTTTTGTTTTTATAGCGGGTGTTTATATCATATTGGCCGTGTACCGTTATTATTTACAAAATTTTCTGGCATTACGCTGGCGCCGTTGGTTGACACAGCAGTTTGTTAATCGCTGGCTGGAAAAGAGAAGTTATTATTATCTGGAAGATTTTAACGATACAACGGATAACCCCGATCAGCGTATTCAGGAAGATATCAACAATTTGGTGACGATGTCATTATCTCTCCTGATTGGCATGCTGAGCTCGATTGTGACGATTTTCGCGTTTATTTTTATTTTATGGAAATTATCAGGGACATTGACTATTCCATTCGGTTCTTTCGGCACATTGCATATTTCCGGTTATCTTGTTTGGGTCGCGATCATCTATGCGACGCTCGGTACCACTATCACCTTTAAAATCGGTCGGCCATTAGTGATGTTGAATTTCGAACAACAACGGCGCGAAGCGAATTTTCGTTTTGCAGCGATTGATTTACGTTCCCATGCAGAGCATGTTGCGTTGTATCGTGGCGAGGAACACCAAAAAACGATTTTAAATAAAATTTTTGGCGGGGTGTTAGAAAATTGGTATGCCATTATTTTACGGCAAAAATTATTGTTGTGGTTCACGGCGGGTTATAATCAAGTGTCTGTGATTTTACCGTTGGTGGTGGCGTTACCCAATTATTTTAATAAAGTCTTTAAATTGGGTGGCCTCATTCAAACACTTTCTGCTTTCGGCAGAATTCAGGAAGCATTATCTTTTATTGTAAATTCCTACACCATTATTGCGGAATGGCAAGCGGTTATGCGCCGTCTATTAACTTTTTTAAATCGTGTTTATGAGGTGGAACAGGAAGCGTTATTCAATAATCATTTTTCCTATTCAGGCACGGCACAACATAAAATTAATGTCAAAGCCCTCACGATTTTTACGCCGAACAGAGAGAAATTATTGGAAAATATTAATCAGGAATTTGTCCATGGCCAGCATTATTGGGTCACGGGAGATTCAGGTCTTGGCAAAAGTACGTTTGTGCGTGTCCTGGCGGGTATTTGGCCTTATGGTTCAGGCGCCGTTACCTTGCCCGAAACGCAAACGATTATGTATATTCCGCAACGTTCTTATATGCCGCTTGGATCATTGCAGGAAGCACTGCTCTTTCCAGATAATGTGTTGCCTGTGTCAGAAGATGAATTGAAGAAATTGCTTAACGATTGCGACTTGCCGAATCTCGCCAATGAATTACACCATGTCACGGTATGGTCAGAACATTTGTCGCCAGGCGAATTACAGCGAATTGCGTTTGTTCGCATATTGCTACATAAGCCTGATTGGGTGTTTTTGGATGAAAGTACATCGGCGCTGGATTTATCGCATGAACAACAGCTTTATCGTCTGTTGAAAGAACGGCTGCCTCATTGCTCTCTCGTGAGTATCGGGCATCGCCCCAGTTTGGATGAATACCATGATCATCAAGTGGATTTGGCATTGTATGCTGTTTCACGAAAAGGTATGCCGGCATAATTGCATAATCTTTCAAAGGGTTAGAAAATTGTCTCGCAGCTTGAGTCATATAAGGCAAACTATGTTATGATGTGTCGCAGTTGTCGTATCTCGTTAGATTACAATTTAAAGGGTTAAATATCATATGCATGGTCTGTTAAATTTACCTTGGTGGGGTTACATCGTTGTAACGCTTGTTTTAACTCAAATCACCATTCTGGCGGTGACCATTTTTTTACACCGATGCCAAGCGCATCGCGCATTGGAATTGCACCCTCTCGTTGGCCATTTTTTCCGTATGTGGTTATGGCTAACAACGGGCATGATTACCAAAGAATGGGCTGCCGTGCATCGCAAGCATCATGCGAAATCTGAAACGGCAGATGATCCGCATAGCCCGCAAGTTCAGGGTATCTGGCGGATTTTATTTCGTGGCACAGAATTTTATAAAAAAGAAACCCGTAATCCAGAAACGTTAGAGCGTTATGGTCAGGGCACGCCGGATGACTGGATGGAACGCCATGTGTATTCCCACAGCAAATACGGTATTACATTGATGTTCATCATCAATTTAATCGTATTTGGTCCTATTGGGATTACGATTTGGGCGCTTCAAATGGCCTGGATTCCATTTTTTGCGGCGGGTGTCGTGAATGGCGTCGCGCATTACGTAGGATACCGTAATTTTGAATGCCCAGACGCATCACGCAATATATCGCCTATTGGATTTTTTATTGGCGGAGAAGAGTTGCATAACAATCATCATACCTTTGGTACCTCAGCAAAATTCTCTGTGAAATGGTGGGAATTTGATATGGGTTGGTTAGTGATACGGACATTGCAGTTTTTGCGATTAGCCAAACCAAAACGTACTCCACCCAAAGCGATGATGGCAGAAGGCAAGGTGACGGTTGATGTGGATACTTTAAAAGCCATTTTAACGAATCGTTTTCAGGTGATGGCGCATTATAGCAAAAACGTTATCATGCCGGTTTTGCGTGAGGAGCGCCGCCGCGCAGGTGAAACGGGTAGTGCGATGTTGCAGCGGGTGCGCACTTTGCTCATTCGCGAAACATCGCTGATGAATCAGTCGGGTAAACAGGATTTGGCGAATGTATTAGAACGTCATCGTTCTTTGAATGACGTCTATCAATTTCGGTTAAGACTTCAGAATATTTGGGCCAAAAGTGCTGCAACGCAAGCAGAATTGCTGGAAGCGCTGCAAGAATGGTGCCGGCAGGCGGAAGCAACAGGAATTAATGCATTACGTGATTTTGTGAATCAGCTGAAGTCGTATGTGCCGAGCAAGGCGTAAGGATTGTAATCGTTCACGGCCTTATAATAATATATTCACCTCCGACATTGCGCACAAATCTCTGTTTTAAATTGATCTTACTTTCCACGTCATCCCGCGCTGCTCCTGGCGCGGGACCCAGCGACTTTTATATA
>CAZEEF010000150.1:0-4955 GCA_964511095.1 uncultured Coxiellaceae bacterium | reverse complement strand
CGTGAAAAAACCCCAAAACTGTAACACAAAATTAGAAATTTATTAATATAATCATGAAGTTAGCTCACTTTTCCCAGTCTTAAGCCGTCAGTTTTCCTGATTGAAGATGTCAATCACACACGTTACAATCCTATGGGCATGAATCAATCAAAAAGGAGTTTTTATGTTGGTGACCGCGATTGTCTTTTTTTTAATTGCCGCTTTTCTTGGCACGTTTATACTTCGTTCTATTTTAAAAAAGAAACGCACTTATAAACCGGTCGTTTTTATGCACGGTAGTGTCGCAGGATTGGCCTTATTGGCATTGGCAACGTATACCGCGCTTGGGCATACAGCGCCTTTATTGTTAATCAGTCTGGCACTGTTTATTCTGGCGGCGATTGGTGGTGTTACGTTGTTTACGCTGGATACCAGCGGTAAGCGAATACCTCGCATACTGGCGATTGGTCATCCTACTGTTGCCGTGACTGCATTGATTCTTTTGATTATCTATATTGTTCGATTTGTTTAGAGCGCGGCACTGTTTAAAACAGTGCCCGATCCATCAATTTTTTAAATTGCAGCACAATTTTATCCGCAGGCAGCGGGTGACTCAGAAAATAACCTTGGACGATGTCACATTCTTCCATCGACAAATATTGCACTTGTTCTCCCGTTTCAACGCCTTCGGCTACCACTTCTAATCCCAGGTGATGTGCTAATCCAATAAATGCATTTGTGATGGCGCAATCATCCGGATTATTCGGTATGCCTTTAATATAATTCGGATCAATTTTTATCGCGCTCACCGGAAATTTTTTGAGATGACTGATCGATGTGTAGCCCGCACCAAAATGATCAATCGATAATAGAACACCTGTCGCCTTGATCGCATCCAGACGTTTTTTAGCCGTTTCAATATCATCCATCACTGTCGACTCATTCATTTCTAATTCGAGATAGTTTGGATTTAATTCAGTTTCCGTCAGTATATTTTCAATGGTTTTAGCAATGTCAGGATGTTGAAACTGTTTGGGGGATAAATTGAGTGCAACCGGAAAATGTTCATAGCCTTCATTTTGCCAATATTTATTGGTTTTGCACGCTTCACGTAGCGCCCATTCACCGATGGTCATCATGAGGCCCGTTTCTTCTGCGATCGGAATAAATTGAGCCGGACTTAAAATTCCCAACTCAGGATGCGCCCAGCGTAACAAAGCTTCTACACCGACAATCGTGCCTTTTTTAATATGCAGTTTTGGCTGGTAATAAAGAACGAGTTCATTATTGTCGATCGCTTTTCGCAAATCCGTTTCCAGTTTAACAAATTCACGTGCTTCCACATCAATCGCATGGGTATAAAAACTATATTGATGATTCCCCGCTTTTTTTGCCTGAAACAAGGCAGCATCGGCATTTTTCAGCATGGCTTCCAGTGATTCGCCATCATTGGGATAAATACTGATACCAATATTGGCCGTTACATCCGCCGTGGCTAATAATAATTTTTCAGCCACGAGCCCCGCAAATTTCGATTTGTCTATATCGTTTAGCAAGACAATGAATTCACCGCCTTCCAGGTGGGCCACCAAATCTTCGGTACGCAACGCGTTTGTTAACTGTTCACCTGTTTTAGGAGTATCCGAAGTATTTGTATCGATGATTAAAACAGCGCACGTCTTACGGTGACGTTTTGCGTGGCTGATGGCTTTATTTAACGCTTCATTAAAAAAAGCTCTATCTTTCATAAGATTACCTCGTCAGTAGCCAAGACCCAGTCAACTTATACCCCTATTATATATGGTATTATAATAGCTGACATACTGTTTAAATGGATGGCTATGTTAAAAAAAATTGAGCCGGGTCATGTGACAGAATTTCACGATAATCAACTCGATGATTATGACGCGTTGTTGCGTTATGTGACGGAATTAGCCAATCACAAAATGGGATATCCCGTTTCTCTCTTAACATTTTTAGGCGTTGTGAGTAACAAAGCGCTGGGTATCCAGTCAGGTAGTTTGGCAAACGTCTTGTTAAATAATGTCGGTGATCCTTTTAAAGATTCTGAAACATCCCGGATGGAAGTCAAACGTCACGAACGTAAATTACTTGCCATTTTGGAAAAATATTATGGTTTGCCGCCGCATTCGATCAGAGGTTATGTGACAACCGGCGGTACCGAAGGGAATTTTGCAGGACTCTGGTGGTCGAAACGGTTTATGATTAATACCGCATTGCCGCAAATAATCAAAAAAGATGATGAAATAAAACAACTGATCAGAGAAGAACAAACATTACTCGCAGGGCTTGCCAAAATTCCGAATAATGATCATGCACGTCGCGTTGAACAGTTAACTAACATTATTGCAAACCGAGACAGCGTTGCAAATTATAATGGACTCGTTCAGCAATTATTAATTCCCACTGTTTTTTATACAAAAGATCACACGCATTATTCCATACCGAAAATTGCAGAAATATTGCGATTAAATATCAGGCCCATTTCACCGAATTCCGATGGTTCAATGAATTTGGCCAATTTTAAAAAAGAACTGATTCTGCATCGTGGCGCGCATCCTTTCAGTTCTGTGATTGTGATTGCCAATATTGGTACGACGATTACGGGCGCGATTGATGATGTGCCAGGGATCAAAAAAATATTGGATGAATCGAAACCCAAGCCGACTTATACGATTCATCTGGACGGTGCATTAACGGGTTTTGTCATGCCCATCATCAAACCGTTTGGCGATATTGATAATTATTTTGATGCCTTGGGCGTCAATACACTGGCCTTTTCAGCGCATAAATATCCGGGATTATCTCAACCGTGCGGCGTGATATTAGCCCGTCAGTCTTTTTTCGAAAAAGCATTTGAAAAAACGGAACGCAGTGTGGAATATGTTGGAAATATTTTAGATGTGACGATTACAGGTTCCCGTTCGGGACTCAATGTGCTCATGTTTTATAATGCATTGCATGCCTTGGGTCTTCATAAAAATAATAATAAATTAGCTCAAATGGTAAATGACAATTTAAAAAGTGCCCGGTATTTGTATGACGAATTAGTGAAACTTTATGGTCCAGATAAAGTTTCCTACCTGTATCACTTCAATGTGATTTTCCCCAAACCTTCGATGGATCTTGCTAAAAAATATCAATTAATGATAACGGGAGACAGAGCCACCATCTGTGTGTTAACCAATGTGACCAAAGAGTTAATTGATCTATTCATTCATGAACTACAGTTAGAGAAGGAGAGGGCCATGAGTACCGTTCAAACTGAGTTTAAGATTCATACGTTAACGAAACATTATCTGGAATCGGCATTGGAATTATTTATCCAATCCTTTTGTGACAGCGAACCCATTACAAAACACTTGAATATTACCTATAAAGATTATGAGCCATTTGCCAGAGAAGTCTTGGAAAAAGCCACACGGGAAGGCATGAGTGTTGTGGCTGTTAACAAGGATAATAAAGTCATTGCCTGTGCGATTGCAGAAGATATCGTCAGTCCATTTGTACCGCATTTATCAAAATATCCTAAAATGAAGCCGATTTTTGCCTTATTGAATGAGTTAGATAAACCGTTTATGAGCGGTAAGCATTTCATCAAAGGTAAAATAGCGCATGTCTGGATTGCCATTGTGAATAAGCAATATCGGGGTCAGGGTTTATCCACGGCCATTGATAAAGCGTGTGGTGATTTGGCCGTACTCAGAGGATTTGATTTTGCGTATGCGGAATTCACGAATGATTTAAGCGAAAAAATCACGCATCATTATGATGTCTATCAGCTTTGCCATAGCATCAACTATGATGACTTTTCTTCAGAAAATAATGAACGTCCGTTTAAAGGCGTGAAAGGAAAGGCGGCAGCCTATATTATTGGACTTCGCCCCGGCATTAAACTGGATGCCTTGCAGCAATGCTACGAGGATTCGGGCGCTCATTAAAAAATATTCAATATTTCCATACTCGGTGATACACTTATCGAACAGTACGCAGGAGGCGTTATTCGACGAGTATGGAATTAGTGGCTGATCAAAGGCAAATTTCGACCGAAGAAAAGGTCCAGATTAACCAGCAAGTCAAAGCTGAATTAATCGAACACCTTTACCGGGGTTGTTTACCTGGCACTGTCAGCGGTATTCCGGTTGGCATTGCGGTCTTTATCGATTTTTATCACTATACTGCCAATACATTATTAATTCCTTGGTTTATTGCTTACAATCTTGCCTTGCTGGCTTTAACAGCGCTTTATTTTTTCTATAACAACCATAAAAACCAGTATAGCTACGACACCTGGTTAATGGCTTATTCTGTTGAAATGTCTCTTTGCGCTGTCATGTGGGCGATTGCCGTCTTTTTAATTCCCGATAATATCACGCGCCAATATTTTGCTTTTATCGCGCTATTTTTGATTGCAACAGGTTATGCCACGGGCAGTATTGGACAATTTTATTTATGCTTGACGACGTTATCCATTATTGTTGTACCCCTAGTTGTTTGGTGTTTTCTGAAAGGCACTATTTTTTATAATTTAGTCGGGTTCTTTTCGCTCATCTACATTGGATTCATGGTGAGTATTAATCATCGTAGCACCCAATGGTTCAAAGATTCACTTAAATTGAAACTGGAAAATACGTTGGTCAGTTATCAGGCGAATCATGATTTATTAACGGATTTACCGAATCAACGCCTGTTACCTCAATATATTGAATCAGCCATTCAAAATGTCAAAAATACAGGAAACACTTTTGCTGTTGTTTGTTTTTCCTTAAATCGGATGGAAATGATTAATGACAGTTTGGGGCATGAGGCAGGGGATGCTCTGATTCAGGCAGTCGCCCAACGGTTGAATGAATTGGCGCTCTCTGCTAAAGAAAATACCACCCGTTTTATTATTACTATTTCACGTAAAGATACGTTTAATATCGTCTGGGTGCCACTCAAACCAGACGAAGCAG
>CAZEEF010000149.1:0-4998 GCA_964511095.1 uncultured Coxiellaceae bacterium | reverse complement strand
TTGGAAATAATGCCCTGCATCAAAAAACATTTTCCAAAAAGGCACAATCCAGATATTTTTTTCTACCTGCTCCTCATCCGAATCGAAAGTAATAATGAAACCTTTCGCAGTTAGTATATTTATTATATTTTACTAATTACAATTAATAAATGGGAAGAAAAACAGGTTTTTTGGGGTTAACTATGGCAAAATTCATTGAAATTTAGGATTTTAATTGCCAAATAACCTATTTTTTTTATACTGATTTTTGACCCGCAAAAAGTAATGATCATAACGTTTAATCATCTGCTCCCGATATAACCTCAATCTCAACAAGGAAACTTACCGTGAATCATCGCTATTGGCTCGCCCTGTCGCGCTTGCCAGGTATCGGTCCTGTGACCGTCACCCGCTGGCTCGATTATTTTGAATCGGTTGATAAATTATTTTCTGCATCGACTGCGGACATGCAAGCGGCAGACATGACGCCGAGACAAATTTATTTATTAAAAAATACCCACTGGAAAATCATCGATCATGATTTGTCTTGGCTTGAAAAAAATAACAGTCAGATGATTTCATTAGAGGATCCTGCCTATCCAGGGTTACTGCGTGAAATTCACGATCCGCCACTCGTGTTATATGTGCAGGGAAATGCAAATGCATTAACATTCTCTCAAATCGCCATGGTGGGTTCGCGTCATCCAACTGTCACGGGTAGAGAATCAGCGTATCTATTCGCAAAAGCATTTGCAGCGGCAGGATTGGTGGTGACGAGTGGACTGGCGCTTGGGATCGACGCAGCCAGTCATGAAGGCGTACTCGCTGTTTCGGGAAAGACAATTGCCGTTGCAGGCACGGGATTAAAACATATTTATCCGAAAACACATCAAAAACTCGCGGATGATATTATAAAAAATGAAGGCGCACTGATATCGGAATTTCCTCTGGATACGCCGCCCAAAGCTTCCAATTTTCCCATGCGTAATCGAGTGATTAGTGGACTGAGCCTAGGTGTGCTGGTGGTAGAAGCAGCGGTTAAGAGTGGATCATTAATCACGGCACGTTCGGCGCTTGAGCAAAATCGTGAAGTGTTTGCGATCCCGGGTTCCATTCATAATCCCATGGCAAGAGGGTGTCATCAGTTGATTCGTCAAGGCGCAAAGCTTGTTGAAACCGCAGAAGATGTTCTGGAAGAAATCCAGTTATCCCTTAAACAAGCCAAAGTGCGTATTCCTTCCCAATCGAATCAAGAACCTGTTGACTTAGACCCCATACACCAGCGAGTATTAGCACAAATTGGTTATGAAGTAACCGCACTGGATGTTATTATCCTGCGCACCGGATTGACGGCAGGAGAAGTTTCCTCCATGCTATTACCTTTAGAATTAGAGGGTTACGTGCAAGGTGTGCCAGGGGGTTATATACGCATCTAATTTCTCTTCTATATTATATTGATATAAGTGGCGGGTATGTTTGAAGTATTAATGTTTCTTTTTGAAAATTATATGCATGAAAATGTGGCACTCAAAATGGATAATGCCGATATTTTTATTGAACTGGAAAGAATCGGATTTGATCGTTATGAAATTGATAGAGCCTTAAACTGGCTGGATGGTCTGGTTGAAATACAAACGGCTGTATTATCAGGCTCTCAGCTGACGACACAATCCCTTCGTCACTATCTGCCGGAAGAAAGTGAGCGCTTAGGGGTGGAAGGAAAAGGCTTTCTGCTATACTTGGAGCAATTGAGTATTATTGATCCAGTAACACGTGAGATCGCCATTGACCGTATTATGGCGCTTGATGTTCGGGAAGTGGATGTGGCGCGTATTCGTTGGGTGGTGCTGATGGTATTATTTAATCAGCCGGAAAAAAAATCCGCCTTGTCTCTTTTACAAGATATGATACTTGCTGAGGCGTTTGATGTTTTACATTGAGGAGGCATATTTTTATGCCTAAAGCTAAATCAACAGCTAAAAAAAATTTAGTGATTGTTGAATCGCCAGCCAAAGCCAAAACCATTAAAAAATATTTGGGGGCTGATTTTGAAGTGCTTGCATCTTATGGGCACGTTCGTGATTTATTGCCAAAAGAAGGCGCGGTGGATCCCGCACACGATTTTGCCATGTCTTATGAACTCATCGAAAAAAATGCCAAACACGTTGCTGCCATTGTCACGGCCATGAAAAAGGCTGAAGCGCTTTATCTGGCGACTGACCCGGATCGCGAAGGGGAAGCTATTTCCTGGCACGTTTATGAAGTATTACTCGAGAAAAAAGCACTCAAAGATAAACCAGTGCACCGTGTTGTCTTCCATGAAATTACCAAATCAGCGGTTCAGGCGGCTGTCAATCATCCACGGGCTATTTCGATGGAATTAGTCAATGCGCAACAGGCTCGCCGCGCATTGGATTACCTGGTCGGTTTTAATTTATCACCGTTACTCTGGCGAAAAATACGTCGCGGCTTATCGGCTGGACGCGTACAAAGTCCTGCTTTGCGAATGATCGTTGAACGTGAAGAAGAAATTGAAAAATTTGTCAGTCAGGAATATTGGAATATTGTCGCGGAATCGTCTGCTGAATCACAGGATTTCACCGCAAAATTAATACATTATAAAGGCGAAAAGCTGGAACAGTTTTCGATTACCGCAGCCGATCAGGCTGACACGATCAAAAAAGATCTGGAAGACGCTGCCAAAGGAAAATTACGCGTCGTTCGCGTCGAGAAAAAACAACGCAAACGTAATCCGGCCGCGCCTTTCATTACGTCCACATTACAACAGGAAGCGGCGCGTAAATTGGGATTTACGGCACAAAGAACCATGCGTACTGCACAACAGCTCTATGAAGGCGTTGATACCGGTCAAGGCGCTGTCGGTTTGATTTCTTATATGCGTACCGATTCTGTCAATCTGGCAGCCGAAGCCATTGCAGAAATTCGTCATTTGATTGGTGAGCGGTATGGCAAGAATAACCTGCCCGATGAACCGCGTGCTTATAAAACAAAAGCGAAAAATGCCCAGGAAGCGCATGAAGCGATTCGGCCTACGTCAGTCATTCGTTCGCCCGATTCATTAAAAGAATTTCTGAATCCGGAGCAATATAAATTATACGATTTAATCTGGAAACGAACGGTTGCATCGCAAATGATTCATGCAACGATTGATACCGTTGCAGTTGATTTGGAATGCGGTGATAAAGGATTGTTCCGCGCGAATGGATCAGTCGTTGTCGATCCGGGTTTTATGCTGGTTTATAAAGAAGGTGTGGATGATTCCAAATCGGATGATGAGGAACGCATGCTGCCTGCGTTAGAAGAAGGTCAAACGGTTGATTTAAAACAATTGATCTGTCATCAGCATTTTACGGAACCACCGCCGCGTTATTCGGAAGCGAGTTTGATTAAAGTGCTGGAAGAATACGGTATTGGTCGCCCATCCACTTACGCGGCTATTATTTATACCTTACAACATCGCGAATATGTCGTGCTTGAAACAAAGCGATTTAAACCGACCGATGTCGGCCGCATTGTGAATAAATTTTTAACCATGCATTTTACGCAATATGTCGATTATGATTTCACAGCAAAATTGGAAGATGAACTGGATGAAATCGCTTGCGGCGAAAAAGAATGGATTCCTTTGCTCCGCCACTTTTGGCAACCTTTCAAAAATCAGGTGGATGATGTGGCTGAAACGGTTAAGCGTAGTGATGTGACACAAGAAGCACTCGATGAAAAATGTCCGGAATGCGAGAAACCCTTATCGATTCGTCTGGGACGTCACAGTCGTTTTATTGGGTGTACGGGTTACCCGGATTGCTCTTATACACGCAGTCTTGATGAAGACAAAGACAGTGCGATTTCAGCCAATATTGTAGAAGGCCGCACGTGCCCGCAATGCAGCGGACCGTTGTTATTGAAAACGGGGCGTTACGGTAAATTCATCGGATGCAGCAGTTATCCCAATTGCAAATATATTGAATCCTTGAATAAACCCGTTGATACCGGTGTGGATTGTCCTGAGTGTCATGAAGGTCATATGCTGAAACGAAAATCACGGATGGGGAAAATATTTTTTTCCTGCGGACGTTATCCGGATTGTAAATACGCTGTCTGGAATGAACCGGTTGCAGAAACCTGTCCGAAATGCGCATGGCCTATGTTAATGATTAAAATAACGAAAAGACGAGGTACCGAATTAGTTTGTCCACATTCACCCTGTGATTTTACGAAACCGATGATCGATGAAGAATCATCGGATTGACAGATTTTTCTGAGAAAGCAACGGAAGGCACAGAATGTCAAAAGACTATGCTCATAAAAATAGACACCGCCAGAGACAGAGTGATCGTCGTGGTGCCAAGTTCGTGCCGCTGGCCGGGGCTATTTTAGGTGTTGTCTGTTTTGTTAGCGCAATTATTTATACCATTCATGTCTATCATCAAACCGTCTTTTTTTCCAGAGAACATATTGCAGCCTGGTTTAATCATGCAAAAACGATAGGCTCACGTAAAGAGAGTTCTAAAGTCACCCAGACTCAACAATCGGCAGAGAATAATGATATTCAATTTGATTTCTATACGGAACTTCCGAACATGCAAGTGAATCTACCGGAATCGTCGCAGTTGTCTCATCAGAAAATGGATCAATCTATCCAAGCTGTGATGACACAAAAGACAACCCATACGACACAAAAACAGACGATTCAATTTATTGTGCAGTTGGGCGAATTTAAGAATCAACTGGATGCGAGTCAGTTGCGGTTATCGTTGTTGCTTGCGGGAATTGAGACTGAAATTATCAAGACGGCGGAACATCATTATCGGGTTCAGCAGGGACCTTATCAGAATGAACGGCAGGCCAAATCAGCTCAACGGAAGTTGGATAGAAAGGGATTTGAGAGTTCAATAAAGGAAATTTAGAATTCTGTCATGCCAGCGTGCTTTTGGCTGGCATCCAGTCCTCATCAAAGCCATTATGGATGCCAGCTAAAAGCACCCTGGCAAGACAGAG
>CAZEEF010000148.1:0-5132 GCA_964511095.1 uncultured Coxiellaceae bacterium | reverse complement strand
AAAAATGCGTGGAATGATTTTAGCGGCAGGCCGCGGTGTTCGTATGGGGGCATTGACGGAAAAAACACCCAAGCCATTAATAAAAGCGGGAGGTCAGTATTTAATTGAATATTCGATTGAATCACTGGTTCGTGCGGGGGTGCGTGACATTGTCATTAATGTTTGTTATCACGCGGATCAAATAAAAAAAACGTTAGGCGATGGTTCGCGTTATGGCGCAACGTTTTATTATTCTGAAGAACAGGAAGCATTGGAAACAGGCGGCGGTGTTTTTCAGGCGCTGCCATTATTGGGTGATCAACCGTTTATTGTTTTAAGCTGCGATGTGATTACTGATTTTCCATTACAACACTTACCACACACTATTCAATCATTAGCCCATCTGGTGTTAGTGGATAATCCGACATTTCATCCCCATGGCGATTTTTGTTTAAAGGAAACCACTCTTTATTTTGAAGAACAGAATGCTTTTACTTTTGCGAATATTGGACTCTATCAACCGGCCTTGTTTGCGGAATGTCAGCCAGGTAAATTTCGTTTAGGAGATTTGCTTAAAAAAGCCGTGACAACTTCGCGGGTGACGGGCGAGTATTATCGCGGAATTTGGCATAATGTCGGGACCGCAGCTGACCTCAACAAATTGAATTATCTCGGCGCCTCATAGCCGCCAGGCACGCCCTGACTGGAAAACACAATTTGCCAAAGCTGCATTTCCCGGGCCCGAAAAACACCTGCACATTGGAGTAAATAATAATTCCACATCCGGAAAAAACGCTCATCGTATTTTTGTTTCAATGCATTCCAATGTTGTTTGAAATTGTCATCCCATGCCATGAGTGTTTTGTCATAATAAGCGCCAAAGTTATGCCAATCTTCCATGATGAATAAGCCTTCACTGGCTTTGCCAATTTGTGCGATCGATGGCAGCATGCCGTTTGGAAAAATGTATTTGTTAATCCATTCATCTGCTTTTGTCACAGAAATATTGGATCCAATGGTATGCAATAAAAATAAACCCTCATCGCTTAATAATTTTTTGACAATCTTCATGTATTGACGATAATTCAGATGCCCGACATGCTCAAACATGCCAAGCGAAACCACGCGATCAAATGTGCCCGTTAATTCCCGATAATCCTGAAAACGAATGTCAATAGGCAATCCTTTGCAATAGGCTTTTGCATACTCATATTGTTGGGTGGAAATGGTAATGCCGACCAGTTCGACTTGATATTTTTCCGCAGCGTATTTTGCGAGCGCTCCCCATCCGCAGCCAATATCCAATACGCGAAGCCCCGGTTTCAATTGTAATTTTCGACAAACTAAATCCAGTTTGGCGAGTTGTGCTTCATCGAGTGTATTTGCATTTTTCCAATAGCCGCACGTGTAATTCATTTGGCTGTCCAGCATGCACTGAAACAAATCATTCCCTAAATCATAATGTTTTTGTCCCACCTGAAAAGCGCGTCTTTTCGTTTGAAAATTGATGATTTTGGCCAGTGCTAATTTAATAATGAGCCGCATGCTTTTTTTGATTTTTTCTTCAGGGTGTGCAACCATGAGTCGTTCAAAGAAAATATCCAGGGCATCACAATCCCACCAAAAATCCATATAGGTTTCGCCGAGAGCCAGAGAACCTTCACGCAGCAGCCGAGAATAAAATTGTTCATTATGTACTGTGATATCGCCAGGACGAGTACCATTTATCGTAATGCCGCTACCTTCCAATAATTCAATGACAATGGATTTTGCAATATTTTTTGTCATAGTCTTCCTGCTGGCTATTTGATTCATCATTCATCCCTGAACTTGATCTATCTTAAGACTAAAAATTAGCCGGATCAAATGCAAGTGGTTTTTAGGGGTAGAGATTGCTAAGATAGGATTTCTTGATTTTTTCAAATACGCCGTTCCCCTTTTCATTCAAAAATATCCCACACATTCATTTTAAATCATTAAGGAAACAATATGACGCTAGCGATTGTCTTTAGTCGGGCCAGTGCAGGCATGTCTGCACCCTTGGTTGTTGTCGAAGTGCATCTTTCTCGTGGTATACCGAAATTAAATATCGTCGGATTGCCTGAAACAGAAGTGAAAGAAAGCAAAGATCGTGTGCGTAGTGCATTATTGAACACAGGATTTGAATTTCCGCGGCGACGTATCACCATTAATCTTGCGCCGGCGGATTTACCGAAAGAAGGAGGACGTTTCGATTTGCCGATTGCGCTAGGCGTGTTGGCAGCTTCGGCACAGATACCGGATGAAAAATTAAAAGAATATGAATTTATCGGGGAATTGGCCTTATCCGGTGATTTGCGATCCGTGCGTGGTGTGCTGCCTGTTGTGTTAGGTGCCGAACAGGCAGGGCGAACATTGATTGTGCCTGTTGGAAACTCGGCGGAAGCCGCCTTGGTTAAAAAGGCAGAAGTCTTTCAGGCGACGCATTTACTCGAGGTCTGTCATTATTTGAAAGGAGGGGCACCTTTAAAACGGTGCGAAAAAATGCCGCAGAAAAGCACAGCAGATAAGCATGTTGACTTGGCGGATGTGTGCGGACAGCCGCATGCGCGGCGCGCATTGGAAGTGGCTGCAGCAGGAAAACACAGTCTTTTGTTTATAGGATCTCCCGGTACCGGTAAAACCATGCTTGCCAGCCGATTGCCAGGCATTTTACCTTCACTGACGGATGAGCAATCGCTCGAAGTGGCAGCACTTGCCTCTATCAGTCGTCAAGGGTTTGATTATCGCAACTGGCAGTCTGTTCCTTATCGGGCACCCCATCACAGTAGTTCCAGTGTGGCATTGGTCGGTGGCGGCCGACCGCCTTCGCCTGGCGAAATTTCATTAGCGCATCAAGGTGTTTTATTTATGGATGAATTGCCTGAATTTAACCGTCATGTGCTGGAGTGTTTGCGCGAACCGCTGGAATCAGGCAGTATCACCATCTCCAGAGCCTCGCATCAAACGACTTTTCCGGCAGAATTCCAGTTGATTGCAGCCATGAATCCCTGTCCCTGCGGGTTTTTAGGCAGTGTGGGCAGGGCTTGTCATTGTTCATCGCAGCAGATACAACGCTATATGGGAAAATTATCAGGACCGTTTCTCGATCGTATTGATATGCAGGTTGAAGTGCCCGCGTTGCCGCTGGAATTGTTATCCATGCAAGGTGCTTTGGTCAATGAAAACAGCGCGTCTGTCAAAGAACGCGTCTGGCAAGCCCGATTGCGTCAACAGGCGCGGCAGGGAAAAGTGAATCAGGCATTGCAAGTGAGTGATATGAATAAATTTTGCGTGCTGAATGATGAAGTACAAAAAATATTAAATAAAATAATTGCTAAATTTAATTTGTCAGCACGGGTTTATCATCGTATTGTTAAAGTAGCGAGAACCATTGCGGATCTCGCCGGGCATGACAAAATCATGGCAGAACATATCGCAGAAGCCTTAAATTATAGAGCGCTAGATCGCCGCGAAGTCTTATCTGACTGATTTTTAGGGGTTATTTTTTTCTGTTTCGTTCAGTGATTTCTTAAAATCCGTAATAAGCTATAATAGTAACATAACAATTAATCAACTCATTAATTGAAAGAGAGTGATAACAATGACTGTGATGTTTTATCCCCAGGAAGATGAATTAACAACCAGTACTATCGATCAAAAACTCGAAGTATTGCTTGAATCGGCTGAACGGTATAAAGCGTTAATATTGGATACTAGCGCCAAACCGGCTCCGGCTACGGGCGAAAAAAAACGATTAACGCCGCGTGATATTGTGCATGCCTATAATTGGGAAGAAATTGCAAAACTTCTTCACGAAATCCGCGATCTTCCGGAAGGGGTTGCGTCGGCAAAAATGGTTAAATCTGCAAAACTCAAAAAACTGGCTGAAGTGTATGAAGTGTTGCGTGCTGCAAAAATGCCGAAACTGGAGGCAGTCCGTATTGCATTGATGAATGAATCCAATCAGCTTGGATCGGGTGGTTCACAAGTTGCTTAAAGTAAACGAATTTATCTATGACGTAGTGAATGTTGAATGTATTGCAAAAGAAGTGACACAGATCTTACTTCGTCCTTCGAATGATTTTCATCTGTTTTATCAGGCGGGACAGTATGTCAAAGTCATTCATTCAAATGGGCAAATCTCACCACTGTCTATTGCCAATGCGCCAGAGAAAAATGGGTTGATTGAATTGCATTTGGCACATCCTTCCGATAATTTGCCGGCACACGATATTTTGCGCATGATTTCAGAAGAAAAAAAAATAACATTGCGTGGACCTTACGGTTCTTGTACGGCTAAGAAAATGTATGAGAAACCCTGTGTTATTTTTCTCGCACGAGGCACAGGGTTTGCGTCAGTGAAAGCGATGATAGAAGAAAAAATCAAAATGGATTCACTCAATCCCGCCGATCGGCAGCTCCATTTTTATTGGAGTGTGACAACGCCGCAAGAATTTTATAGGCATGAATTAATCACGCAATGGACAAATGACATTAAAAATTTTTCTTTTACACCGGTATTAAGTCGTCCGTATCCAGCATGGCAAGGAAAAGTGGGATGGCTGCAGGATATTGTTTTACACGATTATCCGGATCTCACAAACTATCGCATTTTGATCAGTGCGCCGCCCCAAATGGTTCATGCTGTTCAGCGAGCGTTGGAAAGCCACGGTCTGTCCACAATGGATTATTGCTCGGATATATTGGATTACGATCCGAGTGAATAAACTTCAAAATGCGGTAACACCATTTCTTTCGATAAATAATCGATTGTACTAATCATCACTGATAAAAGATAAGTATTATTAAATTGAAAAGAAAGCATGACGGCAACGGAAACGATATGCATCATGCCAAAAAAATAAGCAGTTTCCCAACCGTAAGAAATCGCCAGGTTTTTGTTTACAACAGAAATGTGAAAAATACCAAATTTATAAATAAATCGGATAGTATGAGCAGTCACGGGTTGTTTGATAATTATTTTTGTATCGAATGGATTTTGTGCATTTTTCAGTCTGTAAAAAAGATTCATAACTATCCTTTTCGCATCTTGAATAATACGTATATTTATATTTTATAATGAGTCATGAGAAGATGGTATAGGTGAAAACCGTTATAGCAGGTCAGCGAAA
>CAZEEF010000147.1:0-5198 GCA_964511095.1 uncultured Coxiellaceae bacterium | reverse complement strand
CATGCATTACACAAAAATATGTTTTCGTTTATTTTCGGGTTCGGGTAAAAATCCAACTTCACACAAATAGCGTATATACAAGTATAATAGTCGGTTGTTAATTTCCGGATAAGTCAAATTCAAGTGTGTCAATAAATGAATGGTATGATTCATTTCAATCACAGGCGAATCAGGCGCATTTTTTTGTGCGAGTAGATGGGGTAAAAAAGGATAAAGTGCATTTTCAGGTTTAATATGCATTAATTTATCTAACCATTCTTGATGGTCACACAGAGCAATAGTATAACCATAATTAGTTAACCAGGCCACCAGTTCAGTCCAGGGAATCCCCGTCGGGTGATCCAAATGAAATAGACCGGATTTATCTTTTTGATACAGTGAAATGCCTACGATCACTTTACTGACAAAATCAACGGGTAAAATAGTTATTTTTTCTTGCCAATTTGGCGCAAATCCCAATTGAATGCATCCTTTGATTAACAATAGCAATGCATCATTCATGTTAGTGACACCGGAATCCGACTGTCCCCAAATATAGCCGCAACGATAAATGGAAACAGGAAGACCGCGATTTTTGACTTGAGTGAGCAATCGTTCTGCAATCCATTTACTGGTCGTGTATCCTCCGGTAATTTGACTAGCAGACGCATCAGGAAACTCTTCCAGCAAACGACCTTCTTCATCCAATTTATTGGCTGTACTGAGTGTTGAAATATAATGAATCGGTTTATCCAATTTCATCAGGGCAAATTTAATGATTTCTAAAGTTCCCTGCACATTGCTGGTACGTAAATGATGATAAGAAGTGATTGTATTCACTTCAGCACCACAATGATAAACGAGATCAATTTTATCGGCCAGATTTTGATATAGCTCAACAGGTACACCAAAATGTTCATTGCCAATATCAGCTGGAATCATCACAATACGACGATTAGATAATGAAATATCACTGCCTAATTCATAGCGTTCAATATTATTCAGCAGCCGCGTTGCAATGCTCTCAAATTTTCCTTTACGAATTAAACAATAGATTTTGGCATCGGTTTGATTCAGTAATTCTTTCAATATAAATAGACCTACAAAACCAGAAACGCCTGTTAATAAGACGCCTTCCGGATCGGATAAATGCGGACTGCATTTTTTATTCGGTATGATACCATCATTTAAAATAGCATCTCGATGAATGTCTTCCTGAGTGGTGGATTTGAATGCATAATATTTTCCGTGGGAATCAATATATTCAGCCATGACAGGAATAAAGGGTAAATCAAATAAAATTTTCTCAGGTAATGCCACCTGAAATTTTTCTAATAGTTTGACAGACAATTCTGCTATGAGCTGTGAATTACCGCCCAAATCAAAAAAATTATCGGTAATACTGATGTGATCCTGTTTTAATACTTTTTGCCAGATAGAATATATTTTACGTTCTGTTTTGTTGCGAGGTTCAACATAATTTCGATCTAAAATACGTTCAAAATCTTTCGGCGGGGGTAACGATTTCCAATCCACTTTGCCATTAAAAGTTAAAGGTAAATGTGACAAGGTACTGAATATGGTTGGAATCATATGAATCGGTAACTGTTTTTTAAGCGCACTTCTCAAGCTGCGTTTTGCAGTAGAATTTTGCAGCGTTTCCATTAAGTTATGTGTCGTCAAATAATATTGAATACTTTTTTGCAATAAAGCGATTTGTTGATCTGTCTGATCAAACTGAATGCCGGCTCGCTGATTACTTTGCCAAATGACTTTGCCTGTGAGCCATTTATTTTCATTAAATCCGGGCAATCTGAAATTTAATTTGATTTGTTGACCGATCTTAAGCTCATCGGTTGGGCCTGTAATGGCGACACCTGATTTAGAAATGTCTTCTGTGAGTGTCTGCAAAAAGTGATATTCATCCGATGAAATTAAACACCGTTCTTGATAGGGAATTCGAGTGCGATCTAAATTGGGGACCAGATAGGCAATCAATGTTTTTTGTCCATTCACCAATTCTTTGGCAAGCACAACGACTTCATTGATATCAGAGTATTGGCTCAATGCGGATTCAATTTCATTTAAGTCAATGGTGTAACCACTGATTTTGGCTTGATGATCTAATCGGCCAATGTATTCCAAATTGCCATCTTTGAGCCAACGTACTAAATCACCCGTGCGAAATAATTTTGAATCAGAATGATCACTGAATGGATTTCGTATAAATTTGGTTTTAGTCAGTTGAGGACGATTTAAATACCCAAAAGCGAGATTCATGCCACCAATGAGTAGTTCACCTGCCGTGCCAATCGGCGCCAGTTCCATGTGTTGATCGACAACATATAATTCGCAATTGGCGATGGGTTTCCCAATGGGAGGCATCGCCTGTTTCACTTTGTTTTCTGTGAAGGCTGAATTGGCCTGATAAATTTTGATATAAGTCGTTTCAATAGTGGCTTCTGTCGGACCAAAAGTATTCCAGATATCAAAAGAAAATTTTCGTGTCGGATAATGTGTCAGTACCGCTCCACCTAATTTGACCAGTCGTAAACTTAATTTCTCAGGCCAGTTTTCATTAAATAATATTTGTGCATAAGCTGTCGGTAAATCACAAATGGTAATTTTTTCATTGACCAGCCAATTCATAAAAGCAGCCGGCGTAAATTTAATATTGTCATCAACAATATGTATACTGCTACCGGCTGTGAGAAATGGAATCACTTCACAAAAAAATCGTTCAACACCTTGCGAAGAAAATTGTGATGATCTGTCTCTCGCAGATACACCAAAACATATTTTGTACCAATTGGCTAAATTGACTAGACTTTCATGTTTGATGATCACGCCTTTCGGTTGTCCAGTCGATTCCGTCGTATAAATAATATAAGCCAGTTGATCCGTGTGCGCTATTTTTGCAATGGGAAATTGATCTGGAAAATGTTTAATGGCTGATAGATTATTATCAATAATAACGGCTTTATATAATGCTTCTTTCGGTAACCGATGTGTATTATTCACTAAAATAAGATGAGTATGACAATCCTGTAAAATAAATTCGATCGTTTCATCGGTGTGTCTCGGATCAATTGGAACATAAATGGCCCCCACTTTGAAAACAGCCAGCAGGGTAGCTATGAGTAGCGGTTTCCGCTCCATTAAAACAGCTACAATATCGCCACGCCGAATTTTTTTCTGTATGAGCAAGTGTGCAATCTGATTTGAAATATCATTTAACTGTTTATACGTATAAATCGTTTCACCCTGCACAACTGCAATATATTGCGGTGTTCGCCTGACCTGGTTATTAAACAAGTCATGGATGGATACAAGCGATGAATCAGACACGGATATTTTTCTGGATTTTTGTGTTTTTAATAATTCCTGTTTTTCGTGAGTGGTTAATATGGAATAATGCGCGACTAATTGCTCTGGATCTTCAATAATTTTTTCAATGATCACATTAAAATGCTCGGCTAATCTGTCTGCACTCTCTTGGGTAAATTTCGATTCATTGCACAATAAGAGTAGTTGCAGCGGCGACAGGCTTTGAATGACAAAAACCAGCGGATAGGTTTTTGGATTTATTTCAATTTTAAGAATGTCATTTGTATTATCCGTATTTTTTTCCGGATATAACAATAAATAATTAAATATATTTTGAAATAAATCATTTTTTTCCAAAAAATATTCATAGGAGTTGGAATTTTTAAAATTATTGACATTAATTTTTAATTCGATATCCAGATTTTTGAGATATTGAATAATGGTTTCTTCTTCATGGATCGTTGATCTTACCGGAAGGAGAGGATGCAGCGCCTGTATTTCCTGGATAGTTTGATCGTCAGTAAATTTGCCTATCGCATAAATGATATCATCTGTTGTTGCATATCGATTTAACAAGAGTGCCCATGCCGAATTAATGAGAGTGAATAATGGAATTTTGTTTTTCTGGCAAAATGTTTGAACTGCTTTTGCCGTTTCTTTTTTGATTTCAATGGGTTTAACAAAATAAGGATGTTGATAATCCTGTTTTTCGGTTTCAAAATCTTCAAGCCACATTTTCGAATGAGAAGAAAAATTGGCAATCAATTTATCCCAATACTGACTATCTTCCGATTCGTTTGTCATGTTTTGCGTTTTTTTGGTTGGCATAATCACCTTTTCTCAAGTTGTGATTTTAGCAAACTGTAAAATGATTTTTTTTTCGGGCAAGGGTCGACTTAAATAATATCCCTGCACGGTATCACATTGATTATCGGCTAAATATTGCAATTGCTCCGCTGTTTCAACGCCTTCGGCAACCACTTCCATTTCGAGCGTATGCGCCAATGCAATGACGGCGCTTGTGATAGCCGTATTATTCTGATTTTCAGGAATATCTTTTATAAAGCTTTGATCTATTTTTAAAAGACTGATGGGAAATTTTTTCAGATAACTAATGGAAGTATAACCTGTACCAAAATCATCGATTGAAATTTTCACGCCCATTTTTTTAATGTTATTTAATTTGGTAATCGCAGATTCTACGTTTTCCATCACAGCCGTTTCTGTAATTTCTAATTCGAGATAGTTTGCAGCTAATCCGGTTTCATTCAAAATCGATTGAACGAGTGCGGCGATATCAGGATGCTGAAATTGTTTTGCAGAAAGATTCACAGCAACACAAATGGGTTCAAAGCCTTCGGTTTGCCAGGCTTTATTGGTATGACACGCTTCCCGCAATGCCCATTCACCGATTTGCAAGATAAGACCTGTTTCTTCAGCCAGCGGTATAAACTCTGTCGGATTCATGAGTCCTGATTCCGGATTTTCCCAGCGAATGAGTGCTTCCACACCGGCGATACTGCCATCACTTAAATGCAATTTCGGCTGATAATGTAAAACAAATTCGTTATTGTGAATGGCTTTACGTAATGCCACTTCCATTTGAATATGTTGGTAGGCTTCCCAATTCATTTCTTTGGTATAATACTGAAAGACGCCGCTGCCTGCGCGTTTGGCATTATACATGGCGAGATCTGCATGATGCTGTAAATCTTGCAGCGAAGTCCCATCATTCGGATAAATACTGATTCCGATACTCGTTGTTAAAGAGAGTTCTTTACCATCAACAATAATGGGTTCTGAGGCACACTGTAATATTTTTTCTGCGACGGGGCTTGCAAATTTTTCATGTGCAATATCATTTAATAAAATAATAAATTCATCGCCGCCGA
>CAZEEF010000146.1:0-5259 GCA_964511095.1 uncultured Coxiellaceae bacterium | reverse complement strand
CTGTTTGTTTATTCAAACATAACAAACGACTTGCGCTGCGTTTTTCGAGTGGATAGCGTGCGATCAGTTCGGTGGGTAAATCATAATTAAAATCGGATAATTGCATCGTTTAAACCCAATCTTCTTCACTCTCGTTTTTTTCAGTCTTATGATCTGCCGCAAGATACAGATACATCGCCGGCACGACAAACAGCGTGAACAGTGTACCAATCGCAATCCCGGCTGCAATCACGATACCAATATTATAGCGGCTCATGGCGCCCGCGCCTGTCGCTCTAATGAGCGGGACAACCCCAAGCACCATCGCGGCGGTTGTCATCAAAATCGGTCGTAAACGAATACCCGCCGCTTTTTCCACCGCTTCTCGTTTATTTTTACCTTCTTTCTGTAAATCATTCGCAAACTGCACGATTAAAATACCGTGTTTGCTAATCAATCCAATCAGCGTAATCAATCCTACTTCCGTATAAATATTTAAACTGGCACCCCCCACGCCCAAACTGATAAATATCATTGCCCCGCAAATTGACATGGGAACACTGATTAAAATAATTAAGGGATCACGAAAGCTTTCAAATAAAGCAGCCAATGACAGAAAAATAATAATCAGGGCAAAAAAGAAAGTCAGCATCAATGAACTGCCTTCCTGAATAAATTGTCTGGATTGTCCGCCGTAATCAATCGTATAACCTTGGGGTAAAACAGTGTTCGCAATTTTTTGCAATGCTTTCAGCGCATCGCCCACGGGAATACCGGGTAGACTGACAGCGGAAATCGTTGCAGAATTCAATTGTTGAAAATGATTAATGGATTCAGGAACAATCACTGTTTTTAGATGAGCAAATGTACTCAGCGGTAACACATCGCCCTGCCTGTTTCGCACATAATAATTTAAAATTTGACTGGCATTCTGACGATCTTCCCGATTCATTTGTGGAATCACCTGATAAGAACGACCTGCAAAATTAAAATAATTAATATAACCCTGACTCAACGCTGACCCTAAATTATCGCTCACATCCTGCATCGTCAAACCCAACTGGGAAGCTTTATCACGATCCAGAATAATACTGGTTTGCGCTTTATCAATTTTCAAATCGGTATCAAGATAGATAAACATACCACTTTCTAAAGCCTTCGCTTTTAATATCTCACTCACTTCATTCATCGTGGAAAAGGGATCCGTGGATTTAATCACAAACTGCACCGGCACACCCCGAGCACCAGGCAATGGCGGCAATTGAAAAACAGCGATATGGGCACCGGCTATTTTATTTAATTTATCCTGAATCAGGGGTTCCAAATCATTCGAGGTGCGTTTTCGCTGATCCCAGGGTTTTAATCCCATACCCACAATACTGACATTGAGTCCGCCAATACCATCCAGTTGGAACACTTTTTCCGTTTCGGGAAAACTCATATAAATTTTGGAAACTTCATTGGAATATAATTGCGTTTGTTCTAACGTTGCATTCGGCGCTGCTGCCACTTGTGAAATAATAATACCTTGATCTTCAACAGGTGCCAGTTCGGATTTTGATGTCGAATACAGAAAATAAATACTCACTAAAATAATCACGGAAAAAACCGCTGTCACCAAAGGTGTATTGAGTGAACCATGCAATAATTGATGATATTTTTTTTCCAATCGCTCGAAATGATGATTGGTAAATTGTATAAATTTATTTTTTCCATTATCGGATAATTTTAACAGTTTAGAACACATCATCGGTGAAAGTGTTAATGCAATGACTGCCGATATGCCGACGGTCCCCGCCAGGGTAAAAGCAAATTCCGTGAATAAAGCGCCTGTCAAACCACCCATAAATCCAATCGGTACATAGACTGCAATCAATACGACTGAAATCGCAATAATAGGATTTGCCAATTCACGCGCGCCTTGCAATGCAGCACGCAATTTGGGTACACCCAATTCCATATGACGTTGAACATTTTCCACGACAATAATCGCATCATCTACCACCAAACCGATCGCCAGCACTAACGCTAATAGCGTCAATAAATTAATCGAATACCCTAATACGAACATAATGAAAAACGCACCAATCAATGACAATGGAATAGTGACTAAAGGAATAATGACCGAACGAAGTTCTCCCAGAAAAATAAATATCACAATCGTTACAATGACTAATGCTTCAAATAAGGATTTTTCGACTTCATGAATGGAACTGTTTACGAAATTCGAGGCGTCATACACAATTTTGGCATTCAATCCTTGCGGCAATTGTTGTTGTATGTCCACAAACGATTTTTCGACATCTTTAATCACTGTTAACAAATTGGCTGCGGGTGCTACCTGAATTCCCACATAAACAGCTTGTTTACCATTAAAACTCACTGAAGAATCATAATACGTAGCGCCCAGCGAAACCGTAGCGATATCACCTACCCGAACAATAGCGCCATTGTCAGGTGAGGATTTGATAATTAATTTTTTAAATTCATCGACGGTGGATAATCCGGTATCGGCTGTCAAGTTCACTGTAAACATACCGCCATCGGTTCGACCGACGGCAGAAATGGCATCATTCAGAGCCAACGCATTTGCAACATCCGCCGGTGTTAATCCAAAACTTGCCAATTTAAGCGGATCAAGCCAAATGCGCATTGCAAATTGACGAAACCCTAAAATTTCAGCTCGCTGTACACCATTCACTGCCTGTAATTTTGGCTGCACGACGCGTATCAAATAATCTGTAATCTGATTACTCTGCAATACATTACTGTAAAATCCCATATACATGGCATCGATTGTCTCGCCAATCGAAATGGTAATCACGGGTAATTGTGAGGCTTTTGGCAATTGATTCACAACCGCGTTGACCTTCGCCGTGATATCCGATAGTGCTTTAGTGGGATCATAATTTAAACGTAAATTGACTGTAATCGTACTGACATTTTGCGAACTCGTCGATGTCATGTAATCGATGCCGTTGGCTTGTGAAATGGAATTTTCCATGGGTGTTGTAATAAATCCCGCGACGACTTCAGGCGCAGCACCGGTATAGACAGTCGTTACGGTAATGACAGCATTTTCTGTAAAAGGATATTGTCGAACGGGTAACATACCGAGTGAACGCAATCCCAGTGCGAGAATGAGTAAACTGATCACAGTGGCCAGCACCGGGCGCTTGATGTAGAGATCCGTAAATCGCATCAAAACGTATCCTTAATGATTATTGGGCAGCGTTGGCGCTGGATTGTCTGACGGTTGAATAGCATTGTTAATTTCAACACGACTGCCATTTTTTAATTTTAGCTGACCGCTTGTCACAATCGTTTCGCCTTCTTTCAAGCCTTGCAAAATGACAACCTGTTCTCCGCGCGTTTCGCCGGTCGTGACAAATTTTTGTGTCGCAATTAATATCGGACCTTTTGCATCCTTGCCCGTTTCTTTCACGGTATAAACCAGTTCGCCATAAGGATTAAATGCCACTGCCGTCTGTGGCAAGGTAAGATAATTTTTGGGTTCACCTATTGTCACGGTTGTCGCAACAAACATACCAGGCACTAATTCATGTTTGGGATTATCAATTGTCGCTTCGACTTCCACATTCCGTGTTCCAACATCAATGCCCGGATTAATCGTCGTAATTTTTCCAGTAAATAGCTGATTCGGAAAAGTTTCCGTTGTCACTGTCACCGGTAAATTCAGTTTTAATTGTGCCAATGATTGCTGAGGAACATAGAAATCCACATAAATCGGATCGACTGTTTGTAACATCGTCACTGCATCGCCTGGCTTGATAAATTGCCCAGGATTAATTTGGCTAATCCCCAAATGACCTGCAAAAGGTGCGCGTATTGTTTTCATTTGAACAATGGCTGTTTGCTGTGCGACCTTCGCAGTCGCACTCTTTAGTGTGGCCACGTCTGCATCCAGCACGGCTTTACTGATCGCCTGAAGTTTAAATTGGGCTTTATCGCGTTCGTAATTGACTTTTGCAATTTCTTCATCCGCTTGCAGTGCTTGCAGCAAAGCAATGCTATCATCCGCATTCAGTTGTACGAGCAGCGTGTTTTCTTCGACATCCTGACCGGGTTTAAAATAAATTTGTGTGACCATGCCTTCCAGTTGTGTGGTGATATTCACACCGCGAATTGCCCGTAAACTGCCAGCTGCCGTCAACTTGGGCTGCCATGATTCATAACCCGCTTTCATTGTGGATACCGTGACAACGGGCGATTTAAACGCAGCCAGAAAATGCTGCATTATTAAACCCATCACGACTTTATAAATAATAATGCATCCAAATAAGATGCCTACGCTGATCAACATGATCGTCATTCGTTTTTTAGTGTGTTGATCCATGCTGCCTCCTATGTTTTAGCGGATACTTTCATGCAACAAGCGCGTTTGTTATTGTTATAGATCTCTGTATTCCACCATCCGCCACCTAACGCCTGAAACAAGGCAACTGTATCATTGTAACGTGTCGCCTGTGCCTGAATTCGACTGATCAGCGCCAGTCTGTATTGTTGATTGGCTGTCAACAAAACAACATAATTGACACCGCCTAATTTAAATTGCTCCTGCGTTAATTGCATCGAACGACGTGAAGCCATTTCTGAAGCGCGTTGTGCCCGCAATGTTTCTGCATCGTGCTGTATGGCCCTTAATGCATCTGCTACATTCTGAAAAGCCTGCAACACCGTTTGCCGATATTGTGCCGCGGATTGTTCATAAGCTGCAATCGCTTCGCGTCGTTGTGCTCGCAATGCACCCCCGTTGAAAATGGGCTGCAACAATCCCGCCCCAAAATTCCATACCGTATTTTTTGCACTAAAAAAAGTGCCGGTACTGACACTTGTCCATCCATACGCGCCGGATAAAGTAATTTGGGGAAGCATATTGGCTGTTGCCACACCAATTTGTGCACTGGCTGCTGCGAGCAAGGCTTCGGAAGCACGGATATCAGGCCGCTGTCTGACCAGTGAAGAAGGCAAGCTGACTGGCAATCGGGTCGGTAAAATGAGTGTATCCAAATCAAATCTTGGCATGGCCAACTCACTGGGAAAGGCACCGATTAATACAGCAAGCGCATGTGTCGATTGAGCCAGCCTTTGTTCGAGAGGCGGTAAAGAGGCCTGCGTTTGCGCAAGCTGGGCTTCCTGACTCAATACATTGGCTTTTGACACGCCGCCCAGCGCAAACTGGCCGTTAACAATACGCAATTGATCTTCCTGAATTTTTACCAGTTCATGGGTAGCTTCTATCTGTTCTTGTAGCGAAGC
>CAZEEF010000145.1:0-5352 GCA_964511095.1 uncultured Coxiellaceae bacterium | reverse complement strand
AATTAATGAGTTTTCGTTATTGTATTGCTGTATCGGGTACGCATGGAAAAACAACGACAACCAGTTTAGTGACCAGCATTTTGGCGGAAGAGGGTGTTGACCCTACTTTTGTGATTGGCGGCCGTTTAAACAGCGCAGGCAGTAATGCACGCTTGGGAACAGGCCGTTATCTGGTGGCAGAAGCGGATGAAAGTGATGCATCTTTTCTCTATCTGAAACCCATGATTTCGGTGGTGACGAATATTGATGCCGATCATATGGCCACTTACCATAATGATTTTTCAGAATTGCGAAAAGCGTTCATTAAATTTTTACACCGCCTGCCTTTTTATGGATTGGCTGTTTTATGCATAGATGATCCGGTGATTAAAGAAATTTTGCCGGAGGTTTCCAGACCCATTGCAACGTATGGGTTCAGTGAGGACGCTCATTTTAAGGCAATTTCAATGACTCAAACGGGCACACGTACGCAATTTATTGCAACGCGTCCTAATGGATTAAGTCCATTGAATGTGACACTGAATCTGCCCGGCAGACATAATGTATTAAATGCACTGGCGGCTATTGCTGTGGCGACAGAATTAAAAATTTCCGATCAGGCGATTCAGCGGGCATTGGATAAATTCGCAGGCATTGGCCGTCGTTTTCAAATTTATGGTGATTTTTCTTTACAAAAAGGGGGTTCCGTCAAATTAATTGATGATTATGGGCATCATCCGCGAGAAATCGCTGCAACCTTACAAGCAGCACGTCATAGTTGGCCAGAACGACGATTAGTGATGGTTTATCAACCGCATCGATATACGCGTACGCGGGATTTATTTAATGAATTTTGTGAAGTGTTATCGCAACCGGATTTATTAGTTTTGCTCGATGTGTATTCAGCGGGCGAAATGCCGATTGAGGGTGCTGATGGCGCAACTTTGTTCAAAGGGATTCATAAACGCGCTCAACGCGAGCCTGTTTTTATCGAAGAACATCATCAATTAGCAAAAGACTTGCAGAATGTATTACTTGATGGTGATATATTGCTAATGCAAGGCGCAGGAAATATTGGCGGATTAGCTTCTCATTTGGCAGCGACACAATTACGTGAATCGGTACCGGGGTAAGACAATACGTTAGGGAAAACACATTATGATTCTGGGCAGAGCGCGAAAACAGCAATCCAATTTTCAAGTTCCCTGGAGACTGGTTATCAAAACAGCATTGTTTGTTTTGTTTCTGGCAGTGAGCTTTCTATACGTCAATAAAATAAAATTCATCAACGAATTTCCTATTCATCAGGTCAAAATTTATGGCGTTAAGCATCTGAATGCACAAGAAACGCAGCACATGTTATTGCCATTAGTCAGTAAAGGTTTTTTTGGTGTGGAAGTCGATCTCATCAAGGAGCAATTATTACAAGTACCGTGGGTAGCGGATGTTTCAGTCAGGCGTGTGTGGCCCGATCAGGTTGTGATTGCTATCTCAGAAAAAAATCCGATTGCACGGTGGAATGAAAATAGTTTGTTAAGTTCAACGGGAGAAGTCTTTAATCCTGCTTTGACTTCTTATCCTGCAGATTTGCCGCATTTTGTGGGTCCCGAAGGAAAGCAGGCAACAGTGCTTGCATTTTATACTGAAATAAATCAGTTATTGAATCCATTGCATTTAAAAATCAAACGTCTTGAGTTGAGTCCCTATTTGTCCTGGGATATGGAGTTTGGCAATGGAATGAAAGTGCGTCTTGGGTACAAAGATGTCTTGACTCGCGTCGGGCATTTTGTGAAAGTGTATTCAAAAATAGTCGGTGAACGGGCGGATGATGTAGACTATGTAGATCTGCGCTATCCGAATGGATTGGCAGTCCGATGGAAAACAGCATAACGGGAAAAAATATGGCAAAGAAGCCTAATAAAGATTTAATGGTAGGTATTGATATTGGTACGTCAAAAGTTGTCGCCATTGTAGGTGAAGTGACGCCTGATAACAAATTAAATATTGTCGGTTTGGGTTCGCATCCTTCCCAGGGATTAAAGCGCGGTGTTGTCGTCAATATCGAGTCGACAGTGCAATCGATTCAGCGTGCCGTAGAAGAAGCTGAATTGATGGCAGGGTGTCAGATTTATTCTGCTTTCACGGGCATTGCCGGAAGTCATATTCGCAGTATTAATTCACATGGTATTGTTGCCATTCGTGATCGCGAAGTGAGTCCTGTCGATGTGGATCGTGTTATTGATGCTGCGAAAGCTGTTGCAATACCGGCTGATCAAAAAATTCTTCATATTTTGCCGCAAGAATTCATTATTGATAATCAGGATTCGATCCGTGAACCTATCGGGATGTCAGGCGTTCGATTAGAAGCCAAAGTCCATATCGTCACAGGCGCTGTCAGTGCAGCACAAAATATTGTGAAATGTTTAAAACGCTGTGGCTTAACGGCCAGTGATATTGTTCTTGAACAATTTGCATCAAGCCAATCCATTTTAACCGATGATGAAAAAGAATTAGGCGTGTGTATGATTGATATTGGCGGCGGTACAACCGATATTGCTATCTTTACGGATGGTTCTGTTCGGTATACGGCCGTTATTCCCATTGCGGGCGATCAAGTGACAAATGACATCGCGATTGCATTACGTACACCAGCGAGAAATGCAGAAGACATCAAATTAAAACATGCGTGTGCTTTGCAGGATTTGGCAGATCCCAGTCAGATGATTGATGTTCCAACAGCAGGTGACCGTTCTGGCAGACATATTTCAAAACGTGCGCTGGCTGAAGTGGTTGAGGCGCGCTATGAAGAGCTTTTCACATTGGTCGCAGCCGAAATTCGTCGCAGTGGTCTGGAAGATTTAATTGCGGCAGGTATTGTTTTAACCGGGGGCGCGTCGAAAGTGGAGGGCGCGGCTGAGTTGGGCGAGCGCGTCTTCAAAATGCCGGTTCGCATTGGTGCTCCAATGCATGTGACAGGGCTTTCTGATGTGATTAATAATCCCGTGTATGCCACGGGTGTTGGTTTACTATTATATGGCATGCAGCAACGTGAAACGCCACGAGAAGCCATTACCCAATCTAATTTGAAAAATTTATGGGGTAGAATGAAAGGTTGGTTTCAGGGAAATTTTTAGCGATGAGTCAACAATCGTATCAAACGAAATGAATGAAATAAAGATAGAAGTAAAGTAATGAGTCATAACCAAGGGAGTCATCATATGTTTGAATTAGCAGATACAAATTCACAACAAAATGCAGTGATAAAAGTAGTTGGGATTGGTGGCGGCGGTGGCAATGCAGTTGAACACATGATGGCATCTTCAATTGACGGTGTTGAGTTTATTTGTGCTAACACCGACTCCCAGGCGCTAAACAATTCTTCAGCGAATACCGTTATCCAGTTAGGAGACAGTATCACGCGTGGATTGGGTGCGGGTGCCAATCCTGAAGTTGGCCGTCGTTCTGCCGAAGAAGATCGTGAACGCATCAAAGCCGCTTTAACGGGCGCTGATATGGTATTTTTAACAGCAGGGATGGGAGGCGGTACGGGTACTGGCGCTGCGCCTATTTTTGCGCAAATTGCAAAAGAATTGGGAATTTTGACTGTGGCTGTGACAACAAAGCCATTTTCCTTTGAAGGTAAAGTACGTATGCAAGTTGCAGAACAAGGTATTGCTAATTTGACGCAATATGTTGATTCTTTGATTACGATCCCCAATAACAAATTACTGAGTGTGTTAGGTAAAAACGTTACGCTGGTGAATGCCTTTAAAGCAGCGAACGATGTATTACGCGGTGCTGTGCAAGGTATTGCAGAATTAATTACCCGTCCTGGCTTGATTAACGTGGATTTTGCTGACGTTCGTACCGTGATGTCAGAAATGGGTATGGCCATGATGGGAACGGGTGTTGCATCGGGCGAAAACCGGGCCCGTTTGGCGGCGGAAGCCGCTATTTCCAGTCCATTACTGGAAGATGTGGATATGAGCGGTGCTCGCGGTGTGTTAGTGAATATTACGGCTGGCCTGGATATGTCCATTGGTGAATTTGAAGAAGTGGGTGATGCTATTAAAAATATCACTTCTGAAGGAGCTACTGTCGTTGTCGGTACTGTCATTGACCCAGAGTTGCGTGACGAAATACGTGTCACTGTTATTGTTACTGGGTTGGGCCGAAAACAAGGCCAGCCAGCATCAGCCAAATTGATTGATTCTGTCAGGGCTGATGGATCCATTGATTATCATCAATTAGAAAAACCCGCTGTGATGCGGCGCCATGCAGCTTCTAATATGATCCCAGCGAAATCTGCTGTTTCATCCGATTCTGGGCAAGAACTGGATTATCTTGATATTCCGGCTTTTTTACGACGTAAGGAAGAAGCTGAAGTTTAAACCCTTAATGCGATAGGTATAACGCATCTATCTAATTAACTCATGTCATGCCAGCACGTTTTTAGCTGGCATCCAGTTTCTATTAGTCTGGATGCTGGCTAAAAGCGCGTAGGCGTGACGTAAAAACATTTTTTTGCATTTAGTGCATATTATAGGGATAATACCCTGTTTTTATTAGGGGCAACACGGGGTTGTGGTGGTAAATTATTAATTTCACACATAATCTTTTTGTGTTACCATTGGTCAACTAAATAACAAAAGTGAAATGGGAATGATTAGACAGAGAACCTTAAAAAACGTTATTAAGGCTACAGGAGTCACGTTGCATGGGGGTGAACGAGCTGAATTAACATTGCGTCCAGCTCCGCCCAACTCAGGAATCATTTTTCAACGAGTTGATTTAGACCCTATTGTTGAAATACCCGCGTTAGCAGAAAATGTCGGCGATACTCGATTATCCACTACGCTTACAAAAAACGGTGTTCGCGTTTCAACGGTCGAACATTTGCTTTCAGCCTTGGCAGGCTTAGGAATTGATAATGCATACGTCGATGTTTCAGCACCTGAAATTCCGATTATGGATGGCAGTGCAGGTCCCTTTGTTTTCCTGGTTCAATCTGCCGGGATTAAAGAACAAAACGTACCAAAACGTTTTATACGTATAAAACGCAAAGTCACCATTAAAGATGGCGACAAATGGGCTTGTTTCGAGCCTTTCGAAGGTTTCAAAGTAACCTTCACTATCGAATTTGATCACCCTGTTTTCAAAATGCACAGCAAAACGGCAACACTGGATTTTTCCAGCACTTCTTATGTCAAAGAAGTGAGCCGTGCCAGAACGTTTGGCTTCAAGGCAGATTTTGAAAAATTACGTTCAATGAATTTGGCATTGGGCGCTAGCCTCGATAATGCGGTTGCAGTGGATGACCACTCATCTGGCGCCTGACACGCCCAATAAAGAATTCTTTTTGAGATTAAGTAC
>CAZEEF010000144.1:0-5440 GCA_964511095.1 uncultured Coxiellaceae bacterium | reverse complement strand
ATTCACACAGCGCAATAAATTTTTCATCTAGCGTTCCAGGATTAATCACAACAGCCCCTGCCAACTGCAATAAATCATCCATTTCCTGTTCTGCTTTACTCATGACAGGTGACGCGCCCAAACTTAATAATCCATTCGCAATAAAATCCATGGTGACATCATTGGTAATATTTAATATTAACGGTTTTTCTTCTTTTATTTTTGTGATCACCGTTTTCATTTTCTCAAACATGGACTGCTCCTTCGTTGAATGCAATTGTCAATTTCAGTCATTAAATTTTCGGCGGCTTGACGAGGATCATCGTGATCATGAATAGCGCTGACAACCGCAGCACCGCAGGCACCGTTATCTATCACAGCTCCAATATTGTCGAGTGTAATGCCGCCAATCGCCATGACAGGATGTCTAGACTGTTGTGCTATTTGCCATAATCCGTTTATTCCCCAGATCGTTTTACAGTCTGTTTTTGTTTTACTAGGAAAGACAGCACTGGCAGCAACATAATCGATGCATGTCAACTGATTAGCGATTTCTAACTCTTTCATTGACTCGATTGACCATCCGATTATTTTTTTAAGTCCTACTATTTTTCGTGCTTCCTCCGGTGAAAGATCCGATTGCCCCAGATGAATACCCTCTGCATCAATTTCATTTGCCATTTCAACATGGTCATTAATGATGAGTGGTATATTAAAAGGGCGTAATGTGGACTTAAATTGCAGGGCCAATTTTTTGAATTCGACTAAATTATTTGTTTTTTCTCGCAATTGAACAGACGTAATTCCGCCTTGTATGGCTTTTAAAAGAAAAGGTCGATAGGAACTGAAAGATTGATTTTTTAAGTTTGTGACTAAACAAAGCCTCAAAGCACGCATTGTCATGACTCTCCTGGTGATCGCTTGGCAGTGTAGTGGGAAGCTCTTTTTCTGTCAATATATCACCAAAAGATCGCTTTTTATTCAATTCGTCAACAATAGAATCAATGCGCCCAACGACATCGTAAAATTGGTAATAAAGAGAGCCATATGCTGTTTACGCAATTCCCCTTTATAATCCCAGTAAGAATGCAGCATCAATATGATTAATACGGTAAAGGGAATCAGCAAAAATGCAGCCAGTTTTATTAAAATCCCAGACATAATCATGACACCGCAGATAATTTGCCAACCGATGGCAATCGATAAAAGCAGTAACGGTGAAGGTATTTTTTTCTCTAACATCACTTCTGTGATCGGCTTCCAGTGATAGATATTCCACACGCCAAAAAAAGTGAAATAAAAACCGATTAACAGGTGGCTTAAAATAAGGAGTATCGAATGTAAATTATTCATAAATAAAATTATCCCTCTACGGTAATCATTTTTTGACGCGCCATATCTAACGCCTGCTCCAGCGCTAATTTTTCCTGCTGCCATTGATTAAACAATTTTTGCCAACGCTGATTATTATGGCGATATTTTTCAAGCTCTGTTTTTAATTTTACAATTTCCTGATGGTAATTGGCTTCTGCCGAAGCGAATCGTTGCAAAGATTGTGTTAACACACTTTCCCATAGATTTTTTAGGACTGACAGTAATTCGTCTGGTACATTTTCTTTGGAAGAAAGCCTGTCCGTTGAAGCTTGAATGTCACGCCATTGGCGAAGATATTTGTTGATGGTACCGATGCTGCCTGTGCCAAGACAGGCACGAATATTTTCGATAGTGATATTTTTGCCTTGGTTTTTTAATTCAGCGATGGCTCTGACAATATCCTGATAGGTCACTCCGGGACGAGACATGTTTACATTCCTTATCTTTCAATCCTATGGAGTATACCGAAGTATTAACGCTTGTGAAAGAGAGATTCGGTTGACGAATTCTATTGGCTATCTTCAATTTTTTCGTTAACCTTCTCACCTATTTTAAAAATGAGGATTGAACATGGCCAGTTCTTCCAGACCACATTCAATATTATCGATTCTGCTTGACAGTCGCGCTATCAGTAACCTTTTTAAATACTTAACGGACACTGACCTATCACAATTAGCGGTTAATAAAGAACTGACTGAAAGAACATTATCTGATTCAAGATGGACGGAAAAAATACGCCGCGCTCTTTTTAATGGATTTTATTTAAATTATCTCATCAACCAACTGGGTGATGGCCAATCGATCGTTGAAGAAAAAAATGATGACGCTCGGGAAAACAACATAGTACAACAAGTTGATACTTTTCTTCAGGATATGAAAGAGCACGGGATTCGTCATTTTCAAACCATTTATGCCAGGTATTGTAAAGCCAGATATTTAGATAAACATGAAACATTGGATGCAGATAAATTGATATTATTCAGTCATCACAGTGAATTAATTGAAAACTGGTTAGTCAAGAATAGACATAAAATAGTACGCAATGAACCATTAGGATTGGAAGGGAAATCCGCTATTTTTTATCTGGCACTCAGTGGTTATCGAGATGGATTGCAATTATATCATCAATCCGGTTTTGATTTTACCGTAAGCGATATTCAGGGTGACTCCATACTGAGATGTATTGGCCTCAGTGGAAATAAAGCTGTTTTGCAGTATTGTACACATGAATTAAAGATAGACATGACTCAAACGACTGTTCATAAAGAAATTGGCATTCAACATGATATTGCAAGAAGCGGTTCAGTGTCAGCATTACTCTATGCCAAAAATCAATTAAATCTCAATATGAAAGCGCTGACAAAAGATAACGTCAGTGTCCCCCATATGGCTGCAGCCAGTGGAAATCCTCATTCCATGTGGATATGCCGCGACCAATTTAAATTACCCATGAACGGTTTGACAGCATGGAAATCAGGTGTTCCGCATTTTGCAGGCGAAAGCGGATCAAAAGAGGCTATACTGGCATGTCATGAAATGAAACTGGATATGCATTTACAATATTCGGGTAAAGGCGTGCAGCATTCAGCCGCAATAAGCGGGAAGCGGGAGGCATTGGAAATCTGTCAGGCATTAGGTCTGGATATGACACTTTATTCTGGACAAGGTTTAAGTGTCCAACATTACGCTGCGCTAGGGGGTATTGAAACGTTACGATTCTGCAGAGATATTGGATTAGACATGCAAGCAGAATCAAAAAACGATATAAAAGCCGGCATACAGCATCTTACTGCCATAAAGAGCTCGTGGGAAAACCTCGCATTTTGTTCTGAACTAGGATTAAATCTGGATAAGTTAGATGCTCACGAACAAGGGATTGGCAGATATGCTGCTGCAGGGCGTAATAGTGCTCTATTGCGATTTTTTAAAAAAAGCGGTAGAACTTTTCAAACCATCGAACATCCTCAATTTGGATCTTTTGGTACTCAACATGACAGCGCTCACGGTGGAGACCCATTAACCATACTGCACTGCGTTGAATATGGAATGGATATGAAAGCAGAGGATGGGGTCAGACTGGGAGCGGAAAGATTTGCTGCGCAGAGCGACAATCCAGCTGCTCTTTTAATAGCGCAACTACTCGATTTACCGATGGATTTGGCAGTCAGAACGTTAGCGAATGACTCTAAAAATCCCGCCATGCGCATTTTGGCTCAATTAATGGCTCATCATCAAATACACCGTGTCTATCCTATCGAAATAGAATTGGAATGGAATAAAATCGTATTCGAAAATACCACAGAACATCTTGCCGCTTTTTTTCTGATAATGAGTAAGCGAATTAATGATGGTTTTTTCACCAATGGTTTTTGGCTTTCCCAAAATGAAAGACTTATTTTGCGAGAATTACCGTATCAACTACAAACCATGAAAGAAGAAAATTTGGCTCGCGTTTATATTTATCTCAATTATTTGCATTTGAATTGTGTCATGACGAAAAAAATTTCGTATGATCCGTCTGTCGTTAATACATTCACAGACATTATGCGCTATGCCATTGATCGACTGCTTCATAAAATTCAGGAATTGAAAAAACAGGCTGCGCTTGACAATACGCGTGATGGACAAACTCTGAGGCTTTAGTGGATCACCTATGATTTTATTGACTGTTATGTTAATGGATATTTTGACAGGGATGGAGTTTGACCTGTTTGTGCCGAGTTTTGTTGAATTAAAAAATTATTTTCACGTTTCGCCATTTTTGCTAGAACTTGCATTGTCAGCGAATTTTATTGGCTATTGCATCAGTTTATTCATTGCCGGAGAATTAGCAGATCGTTATGGCCGAAAACCCATTATTTTATCCGGATTACTGATTTTTATCGCGGGCAGTATTTTTTGTTTAACCAGTCATTCTTATTCTATTTTTCTGTTTGGACGTTTTTTGCAAGGATTAGGAATTGCAGCGCCTGCTATTTTAAGTTTTCTCATTATTGCTGATTTATACACCGTTAAAAAACAACAAGTGTTACTGTCTCTGTTAAATGCATCCATGAATACAGCGGTTGCATTTGCACCTGTGATAGGGAGTTACATTACAAACTATTTTCATTGGCAAGGTAATTTCTTCACTTTGTTAACATTAGGCATGATTGTGTTTTTCATGACTGTTTTTTTTATTCCGCACATCTCATTTTCTGCACCCAAAAGTCTGTCTATTTTGCGCGGTTATCAAACCATTTTTAAATCCAATCTATTACTGTTATTGATTGTATATTTTATTTTGAATTTTGTTCCTTATTGGATTTTTGTTGGAATATCGCCGTTACTGTATTTGAAAAGTTTAGGCGTCAGTTTAAACCATTTCGGTTTTTACCAAGGGTCTCTTGCATTGGTGTTTGCTTTCGGCAGTTTATTGTTTGGCTGGATTGTGCATCGATATGATCATAAAAAATTGTTATGCGTTGCCAATGGTATTTTCATTTTCAGTCTCATTTCAATTTTATGGGTAACATTTAACAATGGCCATAATCCACTGTTAATCACACTGGCTTTCATTCCTTTTGTGATAGGCCAAATTATTCCTGGCAATATTTTATATCCACTTTATTTAAATCTAATGCCGGAAGCAAAAGGCCGATTGACTGCTTTGATTCAGGGCGGAAGATTACTATTTGCTTCTATCGGATTACAAATAGCGGGTTATTGGTATGATGGTTCTTTTTATAATATCGGGATAATTGTGAGTAGCGTCATCTTCATGGGAATTCTTGTGATGGTTTATGTAATAAGGCAGTGGCACGCTGTTTATTCCTGGGAAAAGTGAGTTAACTATATGGTTTTAAATGAAATTTTGGCTGCTTCAAATAGGAAGATTTAAAACCCGCCTCTCCCCAACCCTCTCCTCCCGCAAAAAACGCGGGTGGAGAGGGAGTGGTTTTCTTCATTATTTTTCTATTACAGATATTACCTACATTAAAATTATTCCGGCTTAACAAAACAAGTAATCAAATGCGGCCATTTGTAATGGCAATTCATTAAATCATCCGGTTCAATCGTCACAATGTAAAGCCTGTATTCATTTTCG
>CAZEEF010000143.1:0-5461 GCA_964511095.1 uncultured Coxiellaceae bacterium | reverse complement strand
AAAACGCTCCTCGCAATCTGATGTATCCCCACGAATTTTACCATTCTCTAGCCAGCTCCGTTTGAATAACATCGATTAGGCTATTTTCAGAATAGCTTAATCTGTGTAATTCATCATGATTAATAATTAATTGACCTAATGTAAAATAAGAAAAGACTTTTCGGTCTTTAACTGTATTTGATTGAAATCTTCTTTGCATTCCCTGACTATGACCAATCACCCCAATAACCCAACATGTTATTTGTGCTATAGCAGCCAATAGCATTTTTACGCCCCAACGATATATGCATGTTGTTCTTATATAACGTCCACTCAATCCAAACTGGTGGCTCTTAACATCTCGAAATGACTCTTCTATTTGCATCCTTTTGCTATATAGCTTAATAATCATCGCTGGCTTAAATTCTGAAGGCAAACTGGTTGCCAATATCCAAGGTTCTTTTGCTGCATTTCGATAAGAACTAGACGCCAGTTTTGATGTTGTCTTTCCGCGGCTTACTTTAACAATTCGTCCTTTAGGTTTAAGTTTTGTGGTGACAAGTCTGCATGTGTGTTCATGAGCTTTCATTAATAAAACTTCATTGTAATTTTTTGTTTTATAACCAATTTGTGGTATAAAATCTTTTATCGATATCCAATCTTCATCTGCAGTTAATTTTATCGATTTCCCTTTTCTAACGCGACATAGCCAATGCCATCCCAGGTTTTCTATTGTCTTAAACCATGCTTCAGAAAATCCCGCATCCATTATAACTATGATTTCTCGATCCTCAGGCAAACACTCTTTTATTTTGCCTAAAAAATTTGATTCACGCTCTGACAACTCGCCTTCTTTAAATACTTCTCGATAAATTGGAATGCTTCTTCCTTTTGTTGAAATTTCCGCGCTTAGCATTTGTATCTGTCGGTCATCTTTAACAAAGCATAAGTCAATAATTATTGGTACGCTTACTACTTGTGCAATATACTTGAATGTAAATTGAGATAGCCCTTTGTATAGCTCATCCAGCTCTGAATGCAGATGCTTGTTTCCTTCCAATCGATCCACTTTTTTAATTTTATGTTTTCTTTCTGCATCACTTGAAAGGCATTTACCCATCGCACTAAGAGATAAATTTTGGCTCCGCTGCAGAGCGTTTGCGACATCCAAAAGTGCTTCGAGTCTAGTTACGTGAATATCCGGGCAAACTGATTCAAGCTCATTAAACAATAATCGAGTTGTAAACATGATCCAATTCCATCTGAAAAAGATTTGAATTAGATCAACTTATGCTTATCAAATCAAGTTATTAGCAAAATTCGTGGGGATACATCAGATTGCGAGGAGCGTTTTGTGCGACGTGGCAATCCAGAATGCGGCCATTATTTTGAAATTGGCTACACGCTGGATCGCCACGCCTCCTCCGGAGGCTCGCGATGACGAATTACGCAACAACCCCACCTGATTTTTTACTACCCCTATATTTTTTTCATGCCTGAGAACTTGGCAATCTCATCCATCGTCAATTCAGCCCATTTACCCCGACGCAACATTCTCGGTAGCGTAATGTGTCCAAATCGAATTCGAATTAATCGACTCACCATCACGCCTTGCGATTCCCATAAGCGACGAACCATGCGATTACGGCCTTCTTTGACTAACACATGATACCAATGATTACTGCCTTCACCGCCGGCATCGATAATTTGTTCGAAATGCGCAGGACCGTCTTCAAGCCGCACGCCTTTTTTTAATTTCTTCAGCATCTCGGGAGTCACTTCACCCTGAATGCGCACAGCATATTCACGTTCAATTTGAGACGAAGGATGCATGAGACGATTCGCGAGCTCGCCATTGTTTGTTAACAATAAAACACCCGATGTGTTGTAATCCAGACGACCGACTGATATCCAGCGGCCATTTCGGAGCATCGGTAAATGATCGAAAATCGTCGTGCGTCCTTCCGGATCCGAACGGGAACAAATTTCACCTTCCGGTTTATGATACAAAATCACGCGCGACTTTTGTGTGCTACTTTTGACGAGTTTCACATCACGCCCATCCACGCGCACTTTGTCATCCGGTGTCATGCGATCGCCTAAATTGGCCACCTTGCCATTGACCGCAATTCTACCTTGACGTAACCATTCTTCCACTTGACGACGCGAACCCAAGCCCGCGTTTGCTAGCACTTTTTGAATTTTTTCGCTCATTGGAATTGACTTATTCTTCTTCTGTTTGTGTGAGGGTTTCTGGATGGATGGGATGATCCGGATCTGTATCGGGCAACGCCAGTTGAATTTGTAATTTGGCTTCCTGTGTTTCCAAATCCTTTAATTCAGCCAACGTGGGTAATTCATCTAATGTTTTTAAATTGAAATGATCCAGAAAATGTTTGGTCGTGCCATATAACGCTGGTTTTCCAGGCACATCACGATAGCCAATGACACGAATCCATTCGCGTTCCAGCAATGTTTTAGTAATATGCGAACTGACCGTGACACCGCGAATATCTTCGACTTCCGCACGCGTAATCGGTTGACGGTAAGCAATCAGGGCTAGCGTTTCAAGCAATGCGCGTGAGTATTTTTGCGGACGTTCTTCCCATAGTTTGGCGAGCCAGTGACTGAATTCTGTTTTTGCCTGAAATTGATAACCGCTGGCTGTTTCTTTTAATTCGATACCGCTATGAATATACCGCGCCGCAATCGTTTGTAAAGCCTGTTTGATCACAGCCATTTCAGGTTCTTCGGCTTCATCAAATAGTTTTTGCATTTGCGATAATGTCAGCGGACGTCCTGCCACCATCATGGCAGCTTCCAGAATAGCGTGTAATTGTTCAGTCGACATCATGAGAATTCTCCTGCAGGCTGACCCGCCGTTTTAAGATGAATCGGTGAAAAAGGCCCTGTCTGGACGAATTCAATGATGTGATCTTTGAGCAATTCTAACATCGCGAGAAACGTCACAACGACACCGGGACGTCCTTCGTTTACAGTAAACAGACTGTTGAATGAAACGAATTCTTTATCCTGCAGGGCAGATAAAATGCGTGTCATTCGTTCACGCACGGATAACGGTTCACGCTGAATTTGATGGCTTTTGTGTAATTCAACGCGTTTCATGACATCGGCTAATGCCAGCATTAATTCTTGCAGGCTGACAGTCGGTTGTGGTTTTTCGATCTCAACCGTTTGCATATCTACCGCCGCAGCAAAGGTATCACGGCCATGACGCGGCAATTGATCGATTTGTTCAGCGGCTTTTTTAATGCGTTCGTATTCCATCAGGCGGCGAATCAATTCAGCACGCGGATCTTCTTCAATCCCTTCCGCATTCGTGGGTCGGGGCAATAACATACGGGATTTCACTTCAGCCAGAATGGCTGCCATGACCAGGTATTCGGCAGCGAGTTCCAGTGAAATTTCTTTCATCAATTCCACGTATTCCATGTATTGCCGTGTGACTTCAGCAATCGGAATATTCAGGATATCGAGATTTTGTTTTTTGATGAGATAGAGCAAAAGATCGAGCGGACCTTCGAAGGCTTCGAGAAAAACTTCCATGGCATCGGGTGGAATATACAGATCTTTAGGCAAGGCAGTCAGGGCTTGTCCATTGATCATGGCCAGAGGTGGTGTATTTTCGACGGATTGTGTGATATCGAGGTTGCTCATAGAGCGTATCTTACCTAAGATACGCATAGCGCGCTATGCCTATTTTTAAAGGTGAATATGTCAAAAGATGTGATAATGAAAGCGATTGAAATTTTAACTGCGGGCGGTTTGGTCGCCATGCCGACTGAAACGGTTTACGGCTTGGGAGCGGATGCGCGCAACCAATTGGCCATTGAAAAAATTTTTCTTGCAAAACAACGACCTATGAATCATCCCTTGATCGTGCATCTCTCGGATATATCACAATTATCCGATTGGGCAGATGATATATCCGATGAAGCATTATTATTGGCCCATGCGTTCTGGCCAGGACCTTTGACGCTCATTTTAAAAAAAGCGCCTCATGTGCATGATTTAGTGACGGGCGGTCAATCGACGATCGGTTTACGCATTCCGGACCATCCGGTCGCGTTAGCGCTTTTGAAGGCTTATGATGGCGGTATTGTGGCACCGTCTGCCAACCGGTTTGGGCGAATCAGTCCGACGACGGCGGAAGCGGTACGGGAAGAATTGGGCAATGCTGTTGATTTGATATTGGAAGGCGGGCAGTGCGTGGTCGGTGTGGAATCGACCATTGTGGACGTCAGTGGCAAGTCGCCCGCGATTTTGCGGCCCGGTATGATTACCGCTGCACACATTGAAAAGGTTTTACAGCATAAGCTCGCGATAAAAAAAGAGAACGCACCGCGTGTTTCAGGTTCACTGGAATCCCATTATGCGCCTCTGACAAAAACAATTTTGTTAGAAACGGCAGAACTTAACGTATTGTTAAATCATCAACAAACTGAAACGGCTGTGCTGGCATGGAGTGATGTTTCTCTGAATAGAAAGGATGTGATTAAAATGCCGTCGAATCCGCGGGATTATGCGCATGATTTATATCGGACGCTCAGAGAATTAGATAAAAAAAATTTACAGCAAATCATCATTGAAAAAGTGCCTGACACAATGGATTGGGATGCGATTCGTGATCGGTTGCTGCGGGCGACGGCTGGGTGATTTGTCGCTGGGGCGCGAAATGCCATTTACCTCTCCCCTTGTGCGCTACCCTGCACACAGATCTTTGTTTCAAAATTGATTTCACTTTCCACGTCATCCCGCGCGGTTTTTGGCGCGGGACCCAGCGACTTTTATTTTATTGATAATTAATAGGGAGTTTAATTTTATGAATACATCTTATGTGTATATTCTTTCAAGTGACCGCAATGGAATTAATGATGTAAAAGTCGCTGGGTCCCGCGCCAAAAGCCGCGCGGGATGACGTGGAAAGCGAGCGAATCTTCTAGGGACGAGCACTCCTCGTTCTGTTCTGATCGGTTGCCTCATTTGTCTTTATCCCACAAACTCTCATCACATTCCTGACAAAACCATGATAATTTCCACACGTTTCTAAAATAGTATTTATTTGCCCGCTGAGGTTTTCATATTCGTTTTTACGTAAATGATAATCAGCTAAAAATTGCGTATTATTGCATTTAGGCGTTTTCGTAAAATACGCTTTCAGTGTTTTTAAATCATTCAGACATTGATCGAATTCTCGATAAGCATCCGGTAACCCGTTGCTTGTTGCCATATCTTTTTTTATATCGGCAACGGATTGCGGATTGTTTTCATTAAATATATTTTTTGCAGCTTTGATAAGCCCAAAGTAACTCAAATCCAGTAGGCATTGATCGTTTGATTTTTTCATTAATTTATTCATTGTTGCAATCGTCGTGGGCGCTAATTGAAGTATTGTCACGTGATCATCTAACACAGTGAAAAATATCTCATCGTCATTTCCCTGTTGCAGGGATCCATAATT
>CAZEEF010000142.1:0-5497 GCA_964511095.1 uncultured Coxiellaceae bacterium | reverse complement strand
AGATTGTTAAGTACTAAGTTTATACTTGACCCCATTGTATTCTTATTGACAGGGAAAGAGGCAGGTATCAAATGTTAATTTATAAAGGCTATATCGGACATGTTGAGTTTGATGATGAGGCAGATATCTTTCACGGCGAGGTGATCAACACTCGTGATGTTATTACTTTTCAAGGGTCGACTGTTTCTGAAATCAAAAAGGCTTTTCATGAATCGGTGAATGATTATCTGGCTTTCTGTGAGGAACGCAACGAAGAACCAGAAAAACCTTTTTCTGGTAAATTTAATTTACGGATTGATCCGGAGTTGCATAGAGAGGTTTATATCGCTGCCAAGCAGCACAAAATAAGTTTGAATCAGTGGATAGCAGAAGCAATTAAGCATCATATTCAAGAATAATATTTTTTGAGTTACACTGTTCTGACCATAAACGGTTTGGTGAATGCGTCAATCCGGCTCCTCGGACTGGACTCGAACCAGAGACCCATTGATTAACAGTCCTATCCAAGCAATAAATCACGATAGATGGTGATAGATAATAACAATTAAATCAAACCGTTAAGCTGGTTCATTGCTTGTTATGGGCTGGGAGTTATTGCTATTAGTTACTATTGAGCGCCCCGCTAGTGTCCCAGACGAAGAGTACTGTATATCCCAGAATGAATCCTCATACCAATTCTTTGAAAATCCCATTCGTGCAATATTGATCTCAGGATGGTCATTAACTAATGAAAATAAGTTTTGACTCCAATTACTATGGGGTGAAATTACATCAAGAAATATTTTTAAAATCGCAGCTTGCGCACAAAAGCGAGAATTATTTTTTAGATAGGCTTCATGGTCTCTTGCGATCAATGGCTTAATCCTGAAGCTGCGATTCCAAAGTTTACTGTGATGTGCGCATAAATTTCGAAGATAGGTGAGAGTGTGTAACCATGATTTCATGACGGTATCATTTATATTGAAATGCTGGCTAATATCTTTTTGATTTTTACGATCCGCTAAATTTGCGAACATGGTTGACCATGAGCCAAGTGGTAAAACTTCAGCAATCATCCATATAGCAGGTAATGCCGGGGATTCGTATTTTGTATGATAGTGTTGTATAAATGGTTCGGCTAATTCACTATTTACTCTGTGCAGGGTTTCTTTTTTAATCGCTTCAATTAATTTGTCATGCCTATAGTCTTTTTTGAAAAGGTCTTGTTTTTGATACCAATGTGCTCCATATTTTAATGCTAGTTCGTTGGTCATCACTGTGCGAATTGCTATTTCAATTCGTTCAATTGCATCAATTATTAAGAGCCGTAGCTTCCGATCAAAAACGTAACAATTTAAAACATCTTCAAATAGTGTTCCTTCGCGGTAGTTTTTATTTCCATTTTGCGGATAATTTTCAAAGTCGATTGCATATCCGCAGAACCGATAATAGCTGATAAATGTAAGATAATGTTTTGCTTTTATCGCGTCATTGATAATGATTCCGCGTGAGCGTAGTAAATGAATTTGTTCTTCAAGGGATGTAGGAGGTTTGTTAAAGCTTTTATTTTTCATATTTTTTATCCATAAAAAAACCCGCCGGGGTGCGCATTGTTAAGAGGCGTGGCAGGTATGTTAAGAACAGTATAACTCTGTTAAATATATTGATGCAATATGGATTTCTAATTAATAGACCCCCATTGTATTTTTTTGTGTTTATTTCTTATTCTGTTTCAGATAGATTATGGCGTTCTCATATATTCCACGCCGCCTAAACTTATTACAATTCGTTACGATGAAAAATCTAAGAAATTTAAAGAATTTGGAAACTAATAAGATGATATTTTTTACTGCCCCATGTGGGTTTGATATTTTTTGCCCTGGGGGTCTTGCCAAATCTGGCTCCTCGGACTGGACTCGAACCAGTGACCCATTGATTAACAGTCAATTGCTCTACCGACTGAGCTACCGAGGAATCTATCAATTATAGAGATGTGCATACTAATATTGGATGATAATTTCGTCAATATTATTTTAATAAATTTTCAAGCGCTGTATTCATGCGGTGCATGGCTTCTCTTATTTTTTCCATACTGGTTGCATAAGATAGTCGCAAATAGCCCGGTGTCCCGAATGCAGAGCCTGGGACAAGGGCAATGCCAGCTTCTGTTAAAAGATATTCAGCTAACTCAATATCATTGTTAATTCGGGAAGATTGCTCAATAACACCTTCCACGGATGGAAAACTATAAAACGTTCCATCACTTTTTTGTACTTTTATACCAGGCATTTTTTGCAGTGCAGTGACTATATAATCATGACGTTCCTTATAAGCCTGTGTCATCCGCGTGATACAGGATTGATCACCATTGAGTGCAGCCTGTGAGGCAGCTTGCGAAATGCTGGCTGGATTGGACGTGCTCTGAGACTGAATCTTTTTCATCGCTGCAATCCATTTGGCCGGCCCCGCCGCATAACCTATACGCCAGCCCGTCATCGCATACGCTTTTGATACACCATTCACAACCACACAACGATCATATAACTCAGGACACGCCATTAAAATATTCGTGAAAGTATCAGAATGCCACAGCGTATGTTCATATATATCATCCGTCACCACAGCAATGTTAGGGTATTTGTGCAACACTTTTCCAAGTGCTGCTAATTCGTTAGCCGTATAAGCCACGCCGGTTGGATTGGACGGGCTGTTTAAAATCACTAATTTTGTTTTGGTTGTAATGGCAGATTCCAATTGGGCCGGCGTCATCTTGAAATGTTGCTGTAAATCCGTTTTGACAATGACGGGAATGGCATCCATTAATTTGATCATATCAGGATAAGACACCCAAAAAGGAGCCGGGATGATCACTTCATCGCCCACATTCAAAATAGCCGCAAACAAGTTATATAAACTATGTTTTGCACCACAGGAAACGATAATTTGGTCAGGGTGATAGTTTAATTTGTTATCACGTTCAAATTTATGAATAATAGCTTTTTTCAAGCCGGCCGTTCCATCCGCAGCGGTGTATTTTGTCATGCCTTCCTGAATGGCCTTAATGGCAGCTTCTTTAATAAAATCAGGCGTATCAAAATCAGGTTCACCCAGGCTTAAGCTAATAATATTTTTGCCAGCGGCTATCAATTCGTCTGCACGGGCTGAAACGGCAAAAGTCGGGGATGGTTTAATGCGTTGTACACGAGCGGCCAGTTCTTTAATCATGTTATTATTAAACTCCATTCATTTTTTTAAAAGCCTGGAAATTATAATTGAGTTGTCATAGACGCGCTATTGATTATTTTTTTATAAACAACGAAAATGTTTGTCCATAATTTATTCTATAAATAAGCGGCTGAGGCGCCTTTTGTATGCATCAAGAATTTAAAATTCACAGTGAATTTAAACCGTCAGGTGATCAACCCGCTGCTATTAATACATTAATCACGGGATTGAGACAGGGTTTAAGTCATCAAACCTTACTGGGTGTCACAGGATCGGGTAAAACATTTACGATTGCAAATGTGATTGAGGCGATTCAAAAACCCGTCATCGTGCTGGCGCCCAATAAAACATTAGCCGCGCAATTATATGGTGAAATGCAGGAATTTTTTCCTAAAAACGCGGTTGAATATTTTGTGTCTTATTATGATTATTATCAACCCGAAGCCTATGTCCCTTCCTCTGATACGTACATTGCGAAAGATGCTTCTATTAATGAACATATTGAACAAATGCGTCTATCAGCAACCAAAGCACTCTTAGAAAGACGGGATGCGATTATTGTCGCGACAGTGTCCGCGATTTATGGTTTGGGCGATCCACGCCAGTATTTAAGCATGGTTTTACACCTGGATCGCGGTGATCGAATTGATCATCGTCAATTATTACGACGATTGGCGGAATTGCAATATACACGTAACGATGTTGATTTGTATCGAGCCACTTATCGTGTTCGCGGTGATGTCATTGATGTTTATCCGGCAGATTCGGATAGAGAAGCTGTTCGAATCGAATTGCTCGGAGATGAAATCGAAAATCTCGCTTTTTTTGATCCATTAACAGGTGAAATATCACGTCGAGTGCCCCGTTTGACCATTTATCCCAAATCGCATTATGTCACGCCACGTGAACGTGTGATTGAATCAATTGATCTTATCAAAATAGAATTAAAAGCCCGGCTTGACGAATTGCGCAGTTTAAATAAATTAGTGGAAGCGCAGCGATTAGAACAGCGTACTTTGTATGATATCGAATTGATGAATGAATTAGGGTATTGTTCAGGCATCGAAAATTATTCGCGTTATTTATCCGGTAGACAGGCGGGTGAGCCGCCTCCGACTTTATTTGATTATTTACCGGCAGATTCTTTGTTAATTATTGATGAATCCCATGTGACTGTGCCCCAATTGCGCGGCATGTATCGTGGAGATCGTTCTCGTAAAGAAACATTAGTCGAATACGGATTTCGACTTCCTTCGGCATTGGATAATCGTCCGTTACGATTTGATGAATTTGAAACGCGTGCGCCACAAACTATTTTTGTTTCAGCCACTCCCAGTACGTATGAGCATGAATATTCCAGTGCGGTGGCAGAACAAGTCGTCCGTCCAACGGGATTATTAGATCCGGCAGTGGAAGTACGTCCTGCTCGCACGCAAGTGGATGATCTACTTTCAGAAATCAATAAACGCGTTGCTGTCAATGAACGTGTTTTGGTGACAACGCTTACCAAACGATTAGCGGAAGATTTAACAGAATATTTGGCGGAACAGGGTGTGCGAGTCCGTTATTTACATTCGGATATCGATACCGTTGAACGAGTGGAAATTATTCGTGATTTACGTTTGGGTCAATTTGATGTGCTGGTAGGAATTAATTTATTGCGGGAAGGGTTGGATATGCCGGAGGTTTCTCTGGTCGGTATTTTGGACGCAGATAAAGAAGGATTTTTACGTTCGGAAACTTCATTGATTCAGACGATTGGCCGTGTCGCACGTCATTTTAATGGGAAAGCGATTTTGTATGCAGATCGTGTGACTGAATCGATGAAAAAAGCCATGCAGGAAACGGATCGTCGACGTGCAAAACAGCATCAATATAATATAGAAAATAATATTACACCGCGCGGTGTGCAAAAGGCGATTAAAGATGTGATGGAAGGTGCGTATTCTTCTAACTCTCCGCGAGGAAAGCTTTATTCCAAAGTCGCTGATAAAAATGCTGAGTATATCGCGATGTCGCCTGAAAAACGTCAAGCTAAAATAAATGAATTAGAGAAAAAAATGTATGAGCATGCGCATAATCTTGAATTTGAAGAAGCGGCGCGTGTTAGGGATTTAATTAAAGAAATTGAAAAAAGTGATATTGGTTTTTAGTAGTCACGCCATTCCCGCGCAGGCGGGAATCCATATTTAACGCTTGCGAAGGCATTAACGTGGTGCTATCTTTCCACATCTAATTTATAGGCACGTAGCTCAGTGGTAGAGCATCACCTTGACATGGTGGTGGTCGTTGG
>CAZEEF010000141.1:0-5505 GCA_964511095.1 uncultured Coxiellaceae bacterium | reverse complement strand
ATACGATGCCATTGCCGTGCAATGCCTTCACCCACTGTTTGATGCGCCAAACGTTCAATATCATCCAGAATCACTTGCAAGCCTTTGACGTCCGTATCCATGCGAACCAGTTCACTGTAGTTTGCGCTGAAGTTATAAAATACGTCGCTTAAATCCCATTGATAGCGATAAATCATGACGATCAATCCAATCATCACAATGCCTGTGCTCTGTAGAGAATGAACGATATAACCAATTAATATGATAGATTGCAAAGATGTTAACACCATTCCCATGACAAACCATTTCACTTCATTGATCACAATATCTTTTCGGTAAAAAGGCCAAATACCCATGAGCCGTTGAAAAAGATTACTGCGCGTCAATTCACCCAGACGAAGCGTTAAAATAGTCGTCATATTACTGATGTAATCAAACAGTACGGCACCCACGTGGTTATCGATTTCATTTTCTTTGTTATACAGTGGAATGAGTTTTCGATCGAATAACAAAACAGTCACAATGGAAATCGCGCAGCTTAAGAGACTCAACAGTCCAACCGGTAATGAAATCCATAACAGAAAAATAGAAGAGGCAAAAAATTTGATAATCGTTTCAATATAAATAAATTGATCGCCGGCAAAACGATAGAGTGCCGTTGAAGCCCGGCTGATGCGTGTAATAATATTGCCTGAGTGATGATCCTGATGCCATTTAAGCGGTAATTGCGTGAGTTGTCCATAAAGACGGGAACGCAAATCTTGTTGAATATGCATGGCAACTTCGCGCTCTTTTACGCGCGCAGGGCCATGGAAAAGCCAAAAAATAAAGAGGACAGCTACACTCACGCTTAACCATGACACCACATCCATTAATTTATCGGGCGTAAAGTGCTGTAAAATATCAACGGTTTTGCCGACCGCATAAGGACACATACTTAATACACTCAGAGCTTTAATATAGGCTATGTAATAACGCACAATGATGTGCCGCCAGGGTTTGCCATTACGCCAGACGGTTCGGATGAGATCGAGGTAAGGATTCTTCATAAGATTGTTGCCTGATGGTTGATGACTCTATTGTATCAAAAAAAAAGAGTATTATCCGGGCGGCAAAAACGCTACCCGAATTTCGACAGGCGCCATTTTTTTATTCCGCATCCAGGAAAAATGCAGGATTTCAAGCGGACCCAACTGAGGAAATCGCTTTCGAACGTCTTTTTCAGACACTTGAACAGCTTCTGTCGGATCCCAAACAAAAATAGCGCCTTCCGTCCGTACTTTATTTTCATCGATCCATGAACTGACTGTGTTATCCCAATCCATATAAACGGCCGGTTGATCTTTGGAATAAAATGCAATATTACCGGCAATCCAGCGTGGACCGGCAACATACATCAAGGGTTTGTGATACCGTTTTTCCCAGAGGACAGTGAGTTCGCGTGCAATGATTTCACCTGGAAAATTAGCGCTGGAAGGTTTATTCGCGCGAATTAAAGCGATGGAATAAACGCTGATCATGACCGTGGACAATACAATGAGAAAGGCAATAAATGCAATAAAGCGTTCGCGCGTCACATGCGGCGTGATCCAAGTGATTAAGAGGATGCCAGAAAGAGAAAGCAAGGGTTGTCCCCAACCTGCACGTAATTTCATGCCAAAAATGGCAGACAGCAACACTGTCATGAGAAACGGTCCAAGTGCCATGAATAACAAAAATGTTTTATCGAAATGCGTTAACGTTGGACGTGTTGTCAAAAGGGGTTTTTTTCCTGACAGTAAAATGGAAAAAAGCAGTAATGCGGGTAACAAGACTTCCAGCTGCTGCCAGGTAAATTGCAGCGGAAATTGCAAATGATTGAATAAAGTCGGCGGACTGCTCACGCGTCCGAGTGCGTACTGTATGGTAATAAAATCGTGTGAAAATAACCAAACGGTATGCGGTAAAATAATCAGGATGAAAATCAATACACCGGCATACAAAAAAGGCGATTTAAATCGTTGTCGCGCTGTTTTATCCACGAGCATAAAAAGCAGCATCGGAATGAGTAACATGACAGTATAGTATTTTGCCATCATGCCAAGCGCTGCAAAAAACCCCGTTAACAACCAATCCGACAATGTATTTTTTAAAGAAGCCTGATAAAAATAAAGCATCGTCAGAGCCCATAAGCCAAGCTCTAATGTGTTGTCGTTAAAATCAATGGCATGCAAATTGTAATATTGCATGCTTTCCAATAGCATGACAGCGATCAATGCATAAATGGGCGGTAACCATTTTTTACCGAGTTGCCAGACGGCCCAAAAACAGGCGGCAACAGAAAGCTGGCTGAATAAATAAATTACCCAGACATACCCACCTCCCAAAAAGAGGGCAAAACGGGTTAACCACGCGTTAAGAAAAGGATTTTTATCATAGCCCAGGACCAATTGATGCCCCCAGGTGGTTCCTTCCATGGCATCCATCGGTAACGTATAACGGATCCAGGCAGGGATCAACGTCCAAAAGAAGACATGCAGGCAAATAAAAATCGTTAACCAACGCGTAGCTTGAAAAGATTTTGTAAAAGTATGAGTCATATCGTTTCAAGACATTGGAAATGAAGGCATTTTAACGTCATCCCTACCTAATGGCTAGTCTTAATAAAACAGGTTAACAATTGGACTATAATGTAAGGTGATTCACGGGTTCAATCAAGTTCGGGGGAGGGGTTATGCCAACCAAACAGTTAAAAGAATTTCTGGATAATCATCATGTTAAATACTTGAGTATCGATCACTCGCCAAGTTATACCGCCCAGGAAATTGCGGCAGCCGCCCATATTTCAGGGAAAATTTTGGCAAAAACGGTGATTGTTAAATCAGGGTCACAATTTTATATGGTGGTGATTCCTGCAACAGATCATATCAATTTCAGTGAATTGAAAGAATGGACAGGTTCGAAAGAGGTGGATCTCGCGAAAGAGTCGGAATTCAAAAGTAAATTTCCAGAATGCGAAGTCGGTGCTCAACCGCCTTTTGGAAATTTATATGGCATGCCCGTGCTGATTTCCAGTAGCTTAATTTCGCAAAGTGATATTGCTTTCAATGCCGGTTCGCATTCTGAATTAGTGAAAATGTCTTATGATGATTTTGCGCGACTCGTGCAGCCGAAAGTGATTACGATGCATTAATGTCATGCATCGACTGCAAATTGCCAGAAATCTTTTCTAAACTGGTCTGTCGAGAAATGTGTTTTGACACGATCATACCCTTTATCCCCCCAGAGTGCTTTTTCCGCGGGCGGAAGCATGGCGATTTCCTGAATGGCAGACGATAACAATGGCGCATGACCTGCTTCCACCAGAATGCCCGCATCGCCAATCACTTCTGGAATGCCGTTCGTACGTGTTCCAATCACCGGCACTTTCGCTATCATCGCTTCAATCAAGACGCGCCCAAACGCTTCTCTGGTTGACGTTAACATAAAAATATCAAACGCTTTTAAATAACGCTGTGCGTCCGGCACAAACCCTGAAAAAATGACATCGTCTTGCAACTGTAATTGCTTCACTAATTGTTTTAAATCCTGTTCGAGTGGACCATCACCTATGAGTAATAATTTGGCGTCCGGCAAAAAAGGTTTTGCATTCAGAAACGCATAAATCAGTGTTTTCTGATCTTTTTCGGGCGCAAGACGTCCAACAGTGCCGATGAGTAACGTATTTTCCGGAATGTTTAATTGATGTCTGGCTTCTTTTTTTGAAAATAATTTGTTTTCTGCGGTTTTCATATCGATGCAATTATACAGTGTAATGATGCGTTCCTTGGGTACGCGCCAAATATGATGACGCAAATCATCACGTACCGCGTTGGAAACACCGGCAAAATAACTATTTTTCTGTGCGAGTGCAGCAATCAATACTCTTCGGATAGGATTCTTGACTGTTTTCATGGCATGCATGACAAAAACGTTCTGGGCAATTCGACAAAAGGCTGAAACACACAGCATGATATAAATGGGTTTATATCGATGGCTAATGGCTATCGTGAAGGATTCTTTACGACACAATAAAATTAATTTTTGAATGGCTGCTATTTTCAAACCGCGTATATTTTTTTTAGAACAATTCAGGAAAACAATTTCTTCGCTGATCGTTTTATTTTTGACAGCATCATCGGCTTTTCCAGACAAATACGCGACAGTGACTTTATATTTATTTTTATCAAACAACGTCACATATTGGTTGGCTATATCGATAAATTGGGTATCATAATTGTGCATTAAAATTAAAACATGTTTACGTTTTATCATCCACTGTACACTCCAAACGTCCTGTCATTAATTGAATGCGAATTTTGTCACCGATATGAATTTGCTTCGCATCCCGTAAAATTTTATTGTCTTTGGCACGTGTTGAAATTGAAAAGCCGCGTTCGAGTGTGGCTAGCGGGCTTAACGCATCTAATTTTCCAGCAAATAATTGTAATTTTGCTTTCAAATGATCGATGAGTTTATTTTGTAAACGAATCAAATTCATTTCACAAAAATCTAATTTCTGTGCCTGTTCCATCAATTTGCGTTTGGGGTGTTGTTCCTGAAAATATTTTTTTGTCCATACAATGTGTTGTTGTAATTGTATTATTTTTTGAGTCATCAAGCGGATAAGTTGTTTTTTTGCATGAAATAATTTTTCGCTTAATTCGGTTTGATCGGGTGTGATTAATTCGGCAGCGGCGGTTGGCGTCGCTGCACGTAAATCGGCAACAAAATCAGCGATGGTAAAATCGATTTCGTGTCCGACACCGCTTACAATCGGTAATTCACTTTGATAAATGGCATGGGCGACTCGTTCGTCATTGAAACACCATAAATCTTCCAGCGAACCGCCGCCGCGTGCGAGTATTAAAACATCACATTCTTTGCGACGATTGGCGTGTTGAATCATTTGTACAATATTGGCGGCGGCGGTTTCGCCTTGCACCAATGTCGGATAAATAATGACAGGCGCATAGGTATAACGTCGTTTAAGCACGCTTAAAATATCTTTAATGGCGGCGCCGGTCGGGGAGGTGATGATGCCGATGGTTTGTGGAAAAGCGGGAAATGTTTTTTTGTGAGCGGAATCAAATAACCCGGCCTCTGCGAGGCGTTTTTTTAATGCTTCAAATGCCTGACGTAATTTTCCTTCACCGACTTCTTCCATGTGCTCTGCGATCAGTTGATACTCACCGCGATTTTCATACAAGCTCACTCGAACTTTGGTAAAAACATGCATGCCATCTTTGGGTAAAAATGTCAGATTCCGATTATGTTGGCGGAACATGGCGCAACGAACTTGCGCTTCCTGATCTTTTAAACAAAAATACCAGTGACCCGAAGAGTGAGCCTTGAATCCAGATAGTTCACCTTCGACCCACAGTGTCGGAAAAGTCCCTTCCAGCAAAAATCGCGCTTCGCGATTCAGGCGGCTGACGGTATAAATTTCCTCTGAGTGGCTGATATCAATCATTTCGCCAGTTTAACCAGAAGTTTGGAAAAATGCTG
>CAZEEF010000140.1:0-5601 GCA_964511095.1 uncultured Coxiellaceae bacterium | reverse complement strand
TCAAATTTTCATGATGGTTTGAATATTTTTGTCACAGCCACTACCGGATCCCGCACAAAAAATTGCTTACACGCCAAATTCTTGTCGAAATAAGTGGGCAATTTTTTTGCGGGATGACAGGTTTTTTTTTGATTTGACACGTTTTTGTGTGTAATGATCATACCGATTTACCGGACGACAGTGCGCCTCCGCGGGAATGACAGTTAGTTGTGTAGATACCTATGCACGCCGTTGGTGCGAGATGCAGTATCTTATTTTGGCGATAAGCTTAAAACAGGGACATCTGGCGCAGCCTCTTCTGCTATGTTTTTATCTTTCTTCTGAGCATACATACTGCTCGGAGAAACCACCAATGCTTTTGGACTGTCTGATTTTTGTTCCTCAGGCGTACAACAAAGATTAAAACCCAACTCTGCCAAAAAATCGACTCCCTGTTTTTCCAACTCATCTGACAAATTTTTTACTTTTTGAAACTCTTTATCGCCTGAAACCACCATATAATTTTTTACTTCGCCATCGACTACTCTGACTCCGACGTAAAAAGAAATTTTGTCATCATTTGTTTTCAATAAAAAAGTATTACTATGCTTGTTTGAACGCAAAATTTCGAAAGGCAATCCCTGATCAAGTGGCGATGAAAGAGGTGATAATCCTTTCTTGCTGAGCTTTAAATTTAATTCGGCTACACTTTTCCCTGTATCTAACTCTTTAATTTCTTCAATTAAACTCGTCAGATCGAGCGAGCCTTTGCGTCCGCCATAATAACGTGATTCCACTATTGTATTTATTAATGATTCCGTGAAAGGACACCCTTTCTGACTGCGAATTGATTTATGATGTACGGTGATATGAGTGGGCGTAGAGAGTGAATCGACGGAGAGTTTTGGTTTATGCTTAGGTAATGATGTTAATTTTTCTTCCGGAACAGTTTGAGCAAGAATCTTGCGAGTTGATGACATGAGACGTTCCCATTTAAATTAATCAAAAAAAAGTGTCTCATAGGAACATTAAGGAAAAATTAATTTTATCAAAGCGGCTCATCAAATCCTATTTTCGTTTCAATAATATATTTAGGTCTTTTTTTCACTTCCGTAAAAATACGCGCAATATATTCCCCTAAAATACCGATTGATAATAACTGAACGCCGCCCAAGAACATCACAGCAACAATGATACTCGGGAAGCCCGGTAAATCCGTTCCATAGATCAATGTACTTGTGACAAAATAAATGGCGTATACCAATGAAAGAAGTGAAATAAGAAATCCGATAAACCCCCACACCCGTAAAGGAATATCAGAAAAAGTTGTAATCCCCGTAATAGCCAATTCTGTCAATTTAAAAAATCCCCATGAACTTTTTCCACCGACTCTTTCCTGCACTTCATAAGGCACAGCGATTTTTTTGAAACCGACCCAGGCATACAACCCTTTCATAAAACGGGTGCGTTCCTGAAACCCATTGATGGCATTAATCACTTTTCTATCCAATAATCGAAAATCACCGGCATTATTTGGCAAATCAATTTTAGTCATTTTAGACATGAGCCAATAAAATAAACGCGCAAAATTTCGTTTGATTCGCGATTCTTTATCTCGATTTTTGCGAACGCCATAAATCATTTCATAACCATTGCCCCATTGCTTTAAAAATTCAGGAAGCAGATCAATAGGATGTTGAAAATCAGCATCCATCAAAATGGCCACATCGCCAGAACAATTTTCCAATCCGGCCGTTAATGCCGTTTCCTTACCAAAATTGCGCGAAAAACCCAGTAATTTGATATTGAATGCTTTCGGCAATTGCATGACTTTAGCAATGGTTTGATCTTGACTGCCATCATCAATGACAATAATTTCATATCGTTGAGTCATGCTTGCCAAACGCTGAGCCAGGAAGGGGAAAAAAGTTTCTATATTTGCCTGTTCATTGTAAACAGGCACAATGCAGGAAATAAAAACATCTTTGTTTTTGATTAATTGAGCACGATCCGAAAATGTCATAATAACACCCGATTAAAAATGATTTTTCCATTCACGCAACCCTTTAAATATTTCTTCCGGTTTTGTGAATGTTTTTTGAGTATGATTTTCTACAGCCTGAATAACCGTTTTTTCTTTACAACGCAAAAATGGATTGATACTTTTTTCCTCCCGCAATAAAGAAGGTAAAGTAGGTTTTCCGTCAGCCAATAACTGTTTAACAGCTTCCATCTTTGTTTGAATAAAATGATTATCCGGTTCAACGGCTTTTGCAAATTGCAAATTTTGCAAGGTATATTCATGTCCACAGTATATTTTTGCAAAATCTGACAGGTGAAATAATTTATTCAACGAATCATACATTTGTTCATAAGTTCCTTCAAAAACACGCCCACAACCTGCACTGAATAAGGTATCACCGCAAAAAATGATTTCATTATTATAAAAAGTAATATGATCGAGCGTATGCCCTGGAATTTCTGCTACTTGCAAAACAATTTCACCACAAGTGACTGCATCGCCTTCTTTGACAAAATGCGATACGTGTGGAACCTGACTGTGAATAAATCCATACACAGGCACAGTCCCATATTGATTTAATAAATCAGCAATCCCTGCAGAATGATCTGAATGATGATGTGTGATGAATATGCCAGCCAATGTCAAACGATGTTCATGCAAATAATGAATCACCGGTGCTGCATCACCCGGATCAACGACGAAAGCCTGATGATGGATATCATCCTGTATTAACCAGATATAATTATCTTTCAATGCGCGAATGGGAATCATCTGACTCATCGTATTCTAAGCCTTCTCAGTTTTTTAAAATAGATGAATAGACCTATCATACCCGTGATAACAAGCAGTAAAGCGGTCAGAGAAATCACATCATTTCTATCCAAAACATTCAAATAATTTTTATAAAGCAGCATGGCTAATGTCAATGCCACCACACTGATAAAAATGGGACGAATGACGTTGGCTCCCTTTTTAATGGCAAGATAAGCACCGAATCGTCCGCCAATGATTTGCCCTACAGCCATGCATAATCCAACACGGTAATCGATATTATGGCCCAGGGCAAAACAGGCTAAAGCAACCAGATTGGTATTCAAATTAAAAACTTTTGTGTAAGCCGTTGCTTTGATTAAATTGAATCCTGCAAAAAACATAAAAGCGAAGACCCAGAATGAACCCACACCGGGCCCTAAAAAACCATCATAAAATCCCAGTAAAAATCCAAACACGACAAAAAACAGGCGTTGACTGATTTTGGGTGATTGTTCCATGTGACCAAAGCGGGGAGTAAAAATCGTATAAAGCAATATAATAAGCAATACAACCGGGATCATTTTCGAAAGCAAATCACCACTTAAGACTTGAATGGTCACCGCGCCGGTCAAGGCACCCAGGAAAGTAAACACTAAGCCCGTGATCAGTCTGTTTTTATCAATTAATCCCTGTTTGTAATAGCTATGCGCGGCCATCAGCGTGCCGCAGGACGATTGCAGCTTATTCGTGCCTAATGCCAAATGGGGAGGCATACCGACGCCTAGCAAGACAGGCACACTGATTAAACCCCCGCCGCCCGCAATGGCATCGACCGTCCCTGCTGTCAAACCCGTTAAAAACAGGATTGGCAATAAAAAATGATGTGATAATTCAAGCAACATGTCGTATCTCAATAATAAATAACACGTTATTATACCAGCTTGCATGGCGTATGAAATCATGTTATTTAAGTCAATTTTTCGGCAAGGATACATCACTATGGAAACTAGAGCACCCTCTCGTACAGTTGTTTATATTGTTTCAGCAATTGCAGCCATTGCAGGCCTATTATTTGGATTTGATACGGGTATCATCTCCGGGGCACTGCTTTTTATTGAAAAAGATTTCGTACTTTCAATTGAAATGAAAGAATTAATCGTCAGCAGTGTATTGTTAGGCGCCATGGGAGCCTCCCTTTTTAGTGGCTATCTGACAGATCGTTTTGGCCGTCGACGTCTCATGCTGGTTATTTCAGCCTTATTCATCATAGGGACTGCCCTCGCTTCTTTCGCGACTTATGTCCCGGAAATTCTATTTGGCCGACTCATTATTGGTCTCGCGATTGGCATTGGGTCTTATACGGCTCCGCTTTATATTGCTGAAATCGCACCCTATGAATTACGCGGTGGGTTAGTCTCATTGAATCAATTGGCTATTACCGTCGGTATTTTGTGTTCATACATTATTAATTATGCATTCACTAATTTTGATGGTTCATGGCGCTGGATGTTTAGCATTGGATTAGTCCCAGCCACTTTATTAAGTATTGGAATGATATTTTTACCCGAAAGCCCACGCTGGCTCATCAAACAAAACAAAGTGGATAAAGCCATTAACATTTTACAGCGTTTACGAAATACGGCTAACGTCAGTCAGGAAGTCAATGCGATCAGAGACAGCTTGGTCAAAAAACAAATTTCTTTCCGTGAATTATTCAGTCCGTGGATTGTACCCGTTCTCTTTCTGGGCGCTATGCTCGGCTTCATACAGCAAGTGACAGGCATTAACACTATCATTTATTACGCACCGACTATTTTCCAAATGGCGGGTTTTCACGATGTGTCGAGTTCCATTCTGGCAACGGTGGGTATCGGTGTAGTGAATGTGCTTTCCACCGTGTTTGCCATTTTATATTTGGACAGATTAGGTCGACGTCCACTTTTATTAACCGGTTTAGTGGGAATGGGTTTAAGCCTGGTCGGCTTGAGTCTTGCATTTTCATACGGTGCACAATTGAGTATGATGCGCTGGATTGCGATGGGTTGCACATTCAGTTTTATTATCTGTTTTGCCTTCAGTTTAGGCGCTATTCTCTGGCTCGTTGTTTCAGAAATCTTTCCGCTGGAAGTCCGCGGTATCGCCATGGGCGTTGCCGTATTTAGCTGCTGGTTCTGGAATTTTGTCGTCTCTGCCAGTTTCCTGACTTTATTACATGCACTCGGACCCAGCAAAACATTTTTACTGTATGCTTTCATGTGTGTCTTGAGTTTTATTTTTTGTTATTACAAAACACCCGAAACGTGTGGTGTGACGCTTGAACAAATCGAACAAAATATTCGAAAAAGACTGCCTCTGCGTTTAATTGGTCAACCCAAAAAAATGGCAGTGGAAGCACAATGAAAAAATACATTATTTCCTGTGATTTAGGCGGCACGAAATGTGCCGCTGGTATCGTAGAATATGATACTGAAACAACTGAATTGGCCTGTCAAAAAACCTGTTCCGTGAAATTAAAAGAAACGTCATCTTTATCACAGTTAATTCAGCAGTTGGAATCGGGGTTAGATTTACGTTTTAGAGCAGCGGATGCTATTTGTATTGGTGGTGCGGGATATTATGATGGCAAAACCCTGATTTATGAAAACGCCTATCCTTATCCCATGCATTTTGCAGAAATGGCAGCAGCGCAAAAATGGCCATCGTTTGCAGTCATTCATGATTATGCACCTATTCTTTGCGCTACATTTACATCGTATATGAATGACGCTCGCAATATTAAATATTTGAATTCAGCTGCCATGAATCGTTATGGACGGCGTGTGGCATTAGGTCTTGGGACAGGTTTG
>CAZEEF010000139.1:2266-5625 GCA_964511095.1 uncultured Coxiellaceae bacterium | reverse complement strand
CCACCCGTTCCATTGCCCGTACTGCCATTCAGTGTCAAATTCAGTTGCCAACGCGTATTATCGTTAGCGGCCTGTAAATTTCTTTTTGTCGATCCATTCAAAGTAATATTATCCACTTGATATTGAATATCATTTTCCAAAATCATTTCTTTAGCGCGTGTCAGAGTCGGAACGTGATATTTTTGGATAAGATTTTCAATATTCACCTCTGTCACAGTGATGCTGGAATTGGGATCAATACCGATGGCACTTAATAATGCATATTTTGCCTGTTGTAAATTATCCTGATCCGCTTCAATTTTTGTTTTGGCACTCGCGGCATCTGCTTCAACTGTAATTAATTCCACACCCGCTTTATGACCTGCCTTGATAAATAATTGCGTCTGTCTAATCGATTCTTCTGAACGATGTAATGACTGCTGATCGATCGTTAACGTATTTTGTGCCGATATCACATCAAGATACGCATTAATCACAGCCGTGGTTGTATTACGTAATTGCGATTCAATATTCAATCGACTGATGGTTTCACTGTCTTTTGCATTATCGAGTGCCGCTTCGACGATCGGTCTGCCAAAACCGCGAATCAATGGCTGAACAATTTGCAATGACAGTGTTGGGTTATAATGATGTGAAACATTATTCGTTGAAACCAGATTCATTTGTGTGCCAATCGGTGTTAACAGTGTCACCGCCGGTTGAATGCCAGTCGCATTGGCCGTCACCATGCCATTGCTGGTGGTTGAATAAGTTTGCGTTGTTGTTTTAATGGCTTGCAAAGCAAAATGCGGTTGGAATTCCCATTGTTGTATTTCCAGCGCGAATTTTTGTTGAACGTGCGTTAATTGCGCTGTCTGTACGTTTGGATTTTCTCGAACAGCGAGCAAAATGGCTTCATCCAGTGAAAGTTCGCGGGGTGATTCTGCATGAGTTAACTGACAAAACAGATTTAACAAGACAAGCAGGACAATTTTTTTAACTCTCAGTAACATACTCACGACTAAGCTGCAATTTACGATCATGCCGCGCAATGGCTAACTGAATCAGATGCGTCAGCAATTCCGGATAAGCCATGCCAGATGCACTCATTAACTTGGGATACATACTGATTTGCGTGAAACCGGGGATGGTATTGACTTCATTAAAATAAATGTGTTGCGTGTGACGCTCAAGAAATAAATCCACTCTTGCCATGCCTTCGCATTCGAGCACTTTAAAAATATTTTTTGCAACTTCGCGCACGCGTTGTTCCAATTCATGCTGGATAACCGCTGGAATAATCAACTCCGCACCGTTTTCATCCAAATATTTTGCGGCATACGAATAAAATTCATGACGAGGTCTGACTTCACCGACGACACTGACAATCGGATCTGAACCATAATCGCTTGACTCAAGCACGGCAACTTCTAATTCAATCGCATCAATGCCTTGTTCTACAATCACTTTTGTATCGTAACGAAATGCATTTTGAATAGCGGAAGCCAACGCTTCTGCTTTTTTAACTTTTTCGACGCCGACACTGGAACCGGTATTGGCCGGTTTAACAAAAACGGGAAATCCGATTTCCTCTGCGATACGCTGGCAAAATGGCTGAGGATTGTTATTCCATTGGCCTCGATTGATCACGCGATAGGCTGGAACTGAAATACCCGCTTCACGGACTAATCGTTTGGAGAAATCTTTTTCCATACCCACAGCGGAAGAAAGCACACCGCACCCAACATAAGGCACATCCGCCAATTCCAGTAATCCCTGCACAGTGCCATCTTCGCATAATGTGCCGTGAATCACGGGAAAAATAACATCAAAAATACGTTCTGATTGCTTGGACTGAGCCAGTAACTGGGTCGGTTGCACCCGTTGTAATGACTGTCCGATGGAGTCGGGTTTGAATAGCATGCGTTCTGCTTCACGCGAAAGACGCAATTTTTCATCCCCTAAAAACCAGACACCTTCTTTATCAATGCCAATTGGCACGACTTCGAAACGTGTACGGTCAAGATTTTGAATGACATTCATTGCAGAAGATAATGAAACTTCGTGCTCGCCTGAACGGCCACCGTATAAAACGGCTACCCGAATTTTTTTGGATTGGCTCATGTCATCACCTGCACGTCAGTCAAAATTAAGGGGGTAGAACACCCCCTTATCATATTACTTTACTTCACCTTTGTAATCATGATGTCCATGATGATGTGCCGGTGCCGTTGTTTGCGGTGCAGCGGTTTGGTCGACTGTTGTACCTTTGCTCGCGCAGCTTGCCAAAACTAATACAGAAGCCATAGCCGCTAATACTAATGCAATTTTTTTCATTTTGTTATCTCCGTTTATCAATTTGTAATGTGTAAAATTTATTCTATGCGTGTCTCGCACAGAGAGCTCGAAAATATACCTTTTTCTCTCTCTAATCGCTATAGTTTTGTTTGTTTTTCTTACAATATAGGGTTCAATTTGTTCAATTTGTTGGCTGATTCTTTGACATCGCGATACAAAATGATTAACATGCGGGGCTGTGAGCTCGAAATAACATCAACTCACCGTGTCATGCCAGCGTATTTGTTTGGCATCCCTTGAAAACGTTTAAATGCCAGCCAAAAGCATGCTGGCGTGACATAACTTAAGTGGAATCACTCGTGAAAATGTATCGATATATATTATCTATTTTTATTTTTTTTAGCATTACAGGTTGGGGTCCATTTGACATTTTTTTACCCACCATTAAAGAATCGCCTGGGACACAGGCATGGATAGACAAAGAAACACGTTCCATCAATTCACAAACGAATAATCTGGATTCTCGTGTTCTAAAACTGAGCTTGAACGCGTATCTCAACGCGCGCAGGCGAGGATTGGATAATAAACAATTGCTCACCATTATTGATTATTCCAAACCTTCTACCGAAAAACGTTTATGGGTCGTCGATCTCAAAAGAGCCAAGGTCTTGTTTAATACTTGGGTCACGCATGGTAAAAATAGTGGAAACGTGAATGCCACCTCTTTCTCAAATGAGCCAGGCAGTTTAAAATCCAGCATTGGCGTTTTTGTCACAACTCGGGAAGCTTACGTCGGTGAAAATGGTTACTCCTTACGCATGCAGGGATTAGAGCGTGGTATTAATGACAATGCTTATCGACGCGATATCGTCTTTCATGGCGCATGGTATGCGACGGGTGATGTGATTAGAAAATATGGATTATTGGGCAGAAGTTGGGGCTGTCCGGCGGTCAGTGAAAAAACGGCCCGCCCTTTGATCGATACAATTAAAGATAATACGCTAGTGGTCGCCTACTATCCTGATCGACACTGGCTGAGAAGTTCATCATTTTTAGCAGGATAAGGAAAATAATTATTATGC
>CAZEEF010000139.1:0-2166 GCA_964511095.1 uncultured Coxiellaceae bacterium | reverse complement strand
TCACACCCGGCACGCCGGTTGCGATTATTGATATGCCTTATAAAGTCGCATGGAATGATAATAAATTATATCTCGAAGCACACATGCCGCTTGAAGAACGCAGTAATGAAGAAACCTCCAACATGGCCGGCATTATAAAAAGTATCGAAAAAAATACGCCGCGTCATCAAGTGACTTTAATCAACTGGCAGTTGGTGGCGTATCTCGCCGAACAGCCGGATGGCATTCCGCATGATATTGGGGTGAGGATAGATTAAACCTGTCATTTTTCGTGAGTATGCGACGGTGATTTTTTAACAGCCACGACAGAAATCGTCGATGGCTGAGATGCTGACGCTGTACGTCCAAACATCCCAAAAAATTGCACGGCCGGCGTGACAGCATAACTGGCAAAATCCAGTAATCCCGATCTCCATGTCGTTTTGACAGGCAACGGCAATAATAAATCGTGATGCGTTTCTAATATCAAATCCAAATTTTCAAAAAAATCTTTCGGCAAAAAATCGATGACTTCTTCCCGATTGATCCATTCTTTTTTCTGTTTTTGTTCCAACAATAGGTTATTGAACGCTTCCAAACGCGCTACAACACTTTTTTCTGTATCAAAAATACATTGCTGCAATGCCAAAAAAACACGATAAACAGGCACTATTTTTTCGTCTATCGTTTCTGATTTTTGTTCATCCTGCGCAATAAACGGTTTTAACAGGATTTGAATATGATTGAGCTCTCTGTTTAATTCATTGAGTAAATTAATTCGATCAATGAAATCGCGATTATAGATCGAACAATAAAAATCACTCACGGCATTAGCCCGTTTAATTTTTTCATGAATATCGTCTTTGGATTCTGCTAATAATTTTTTAAGAAAAAAAAATGTGTCATCGAGAGGAACATCGTCGGCCATATTATCGACGCTCAATAATGCGCTATAAATGGAAGTCAATGCATTATTTCCCTCGTAGCCTGCTAAGTTATATTTGTAACAGAGCTCGATCAACGCCGTGATTTTTTCTCGCAATTCTGAAAATTTTTTATTTTTAACCGCCATCAATAATTTGCAATTTAAAGGAATACGATCATCTTCATTTAATGATTTTTTTGTTAGCGCATGCCAGGCGGTTGCGAGAAGACTGTTAAATTGTGCGATTTCTGCTGCGATGGGATCGATACTGATCTCTCTTTCAGACAACTTTTTTTCCCGTGCGAGCGGCAATAAAACGGATTTCAACACATCTTTTGTTTCAGGGTCATTTAAATAGCCTATAAAAAATAACACAACAGCGACTTTTTCAAGAGGAATGGTGAGAATGAATTGAATGAGAACGTCCATGTCACTCCTTAATAAAATAAAACGACCTGTTCTTTGTTATTTAATTAAAGGGTATCTAATTAATATTAAGAAACTATTAGGTTTTTTTTATGCAAACCCTGAAAAAGGGTTATCAACTGTCATGGTATTGTAATTTATTGTTCCGCTCCATATGTGATATATAGATCCTTTAAATAAGAGGAGTCACAACCTATGCAAGATAGAACATATGCCTTACTCATGGGCGGCATCATTGGATTAGGCGGCCTCATTGGTTGCGGGATCGGTTATCACTATTCCGCATTTAATCCTGACAGAAAAGAGTTTTTGTTGTTAAATTCTCGGCATTTATTTTATAAGACACATATCGCCAAGGGGGAATTTGTTAAATGTTATTGGATTGATCCTGAAGAATACGTCTATGCAGAGGTCAATTGTTCGCAAGTGGAAATCACTGATAAATTTAAAGCAGCCGGTAAACAATCTGCGGAAAATGATTTTCAGAAGATGCTGGACGATGCGCCTGAGCTTATTAGCGCGATTGCTTTGCTTAGCGTATTTATCACTGCTTGTCTCGCAGGTAGCGCTGCTAAATGTATTTCGGAATTCAATGCCCGACGAGTTAACCCCGAATTAGTTGAAGTTTTAATTCCTGACCTCCTCGTTCCAGAGGCCAAAGAGGTCGAAATGGAAGTGACTCCTCCAGCAGGCGCCGCACCGCGTGAAAAAACATTTGCTGAACAGGCTGATGAATTAAACATTGATGAAGATGACATTCCAGTGGAATTACGAGATACCCTATCCAGATACAGTTATAAATTAATGAATGATCCTTATGTATTGTTTCCAGGCGG
>CAZEEF010000138.1:0-5669 GCA_964511095.1 uncultured Coxiellaceae bacterium | reverse complement strand
AAACGTTCCCGTGGCCTGAATAATAACAGTAAATTATTATCAGGAGATAAGATGTCTTGATTCAAACAACGAGCCGGCGCAGTCTTAGGCTCTAATTGAATGTGTCCATTTTTTGCAATTAATTTTAAAATCTCTTTTTTCCACCCACTATAGCCGATCTGTATACGTAACGAATGGATGCCTAGTGTTCCGTAAGATTCCAATCCTCCTCGATCAATTTTTCCTTGATGAATTTCTCCATCGACATTTTGCAAGTAATAATGGTTACCCACAGAATAATATATGAGGCCTTTCGATAAAGCCGGCATTTTCATTTCTTGAAAATCCTCTGGCATCAGTTCAAATCGATATTCTATAATTTCGTCATCAGAAAAAATGCCAGCCTGTAGTAATTGTTTATCACGCGAAGATAAATGATTCAGTAATTCATTAAATCCATCTCTCCAAAATTGTAACGTTTGCTGATCATTAAACCGTGCTTTATTTTCTTGAAACCAATCGGCAGCATCGCTTAAAATCATAAGATCAAATACAAAATTCAAAGCAATGGTGCTAGGCTTTAATGCATCCTGAAATGTTTTTAATGCAGATTGATACTGTTCATCGGTGCCAGACAGTAACATCTCATTACCAAACTGTATAATGGCCCGTGTTATTTTTCTTGTATGCGCATCTTCATTACTGTCAATCATATTGCGTAGAGTAGCTATTTCTTCAAATGATAAACATTTTCCTCTGAGTGAAATAATTAGCTCAAATAATCCGCGCTGTTTAATATCGTGTAGGATAGGTTGAGGTTGAGCGGCTTGTACGGCAGTCATATCCCCTGCTTTCCCAGCAATTTCCGGTAGCGTACCTGGCACAATATTTCCATTAGGATCTATCCCCTCCGTTTTCATCATTGAAATATCAGGATTGTATTGCAAAATCTCAAACAGTTCTTCAGTTTCTTTTTCACCGCCATGCAGAAGAAGATTAGCCGCACGTTTAGCTAATTGCTTGAGTAAAGTAGTCACGGTAAACCCAAACAACGTAGGATTTCCTAACTTATTTGAAAATAATTCTGTCATTTCTTTGGAAGGGATTTTTATACTTGTATCCAAATAATCGGACACGATCGTACGAAGTTCAGGAGGAAGAGAGGAAAGAAGCTCTGTTGAATTGACTAAAGGATGGTTATCGGACTCGCGCGTTTTGGCCATCATTCATTCTCCCGAAAATTCAAGCTTCCAATATATTGACGCAGCGTTAAGAGCCTGCATATCCGGCCGCAAGATTACTATAATTAACTGGAATAGTGCAATCTCCTTTTAAAAGTGTCCAATACTTTGCATGACCGTCTTTCGTTTCCAAAAGGAGGTTCCTGTGGGTTATTAACAGAAAATCTACAGTGTGGATCGAGATTGATTTTTTATTAATATTGCCTGTCCCTCCAGATAATCCAAACGTCTTTGCAAAGAGCCGCCATAGTTACGATAAGGCGTAATAAAAAGTGTGACTTTGTGTACAATGGATTCGATATCCGAATATACGTTAGAATGCTCCTTTATTTTTTTTAGCGCCTGACCGACTTCTTCTTTAAAATGGCGTGCAGGATGAAAAAAGGTGCCGCAATAGTCTTCTAACAAGGCAACGGCACCTTCTATAGGTTCATGATATTTTTTAAAAATCTTATTGTAAGACTCAGGAAATTCAAGCGATGTCGGTTTTGCCTCGCTAATTTCACCTCTCTTTTTAAAGTGCGATAGCTGATGGAGTGAGTTAAGATATAAATGACGTTCCAGATAGGCATCTTTAATATCAGCCATTCTTAAAATGTAAACAGCATATTTATGGCAATTAAAATTAAAACCGTTATAACGCGGCCCCCCTCTTTCATTTTTATTTAAATGATATCTGAACCAACAATAAAATTCTTTTTCCTTTTCCGTAAAAATAGTTTGAAGAGAATCAGGTAATGCTTTTATTTTGGATTCATCAACTTTTTCAAATCTTTTTATAGCTGAGTCAGTTTGGACTTGCCTTAAAATATCCATTGCTTGCTGTTGAGTGATCAGAAATGTTTTTGCATGCAATCTTTTCACTTCTTCTTTTTCCTGAAAATACCAGTGTTCTGATCGAATGCGTCCCGGTTCCGAAGTCAATCCACAGCTGATGACTTGAGATTTACCTGAATTGTGGGTGGCATATAATCCAAAACTTGCAATAATATACTCTTCTTTTGTCGTAGGATTTTTTTTAAGAACCGCTATAAAACTGTGGCCTGAATGCTCGCGAATCAATGAAAGATAATAGTTATAAGTGATTTCTGCGGCTTTATTCTCATCATCTGGAGCCATAATAAGCAACCTCGTTTTGTTCATATAATATACTTATTATTGCAATTGTTTAGTTAAAAATCAAAATAAAAATGCGGTGAGTCTATATTTCCCATTGAAAAACACAGATAATTAAAGTCGACAATTGACAGGGAGGTTTCCACATGCTGATTGCTATCTTTTCAATATTGTTAATTGCCGTCCTGACTGCTTGGGCGGGCTACCGCAAACCTGCCATTTATTTGTTTTCAATTACTTTTTTAACAGCCATTGTCTGGTTCCATCACCATCTGACATCCACATTAACGATTCAACTCTAAATGGAGGGAAATGATTATGGCATGGGCAAATCTTGGCAATAATAAATTAGAAAAAATGTGTAATGCGATTGAACTCGCGGGTGTCTGTCTCGTCTTGTTAATGGCAAGCTCATTTCAATATTTGCTGAATGAACTGCCCTGCCCGCTCTGTCTTTTACAGCGCGTTGGCTTTTTTTGTATTGCCTTCGGCTATTTGTTGAATTTGCGTTTTGGTTTACGCCCCAGTCACTATTCCATTGTTATTTTGAGCGCTATTTTTACCAGTTTTGTTGCATTAAGACAGGTTGCGTTGCATGTCGTACCCGGATCAGGTGCCTATGGCGCAGCCTTTTTGGGTTATCATCTTTATACTTGGTCGCTCATTACCTGTATTCTCATCATTGTTGCAACGACTTTCCTGATGGGATTTGACAGACAATATTATGTAAAAGCCGTCAATGGAAAGTTTAAATGGCTAGTCAATATTTTCTTTATCGCTTTAATTTTATTACTCGCATTAAATATTATAAATGTCTATCTCGAATGCGGATTAACGGAATGTCCCGATAATCCGACACAGTACCTTTATTAAAAAATGACTAGTCATTTTTTTGAATCAAAATAAAATCGCCAGGTGAATTCATGGTGCCATCAAAGTTTGGGTTGCCAGCACTAAAATATTTTTTCATTTTTTCAGGTGTAATATTATCGAGACAGGCAGATAAACCCTCGTGGTCTTTTTCACAGTAATAATTTTGATAATCATATAATTTATTGAAAATTAAATTGGATAAAATATCTTTCATATAAAATGTTTCATAATTTGAGAGCAGCCATTTTCCTTCCTTTTTCTCAATATAAAATGTTTTTTCTGACGGTGCATTTCCATGCGACGTTGATAATGCAGCCGTAAAGTAGACACCTGAAATTGTTTTATTTGAGCCATCCTTAATAATTTTTAATTCTTCCGCGTGCGTATGAGAAGACAATATTCCGAGGATGATATTTTGATAGCTATTCAACAATTTCAGAAAAGCATCCTGTTCTGCAGGCAGCCAAAAGGCAGAATGATCAAATACATTGTTGCCGGGTGGAATATGCATGGCAATCAGGACGGATTCCTTATTTGTTTCAGCTGTTTTTAATTGTTGTTCGAGCCAATCTAACTGACTCATAGCATCTTTTTCGGAAACCTGTGTTCTCCTGGGTGAAAACAAGACACTATTTAAAGTGATTAAACGTAATTGCGGTTTAAGATAAGCAGAATAATATCCATTCACCGTATTTTGAGTCATGAGACAGGGAAAAATATTTTTTTGATTGCCGCATTGTACGCCTGTCGATAAAAATCCATTTTTCCAGTGACCCTCATTTATTGCAACATCATATGGACTTTTAGATACATTTGGCGATGCTGAATCGCTGAACGGTCCATAATTCACTGTCAGAGAATCATTATTCCCAAAAACATAAAAGAGTGGCGTGTCTGGAAATGTATTTTTGACTGCGTTAAACACAAGTGTTTCACTTTCTTCCGCACTGGTGGAAGTTGATCGCATATGCCCAACCAAATCCCCTAACACAATAATAAATTGAGGCTTCGTAATAATACCTGCCTGAATACTGCGATGGGTGGCTGCCAGAAGAAGTTGAAAAGTCGCCCAGTCCAAATCATTATCCTGAATTCCCCGAGTGGGACTGATTTCCATTTGATGGGTGGATTGTTTATCTAAATGGATATCGGATAAGATCAAAAAATTATTGTCAGGCTTTAAGGGTGATGCAAAAGATATAAAAGGTAAAAAAGGTAAAAATAATAAAATACAACCCAGTTTAAATAAAAATTTCATTATAATCCTCGTCTTAGCATGAGCTACTGATATTTATTGAACACATAATACACGTTTGCTGATTTAATTTCAACAAAGCGGTTGACATTCTATCTATCGATAGATAGAATCCGCTTCATGATGAAACAACATGACATATATCAACACATTTTGGATGTAGCAGAGAACCTGATTCAAACGCAAGGGTATAATGCCTTTAGCTATAAAGACATATCAACCCTTGTTGGAGTGAAAACTTCCAGCATTCATTATTATTTTCCAACCAAAGCAGATTTGGGCAAAGCGGTTGTGAAAAAACATATTGATGCCTTGTGTGATGTGTTAGAGCAACTGATTGATAATAAAAATGTATCTTCTAAAAAAAAATTGGAACGATTTATAAACGGGATTGTTGCTAACACATTTTTAGATAAGCAGAAAATGTGCTTAGGCGGCATGTTGGCATCCGATGTATTGACGTTACCTGATATGATTCAAAATGAAGTGCGAATCTTTTTTACCCGTCTTGAAAATGGGATAAAACGATTATTGATAGAAGCCGTTGATAGAAAAGAATTTCAACTCGATAAAAAAACTATTAAAAATGAGGCATTACTTATTTTATCGCTAATAGAAGGTGCATTGTTATTAGCCAGACTGTTTCAGGACGAGGGACATTTAACGGTCGCGAGGAAGCATATTATTAGCCGTTATTGCAGGGATTAATTTTTTTAACCCTATTATCTATCTACCAATAGATAGAATAGAGATTGACTCAGGAGAAATTGAATGAAGCATACTATCGATATCGCAAAATTGGGTTTATTTGTCAGAATGGAAAGTAAGCCTGGAAAAGAAATGGAAGTAGAAAATTTCCTACGAAGTGGTCTGCCTATTGTAGAAAAAGAACCTAATACAACTGTATGGTTTGCTATTCGACTAGGCGCATCAACATTCGGAATATTTGACGCTTTCCCAGATGAAACAGGACGACAGGAACATCTATCGGGTAAAGTCGCCGAGGCGCTTTTTGCAAAAGCCCCGGAACTTTTTTCAAAACCGCCTGTTGTTGAAATGTTTGAATCGTTGGCGGTAAAATTGCCCCTATAACTTTTTTTTAGGAAAAAATCCGGGCAATTTGTTTTTGTCCGGATTTTTATAAATATTACCCCAACGGCAAAAGAGAATATGCCGTTTTTAGCGCATTTTTAGAAAAATAAAAT
>CAZEEF010000137.1:0-5697 GCA_964511095.1 uncultured Coxiellaceae bacterium | reverse complement strand
GATTATCAAACGAAACCAAGTTACAGCGTCAATGTTATTGCAAGTGACGGCACTTTAAGTACAACGCAAGCGCTTGCTATTGGAATCACTAAGGCTGCACCTGTTGCTACTGCCTCATCTAATATCATGTTAACTATGGCCACAGCATTAGCAAATCCCAATTTAACTTCGAATTTGAATGCCATGGAAATACAGGGACTCAACACTTCCTATACGAATACAAGTACAAATACGCCATTGAATAATTATGCTGATAATTCTTATAACGCATCCATACATGGCGCGCCGTCAAACATACCAGGTGGAATGATCAGTAATACATTCAATTCCGTTTTAAACTATGCTCATTATTCTGGCTCAGGTTGGCAATCATCTAATGAATTTGTCATGTTGGCACCTATTGTAAAAGGGTTATCAACAACGGTTGATACGCTAGTATCAATGCAAGAACATGCCAATCTTAATAGTATTATAAATGATTCTGATAAATCTAATATGACAAATGAAAGTACGCAAACATCCTCTCAAAAAAGTAATGAAAAAATGACGAATGATCAATCCAAATATTTAGAGTTAAATAAAAATAGACAGGCTAAAAATAAAGATTTTGAAAATAAAATTAAAACATTATTAAATGATTTTGGTTTATCAGATGATGATACTGTTTGAGTGATGCAAGGTTAACCCCTGGAAAAAGAGCAAAATGAAGAGCTCATCAAGAAACTTGTTGAAAATCGGGTAAGTGTGATTTGGTAATAAACTTGCGGTTAACGGCCATAAACGACTAGAATGAAATTTTAATCAATAAGGAAATCTACCATGAAAAGGATGTTAAGTGTTTTTGTCTGTTTATCAGGGCTATTACTCAGCTGTATGAGTTATGCAACGACGATTGTTATTGCGCCCAATACTATCATTGATCAAACGATGACATATAGCAATAGCACACTGGATATGTCACACGGTTCTTTTCTTATAAAAAATCATGCGAAATTAACACTGGCTAATTGCACGGTACAAGGAACCTTGTCATCCACGAATCCAGTGCTTTTTAATGTTGAATCGGGTGATCTTGATTTTCAGAATAATACTTTCAATATTAAAGCGGTCGGTATTACGCCTCATCCATTAACGCAGTCATTACAGTATGTCATGCAAATTGGATCAGGAGCGGTTAAACTCAAAGGTAATGCTTTCCAAATCGATCAATCCTATACAGCAGGGTTATTGATTACTTCTTCGAGCGATTATACAACAGGTTTTCAAATTACGGACAATAAATTTACCAATTTTCACGGCGTATTATATTTGATAAATTCTGACGATGCCTTAGTGCAGAATAATTTATTGGCCAATAATAGTTATGGCAATATCGTCATGGTCGGAAACAATTCGAAAATTGTAAATAATGTAGTTATGTTTTCAGGCAATAATCATTTAGGCAATTCAATTGATTTAATTAATTCTAACAATATGCTAGTCAGTAATAATCAATTATTAACGCCGACTTGTCATGGCATTTATATGATAAATAGTCACAATGTAACGATTGATAATAACAAAATTTCAGGCGGTATAACCTATGCTGTCAATGTTTATACCTATCCTGAAACGTCAGAATTGGCTTATTTAGGTGGATTAACATCCGTTAGAAAATCCAATGGTGTCAGTAACAATATCACAATCACCAATAATTACATGGCACAAAATCGTTATGGCGTTGCTGCAAGTGATGTCGATAATTTAATTGTCAGTAACAATTATTTTGTACAGCGTTTTATGACAGATGAAGCCAGACTCTTTTGGACGAATAACGATGTATTATTAAAAAATGTCACACATTTAACGTGGACAAATAATTTATACAAAGAAGCCTTCACGCAGGAAAATGATGGTGATAACAGCAGAACTAAATATTTTGTGACCTTTCCGCAGAGTGCTGGTGTGAGAATATAAGGTTGAAAAAGCTATTTTCATTTTAGGCAAATACGCGCATCTCGCGCGTATTTGTTTAGGATTTCATAGAGTATTTCATTTAGGCCCTTTCTGCCTCTCTGGCATCATAATTCGTATTTCGAGTGAAATCCAGGCATTCCAATTTGGGTTTTTTAAACATTTCCCAAACCAGTATCCCCAGCGAACTTAATAGTAAACCCATTAAAAAACCAGCCAAACCCAATAAACTGGGTTTGAGCCGTGTGGCTGTTTCAGGAGAAGTGGCTAATGAGAGTATACCAATATCACTGACGATACCGGCCGTGATCACTTGTTCCGAGTGAATTTTGTCTAGCAACTGCATATAGAGATTTTTATTGACTTCCACTTCACGCGCTAAATTCATATCAATTTGATCTGCCTGCGTTGTCATTTTAATTTGCGTAAGAATGTCATTTCGTTGTTTCTGTAATGCATAGTCAGTTTCATTCAATGCAATAATATCAGGATGACGGTCTGTTAATTGCTGCATGAGTGCAATTTTTTTGATGCGAATTATTTCTAATTGTTTATCGATATCAGATAAATGCGTGAAAAGATAATGGGCTTGTAATTTTGGATCCATATTATTATTAGTGAATCGATATTGATTCCATTTCATTTCTGATTTTTTTAAAGAGTCCTGTACAATGGGCAATTGTTCATATAAAAATGTCAGCGTTTTTTTTGCTTCTGCAATTTTTCGTTCTCTATCTTTGACCTGTGCTATTAAAGCAATTTTATTAATTAACCGCAGAGTGTTTTGTGGATTATGTCCAGTTAAAGTGAGTTGTAAAATATCAGCGGAGTGAGTTGAAGCATCAGTTTCTCCAGCTAAATCAATAATATGTAATCGTAAAAGAATTTCATTCATCACTTCCCATCGAGGTCGTTTTATAAGAATAAATTCACTATGAGGTGATGCAGTGATACTCTCAATATTGATTGAAAACCCAGCATCATTGGTGACTAATTCGCGCGTGTTACCTGCTAATAGTAACTGATGATTTGCCGCATAAAGTTTGTAATGATTTGATGATTCAATCACTAAATATAATTTTTTATTTAAATCATTTAATGGAACATTGAATTGGGACAAATCAAAAGGATGATGAGAGTGATATTTTTTTGAAAAAAAATGCGGTGCATAAGGCGTAATCTTGACGTCCAGATTCAGTGATTGGATGGCGGGTTCCAGGATAAATCTTGAGCGTATCAATGCGATTAAGACAGAAATCGGTTCTTCTGAAATATTATCTTTATAGGTGGTCTGATTAGAATTAGTAATACTGCCAAGACTGCTGCGTTGACTGGGATGAATATGCAGTAATACGCTAGCCTGATATTGTTTTGGTTTGTGCATTGCATAGATCATGCATAGAGAACTCATTAATAGACTGACACACAAAATAAACCATTTATTTTTAGATAAACTGTGCCAGTGTGAAGCTAAATTAACATACTCTGCTGCGATCATCGTCATGAGATACCCATTCTGTTTATCGAATCTTTTAATTATTGATAATTGCTTTTGTATACCAAACGGTTTGAATAGTCGGTAACAATTGATTTAATACACGGTTCCAGCGCGTAGCCGCAGCAGAAGAAATGAATAAAATATCATTTGGTTTTAGATAAAAATGTTCTGCCAAGAGTAACGCTTCGGGTGTTTTGGCATTGAGCCAATAAATATAAGGTCTATCAATAGTTCCACGAATGATATAAATGTGTGTAGGATCTGCTGCATTGGAATCTAGCCCGCCTGACAGAACAATCGCATCGGTAATTGAAAGTGCCTGGTCATTCAGTGGAATAAAGCCCGGCTTTTTCACTTCACCGATGATATAGACTTTTCTTCCACGAAAATCCGCGATACGCACGTTTAAAGAAGGATTAATAATATATTTTTTTAATTTGACGGTCATTTCTCGCCGAACTTGTTCGACCGTTTTTCCGACGACATAAACATTTCCAATTAAGGGAAAATAAATATAGCCATGTGGATTCACTAAAAATCCCTCTTGTCCCGGCGCGCCTTGTTGACTCAGTAATCCGCCATTTTGATTAGGATGGGATTCCTGTAACGATAATTCCGGATGCTCCCAAATAGAAATATTTAATATATCCGCTGAGGCAATATGATAATCATAGGTTGAAATATGTTGGTCATGAATCAAAGAGGGGGTAATAGGGATTAATAGGGGAACGGTATAATCTGTAGGACTGGTAACTTTATGCATTTGTGATATATCCGGATTTTGCATGCCCGGCATCACATTACAACCCGATAAAAAAATAATGACCATCAATAAATATAATTTCTTCATACCAGAGAGACTTCATTTGATTTTTGTGACGATGCGACGGATTGAATCGATTGATGATATTCGGGTATAAGCTGAAATAATAATTTTTCTAATTGAATGTCATCTGATAATGCACAGGCTATTTCGATTTGATCCAGAATATATAAAAGCGATTGCCAGTGAAACCATCGTACTTTTGCAGAACGAATTTTGGGGTGGCGTGTTTCACTGATACTTTCTTCTTCATGAAAAAGTTCTTCATGCAATTTCTCACCCGGCCGCAATCCAGTGTATTGAATCGCAATATCTTCTCCGACTTTTTTTCCAGATAATTTAATCAATTGCTCTGCGAGATAATTGATTTTAACGGGATTTCCCATATCCAATACAAAAATTTCACCGCATTGACTCATGCTGGCAGCTTGCAAAATGAGTAAGCTCGCTTCTGGAATGGTCATAAAATACCGTGAAATATCAGGATGTGTCACTGTCAAAGGTCCGCCTTCAGCCATTTGTTTGCGAAACAATGGAATAACACTGCCAGATGAGGCGAGTACATTACCAAATCGTACCGTGATAAATTGCGTGTGAGAATGCAAATTAAAATTTTGACAAATGATTTCCGCCGCGCGTTTGGTGGCACCCATGATGTTAGTTGGATTAACGGCTTTATCCGTTGAAATTAACACAAATTTTTCCACATGAAATTGATTAGCCAAATGAGCTGTTACATAGGTGCCTATAATATTGTTATGGATAGCAATTCGTAAATGTTTTTCTAATAAGGGCACATGTTTGTAAGCGGCAACATGGAACACAAGTTCGGGATGATATAAATTGAATAATTTGTTCATTTCTGTTTTATCTGTCACACAACAAAGGTGAGCATGAATTTTTACAGGTTGTTTATCCTGCAATTCTTTTTCAATTTCATATAAATTAAATTCATTTTTATCTATTATAATAATTTCTTTCGGTGCCAGTTTGGCAATTTGACGACACAATTCTGCGCCAATGGAACCCCCTCCACCTGTCACTAAAATTGTTTTATGCGTAATGGTATCTTTGATGGCATCCCAATCAAGTGAGACTTGTTCGCGGCCTAATAAATCTTCTAATTGCACTTCTCGTAATGCATTCATACTGACTGTACCATCGACAATATCTTTTAATCCGGGTAACGTTCTGAAAGTCACTTTTGATTGTTCACAATAATTAACAATTTCTCGCATGCGGTGACTGCTTGCTGATGGAATAGCTATCAGAATTAAATCAATTTTCAATTGAGATACCAATCGTGGAATAGCTTGACAGTTGCCTGCGACGCGTATGCCATGCAGTTCATAACCTTTGCGTGCAGGATCATCGTCAACGAATGCGATCGCTAAAAAATTTTTATTGAGAGGATGCCGTTTTA
>CAZEEF010000136.1:0-5726 GCA_964511095.1 uncultured Coxiellaceae bacterium | reverse complement strand
TATTTTTTTATTTTTTTATATATTGTGTTCTCTCTAAAAAATAAATATGTCGGGGCGGGGGCGGGGGCGCCGCGGGACGACGTGAGTGGAGTTAATTGACGACAGACTCTGGTTGATCTGTGCATTTTTACAAATAACGTTTTATGTCATTTTAAAACGGTTCTTTCTACCAAAAAATGATTTGTTAATTTTAAGTTGCTTTTATTCAAGTAGTTAATCATATTTCGCGCTTTCTTTCATAGTATTCTGTTAGATTTTGGTTTAAAAATCCACGTAAATTTAACAATTTCAAATTTATCGTGTTTGATAGATGCGTAGACCAATGTTGGCTACCATTAACGTATTTAAAATAATAACAACTGCTATAACTAGAGTCTGTGATGTTAATAATGCAGTACATATGAAAAAAATAATGGCGTATTTATAACCTACCGTAAATGAAAAAGAAAAAAATTTTTTTAGAAAATGATGTCCTTTTGCTCCGCCATTTGCCAAAAATAAGACGATATAGCCAATAGCATTTATGATTAGCAATCCCCAAATATTTACCCAATCAAGAAGGGTGGGTTGCTTTCCTGCAATAGCTAACCATTGTTGAACGAAGCTGATTGTATCGAACATCAATATTAAGTAGAAATAAATAAAGATTTGCGCTTCTGATAATGTCCCATTTGCGATTTTTTCTTTTACAGATTTCGTACTAAAGAAATTTATGATTTTCGAATACATTCCTTTATACCTCTAAATGTTTGATATAAATATTATAGGGTGCTCCACATATTGGAGAAACCTCTTGTTCAAATTTAAAGCCCATCCGTAAATACATGCTTAGCGCGATTTTCATAATTGGGCTCGTGTGTAACGAGATAAATGGCGCTAAATCACGAGCAGCATATTCCAGACATTTTTCTGTCAGTGATTTTCCTATGCCTCTGTTGGTTGAAAGTCGCGGATAATATATTTCATTAGGTATTTTACTCCGTTTAATCTATTTGCACCATCCGGAAAAATAGGAATCACAGCCTTTTTTTGTTTTTAAATTCTCGAATATCCAACCATGTTCTGTGATTTCTCTTCCATCCACTATTTTTTTATGTGAGCCAGCAAAAGCACCACCGATACATACATATTTTTCATTTTTCATCAAATGCTTCCATGCGGCAACCTTTTCTTTTGCATAATCAATAGAGAAATTTCTTCTTGGTTCATATTCATGTATTACCATTGGAGAAGCTTTTATACTGATGTGGGGATCGCTTCTAACTACTTTATCGTATGGATCGTAAGTACCTTTATCGTACCAAACAGTTACATTCTTTGTGGGAAAGCATTGCCAATAATCAAAACCAGTAATTTCCCAATTAAATTGTTTAGAAATGATATTATCTGCATATCTTTTCAAATTGGCTTCATTAAGGATTCCATAGTCATTACTTATCAATTGATAAGCATATTTTTTTAAACTATTCGGACTAATGGCGAAAAGTTGTATGGGAGCTAATAGGAAAAAGATAATAATCAAATAAAGATGTTTTCTCATGTTAACATCCATCGATGATACATAAATAATGATGTTGAAATATTTGCATTTTCTTAGAGGGATTAAAAAATAAACCCCTTGATATTAAAGGGGTTTATTATAATAATTTAACAAAATTATACATGGTAGGAATTAAAACGGAATATCATCCTCAAAATTATCCATCGGCTCCACTTGCGGCATGTCTGAAGGCGCCGATTTTGCAGCAGCCGTCGGGTCACCGTTACCTGCTTGATTGCCGCCGCTGCTCTTGCTATCCAGCATTTGCAATGAATCTGCGATGATTTCTGTTGTGTAACGATCCTGTCCGGTATTTTTATCCTGCCATTTGCGTGTTTGTAAACGGCCTTCAATATAAATTTTAGAACCTTTACGCAAATACTCCCCGACGATTTCCGCGAGACGGCTATAGAATGCTACGCGATGCCATTCCGTACGTTCCTGATTTTCACCACTTTGTTTATCTTTCCAGGTTTCCGTTGTCGCAATAGTCACATTAGCGACAGCCAAACCATTGGGTGTGTAACGCACTTCCGGGTCACGGCCCAAATTGCCGATTAAAATAACTTTATTAACGCTGCCTTTTGCCATGTTGAAATACTCCTAATAAATAAACTGTTTTTTCACTGATATTGGAAGATTTATGGTACTTGATGTTGAGGGTTTTTCATGCGAAACGCAAGAGTTGCCCAGAGAATGGCGAGAATTGTACAGAAGAGATACACGTTTGTCAGGCCCAATAGGCCATATAACCATCCACCGAGTGTACCGCCTGCAAAGATACCAAGAAATTGGGAACAAGAATAGAGACCCAGCGCTGTTCCTTTACGGGCTGCAGGCGCTGTTTTGGAAACCAGTGAAGGCAGAAAGGCTTCCAGCACAGAAAAACCTGTAAAAAACAAAAACAGACTGAAGGCTGAAAAAAGAACACTGTTGGCGGATAACCAAAAAATGAATTCAGAAGCACCCAAGAGGCAAATAGCACCGAAAAAAAACGATTTTAATTGCTGTTTTTTTTCGGCAAGAATAATGCACGGAATGCTGGCTATAAACGCAAGCAGCAAAACCGGTAAATACAACATCCATTGATGATTTTGATTTAAACCGGCATGGGATTGCAGACTGATAGGAATGACCACAAAACTGGCTGTAAAAATCGCATGCAATATGAAAATACTGATATTCAGATGAGCCAGCGCGGGCAGTTTGAGTACGGCAAAAAAAGAGTGACGTCCAGGTTCTACATCGGCATGCCACGACGTTTTAGCCGGTTCAGGGACCCATTGATGTAATATAACGATGGCAACAAGACCCATCACGGCCGCCAGCCAAAAAATACCATTGACATGCAGCCAGGGATTTAAAAGAGGACCGAGCAACATGGCCAGCGAAAACGACATGCCGATGGTCATGCCAATGATCGCCATGGCTTTCGTGCGTTGATTGTCGCGCGTTAAGTCTGCCATGAGTGCGATGATCGTGCTGCCAACCGCTCCAGCACCTTGTAATGCACGCCCCAGGATCATTGCCCCAATCGTATGAGCGCTGGCACACGTGACGCTGCCCAGGATAAAAATGATTAAGCCCAATGTAATCATTTTCTTACGACCGGCTTTATCCGACCAGACACCAAAAGGAATCTGGAAAAGGGCTTGCGTCAATCCATAAATACCCATGGCGATACCGATCAACACAGGCGTTGCGCCGATGAGTTGATGCGTATAGAGCGAAAAAAGTGGCAATACCATAAACAAACCCAGCATGCGCAAAGACATAATGCCTGCGAGCGTCAGTGCCGATTGTTTTTCGATGGCGTTCATTTTTTCGAGAGACATGATGAGAAAGTGTCTTTAGGATGAAGGCGGTATCTTACCGCGATCATTAGGCTATAGCCATACATTCTGCTATAATGCCCACCCTATTTTTTAGCCAAGAAACTTGCCATTATGAAAGAAATCCAGATACGCGGCGCGCGCACCCATAATTTAAAAAATATTAATGTCACGCTTCCAAGAGCTCAGCTGATTGTGGTCACTGGCTTATCCGGCTCCGGCAATTCTTCCCTTGCATTTGACACCTTGTATGCCGAAGGACAACGGCGTTATGTCGAATCGCTTTCATCGTATGCACGCCAGTTTCTGTCGATGATGGAAAAACCCGATGTGGATCATATTGAAGGCTTGTCGCCTGCCATCTCGATCGAACAAAAATCCACCTCCCATAATCCACGCTCAACCGTCGGCACGATCACAGAAATTTACGATTATTTACGTTTGTTATATGCGAAAGTCGGTCAACCCCAATGTCCCGAACACGGACATACGCTGGAAGCACAAACTGTCAGTCAGATGGTGGATATGGTGCTTGCCTTGCCTTCTGATACCAAAGTCATGATTCTCGCACCCGTCATTCGCGAGCGCAAAGGCGAGCATATCGAATTGTTGCAGGAATTGCGTAGTCAAGGTTACGTGCGCGCGCGCATTGACGGTCAAATGATTGAACTGGATCATCCGCCGAAACTGGATTTACGCCGTAAACATACGATTGAAGTCGTTATTGACCGCATCCTAGTGCGAGAGGATGTCCGCGTGCGTTTGGCAGAATCTTTTGAAACCGCCCTGCGTTTAGCCGGAGGATTGGCGGGAGTGGGTTTTATCGACGAACCTGAAAAACCCACGCAAATTTTTTCGGCTAAATTTGCCTGCCCCGATTGCGGCTACAGTCTCGCCGAATTATCACCGCGTTTATTTTCATTCAATAGTCCAACAGGCGCTTGTCAAACGTGTGATGGTTTAGGCGTTAAACAACATTTTGATCCCGAATTAATTATTACCAATCCAAGTGTCAGTCTCGCTGAGGGCGCCATTCGCGGTTGGGATAGACGCAATGGTTATTATTATCAATTATTATCGTCACTCGCGAAACATTACAAATTTAACATGGAACATCCTTTCAGCTTATTGCCGAAAAAAATTCAACACATGATTTTATATGGCAGCGGTAATGAATTAATTAAATTTAAATATAAAAATGAACAAGGTCGCGGATTTACGAAAGAAGATGTTTTTGAGGGTGTGATTCCGAATATGGAAAGACGTTTTCGGGATACCGAATCGAGTATGGTGCGCGAGGAATTAAGTAAATATCTGGCGATAAAACCGTGCGATGCTTGTGAAGGTACACGATTATGTCAGGCAGCACGTTATGTGTTTGTTGCGAATATGGGTTTGGCGGAATTAGCCAAAAAACCGATTAATCAGACAAAAGCATTTTTTGAAAAGTTGGAGCTCACCGGTTACCGTGCTGAAATTGCAGCAAAAATTAAAAAAGAATTAATCAGTCGTTTAAGTTTTTTAGTGAATGTCGGGTTGGATTATTTAAGTTTAGATCGCAGTGCAGATACTTTATCAGGCGGCGAAGCACAACGTATTCGCTTGGCGAGTCAAATTGGCGCGGGATTAGTGGGTGTCATGTATATTTTGGATGAACCGTCGATTGGTTTACATCAACGGGATAATGCACGATTGCTTGAGACACTTTTTCATTTACGCGATTTAGGCAATACCGTCATTGTGGTTGAACACGATGAAGATGCGATTCGACAGGCGGATTACGTTTTGGATTTAGGTCCGGGTGCAGGTGTGCATGGCGGTGAAATTGTGGCGGAAGGCAAGCCGGAAGATATTATCAACCATCCAACATCGTTAACCGGCCACTATTTATCGGGCAAGCGTACTATTGCGATTCCAAAAAAACGTTGTCCCATCGATCGTCAAAAAATGTTGTCATTGCGTGGTGTGTCGGGAAATAATCTGCGTCAGATTGATGTTGATATTCCATTGGGTGTGATGACGTGTATCACGGGTGTGTCGGGTTCAGGTAAATCGACATTAATCAATGATACATTGGCACCGATTGCAGCACGTGCATTGAATGGCGCAACGCTGCGTGAACCCGCGCCGTATGAACAGGTCGAAGGGATTGAATTTCTCGATAAAGTTGTTGATATCGATCAGAGTCCAATCGGTCGAACGCCGCGTTCCAATCCGGCCACGTATACGGGATTATTTACACCGATTCGTGAATTATTTGCGGGTACCCCGGAAGCGCGTTCGCGCGGTTATGGCCCGTGACGATTCAGTTTTAATGTCAGCGGCGGGCGGTGTCAAGCGTGTCAGGGCGCTGG
>CAZEEF010000135.1:0-5775 GCA_964511095.1 uncultured Coxiellaceae bacterium | reverse complement strand
GCATTAAAAAATAAAATGCACCGCCACCGCCAACGCCACACCGGCAAGCGCAATAACACCCATTAATGCCAACAATGGAAAACCCCATGTGTAATACGGACGTAAACTTATTCTTTCCTGTTTCATGTCTTATTATCCTCTTCAGATTGTGTCGGTGGCACCACCGGTTTTTGATAGGTGGCCGCCACGCGTGTGATTTCATTTAATTGAATTTGCAATTTTTTAATGGCAGCCATTTCCGCTGAATGGGCTGCCAATAATTCGTTCAATATACCATTCGTTTCCTGTAATAGCTTTCCTAAAGGATCATCCCCTAACGCTTTCTCGGGACCGCTTTTTTTAGTGACTGATTCTATTCCCGTTTTTAATTTATCAACCATGTCGCCCAATTTAACGGTTTTGGCTGAATCCACTAAATCGGAACCTATTTTCTTTAAATCCTCTAAACCCGGAATCTTAACCATCGCTATGTCCCTCTACAAGACCTATATTGAACAATATTAACACAATATCTAAAAATAATCCTGTTTCATAGCCTGTTTTGCTAATTGTAAGGTTTCATCTGCCACTGCATTGGCTTTCTCTGTCCCCTGACGCAAAATATCTAACACATGCTCAGGATGCTTTTCATAATTTTCACGACGCTTGCGGATAGGTTCAATCAGTGAAACCAATACATCAATCAATTTTTTCTTGCATTCCACATCCCCTATTTTACCCTGACGATAACGTTCTTTGGCTTCCTCTACCCAAACAGTATCCGGATTAAAGGTTTCATGAAAAATCCATAACGGATTATTTTCAACTTTTCCGGGATCCGTTGCTTTTAAACGATTAGGATCGGTATACATACTCATCACTTTCTTTGAAACCGTATCCGCATCATCACTTAATAAAATGGCATTGTTGAGCGATTTCGACATTTTCAATAAATTACCTTCGGCATTCGGTGCGCCAGTGCCCACCAATCGACGCAAACGGCCCAACTTCACATCGACAATCGGAAAAATGCCGCCTTTTTTCAGATAATCTTTATCTTCAGTGTGTGGATCCACATGGCAATACAATTGATTAAATTTACGTGCCATTTCGCGCGTCATTTCAATGTGTGGGATCTGATCTTCACCCACCGGTACGATTTCAGGTCGAAAAGCTAAAATATCGGCGACTTGACTCACGGGATATAATAAAAAACCGACAGAATAATTATCACCCAAACCTTTATCGCGAATTTCATCTTTAATCGTCGGATTGCGCATTAAACGCGGATAAGGTGTCAGCATACTGAAAAACAACGTGAGATCTGCAATCGCCGGCACTTCTGATTGAATGAACATCGTACTTCGCATAGGATCGATTCCGGCTGCCAGCCAATCCATTGCCACATCCATCACGCTTTGACGCACATCAGCGGGTTTATCCGCACGCGTCGTGAAAGCTTGCAGATTAGCAATAATAAAATAACAATCGTATTGGTCTTGCAATGCAATTCGATTTTCCAGTGAACCCACCCAATGCCCTAAATGCAAACGGCCTGTCGGTGTATCGCCTGTCAGTAATCGTGGTTTTTTTGTGTGTGTCACAATGGTTTCCTTTTGATAAGATGATACGCCACTTGCCCTGCTCGTTTACTTTTCAATAGTTGCCAATGAGCAGGCAAGTTTTTTTCATCCAGTGTTTCCCGTGCTTCTAAATAAATATACGCTTCTTCCGCCAAAAACCCATTGGCTTCTAAATAAAAACAACAAGGCAGCAATAGGTTGTCGCCATAGGGCGGATCTAAAAAAACGATAGTAAACGGGTGCGCTGGCGGTTTCAATTGCAAGGGTGCACGTGCGCGATAAATGTCGGCATTTTCCGCTTTAAACAACTGTAATTCTTCCTGCAATAATTGGATGACAATCGGGGAATCATCGGTCATCACGACGTGCGAAGCACCCCGTGACAAGGCTTCAAATCCCAATGCCCCGCTGCCCGCAAAAAGATCCAGACAATAACTGCCTGCGATATGCGGGGCTAACCAGTTAAATACCGTTTCCCTGACGCGATCCGGTGTCGGGCGCAGATTCACCACATCCGGGACTTTTAACTTACGGCCACGCCATTGACCACCAATAATTCGAATGATGCCTTGAGCCATTTCAGTATGCTACCATTAAGCACTTCTTGAGAGAGTGGAATGTATCATGTTTAATATTTTAAAACGAAAAAAATCAGCAGAAACGCCACAACCTGCCGAACCGATACCTGAAAAAGCCGGCTTTTTCTCCCGTCTGAAAGCAGGTCTTCAAAAAACGCGCACCGGTTTTACCACGGGTATTGCCAATCTTATTTTGGGTAAAAAAACGTTAGATAAAGAAGTGCTCGATTTAATTGAAATGCAATTACTCACGGCCGATGTCGGCATCGAAGCAACTGAACAACTTGTGAATGATCTCACCCGGAAACTCGCGCGTAATGAATTAAACGATACCGAAACCGCTTTAAAATCACTTAAAAATACGATGAAATCGATTTTGCAACCGTCTGAAAAACCGCTTGTGATTGATTCTCATCAAAAACCTTTTATTATTTTAGTCGTCGGCATTAATGGCTCAGGTAAAACGACCACGATTGGAAAATTAGCCAACCATTTTCAAAGCATGGGTCAAACCGTCATGTTGGCAGCGGGTGATACATTCCGAGCGGCCGCTATTGAACAATTACAAATTTGGGGTGAACGCAATCACATTCCCGTGGTTGCCCAACAACCCGGTGCGGATACGGCAGCGGTTATTTATGACGCGATGGAATCGGCTAAAGCCCGTCATATTGATGTTTTACTGGCGGATACGGCCGGTCGTTTACACACGCAAACCCATTTGATGGACGAGTTAAGAAAAGTCAAACGGGTATTAATGAAAATAGATCCTACGGCGCCGCATGAAACTTTATTGGTGCTGGATGCCGGAATCGGGCAAAATGCATTGAATCAGGCTAAACAATTTAATGATGCCATGGGCGTCAGTGGTTTGGTCTTAACCAAGCTCGATGGCACAGCAAAAGGTGGAATTATTTTTGCAATTGCGAAACAATTGAATATACCCATTCGATTTATTGGTGTCGGCGAAAAAGTGGATGATTTAAGACCCTTTGATTCGGATGAATTTGTGGAAGCCTTGTTTGACAGGGAATGAGTGTTGGGTGGGTAAAGCGTAACGTGCCCGCCCGATGTCAATGATTCAGGACATTGAAAAGGAGTCTCGTGCTTGATTCACTTACAACATGTCAGCAAACGTTATGCCAACGGATATCTTGCTCTCGATAACGTCAACTTCGATTTGATGAAAGGTGAACTGGTTTTTTTAACAGGCCATTCGGGCGCAGGAAAAAGCACTTTATTAAAGCTGATTGCAGCCATTGAATCGCCGAGTCACGGGCAGATCAAAGTCGCCAATCATCATCTTAATCAGTTGAAACCGCGGCATATTCCATTTTTCCGTCGACATATCGGCATTATTTTACAATCCCCGCATTTATTGATGGATCGTTCCGTGCTGGATAATGCCGCATTGCCTTTAATTGTTGCGGGTTCTCCTTATCGAGAAATTCAAAGCCGCGCACGCGCCATTCTCGGCAAAATGGGATTACAAAATAAACATAAATGTTTTCCTTATGAATTATCGAGCGGCGAACAGCAACGCGTCGCGATTGCACGCGCCGTTATTCATAAACCGTCTATTTTGCTGGCTGATGAACCGACCGGTAATCTCGATCCTCTACTTGCCGCTGAAACCATGCATTTATTTCAGCAATTTAATCAATTGGGCATGACAATGTTGATTGCGAGCCACGATTTGGCTCTCATTCATAAACTAAAACACCGTGTCATGACATTGTCCGAGGGCAGACTATGAATTATTTCACACGGCATATGCAATCTGGCGTCTACAGTCTGGGCAAATTATCACGTACACCCTGGTCGAGCCTCATGACTTGTTTAATTATAGGCATCGCACTCGCACTCCCTTCTGTCTTGTTTGTTGCACTGAAAAATACGGAATTGATGAATAGCAGTTTCAAAAAAACGCTGGAAATGACTGTGTATCTGAAACCGGACACAACACCTCTCCAAATGAATGCCTTACTCACCCAATTAAAACGGCAGGCCGGCATTCATCAGGTTCGTGCTATTTCACCAGATGAAGGATTGAAAGAATTACAACAACAAGCCGGTTTTGATTCGACTTCTGAAAAATGGTTAGATAATCCTTTACCCTGGGCATTCGTTATTCAACCCGATAATGATATGAATACACCGGCGCAATTCGAAAAATTGCGATTACAATTGCAACAACTTCCCGAAGTGGACACTGTGCAGCTTGATATTTTGTGGGTGAAACGCCTGGCTTCATTTATGTCGCTCGCGCATCGCATTTTGTATGCACTGGCCATTTTTTTAAGTATGGCTGTTTTACTGATTGTGAATAATGTGATTCGTTCCGCAACCGATGAACATCATAAAGAAATTGAAGTCATCAAACTGATTGGCGGCACCCATAGCTTTATTCGCCGCCCGTTTTTATACGTCGGAATGATGTATGGATTATTCGGCGGTATCATTGCATGGCTTTTGGTCGTCATGTTAGTTTTTGCGTTAAAAGGCCCCAGTCAGCATTTGGCTGAACTGTATGGCAGCCAATTGACCCTGATGGGCATGGGCTTTAGTAACTTATTGATTCTTCTCATTGGCAGCGTGAGCCTCGGTTTTATCGGTTCCTGGCTCGCTGTCACCCGATATTTGCATCAAACATAATATTTGGCACTCAGCTCATTTGAGTGCTAAAATTCAGGCACTCATCCAAGGTATTTTAATTTTATGAATCATACGAGCCTACAACGCATCAACTTACACCCCATGGCAAGCAGCCTGGATGCTTATGTGCTGCACGTCAATCAAATCCCCATGCTCTCGCAGGAAGAAGAATTTTCCCTGGCTACCCGTCTTAAGGAAAACAATGATCTCACCGCAGCAAAACAATTGGTTTTGCCGCATTTGCGTTATGTGGTGCGTGTAGCGCGTGGTTATTCAGGTTATGGTTTACCGTTAAATGATTTAATTCAGGAAGGCAATATTGGTTTGATGAAAGCAGTCAAACGTTTCAATCCACAAATCGGTGTGCGTCTTGTCACATTTGCCATGCACTGGATTAAGGCAGAAATTCATGAATTTGTTTTGCGTAACTGGCGTATTGTGAAAGTGGCGACGACGAAAGCGCAGCGTAAATTATTTTTTAATTTGCGTCAGATGAAAAAGCATTTAGGCTGGTTAACACAGGAAGAAGTCGCCGAAATGGCGAAAGATTTGCGTGTCAAACCGGAAACCGTGCGTGAAATGGAAATGCGTTTAAGCACAACTGACGCCGCATTTGATGGCCATCAAGATGATGATGAAAATGAAATAGCCTTTACACCAGCCGCCTATCTGGAAGACCATCGTTTCAATCCCGCCACACAGTTAGAACACACTGATTTTTCGGAACAATCCCAAACCCTATTGCAACAGGCACTCACTCAATTGGATGAACGCAGTCAGGAAATTTTACAGACGCGCTGGTTAGCGGAAGAAAAAACGACGCTGCAGGCATTGGCGGATAAATATCAAGTATCGGCAGAACGTATTCGTCAATTGGAAAAAAGCGCGATGCAAAAATTGAAGACGGCAATGGAAGGCTCAGCCCCACTGCCATTAAGTTAAGGACTGACTGTGTCGTGCCTCTTACGTCCAAACAAAAG
>CAZEEF010000134.1:0-5866 GCA_964511095.1 uncultured Coxiellaceae bacterium | reverse complement strand
AGCATTTGCGGCGCTAGCTCATGTTCTTCTTCCAAACCACGTTGTTGACGCATATGTAATTGACCTCAACAAACTTTATTCTTTCTCATCCGGTTTATAAATAATTTCTTTCAATGCAATTTCTAATGCATTGGTCGCTTCTTCTACCATCGGCACCAATAATCGTCGACCTATTTGTTTTTCAGCCGCCCAATGGGCAAAGGGACCGGCCACTTCGACAAAAGGCGTTTGCCGGCCGACTGTATTAAGCATATACCATAATCGACGATCGACGGGTTTCAGCCACAAAAAATCCGCGGAAGCCTGCACGCCGTCACTTCGGGCACCTTCCAGCATTTCTGCCATGACAGTCAGCAAATAAGCATGTGACTGCACAATCTGTTTCACCAATTTCGTGTCGTAATGTTTTTTGAACAGTGCATCAGCACCGGTAAAATCAAGCCGGGTTGCCGAAGACCGGTTAATTTGCGCTAATAAATCAGCCGCACTTTGAGTCTCGCCATTCAAGCGTGCAGCAAACACGGCAAAAAGCGCCCTAACATGCGGCGGCACGCGATCAACAGGCGGCCACAAAGGCCCTAATTGAATGGCAAATAATTTGTTAGCCTCGCCGCGTTTTAAGTTGACTTCAATTTTATTCCATTCTTTATGGGACATGCCTTCCTGTTTCGCACGCCGATACTCTTGCAATAAATTATTTTTTTTACAAAATTGCATGGGCGTTAATGCCATTGCCCAAGGTCCCTTATCAATATCCGTTTTTGCCAGATTCAAACTGAGAACGGGCGTAATCTGCGGCCAGTTTGATTTCTCAAGAACCGCCAATTCATTCATGTTATAGGCTTTTTTAAAAACGCGGGTAGAACTGGATAAGAAGATAATAAGGGCTAATAGACAAATAATTAAAACAATAGGGTAACGCAAATAATCCCCCACGGCTTCGCCCACTTTCACCACATCCTGAAAAGTCTGTTGGCTGGTATCAACACCCAAAATGGTCGTTTTAACATTGGTTAAATTATTCGTGAACAAACTTAAAAAATTAATTTCCCACAATTTGATCGTAAAATAAAAACCGATGATTTGTTTTTTGAAAGCAAACCAGAGAATGCCGCCAAACACAAAACACGCTGCAATGATCCAAAGCAGTCCGGAGGAACCTTCCGATTGATTGGGTTGTTGCGCACCACCAGCCATAATCTCACCCTGTTAGTTTGTATTGCATAAACATAACGCGAGCGTGAACGGCCAATTAGCCGCCCTGCTTTTCGCGAATTTCATCTAACATTTTGCAGTCTATGCATAGCGTTGCTGTTGGACGTGCTTCCAGGCGACGCAGTCCGATTTCAACACCGCATACTTCACAATAGCCATATTCCTTATCTGCCAGTAACTGTAAGGATTCTTCAATTTTCTTCAGTAATTTTCGTTCGCGGTCACGTGCACGTAACTCCAGTCGAAACTCTTCTTCCTGACTGGCTCGGTCGTTGGGATCCGCATAATTCACCAAATCATCTTTCATATGATGAACTGTTCTGTCTGCTTCTTCCATGATTTGTTTACGCAACAGCGTCAAAATTTTCGTGAAATGCTCTCGCATCCTGGCGCCCATATACTCCTCAGTTTTTTTAGGTTTATACGGTGTAATCCCGAGCATTTCCAGGCTCGGCTCTAAAATATCTTTCAAGGTCGCCATTTGCCTTCTCCTAAATTATCCCTAATATGTGACTAGCAAGACTCAAATCTATACCAAAAAGAATTAGCCTAATCAATCCATTAACAAAAAGCTTCTGCCAAATTGCAATATTAATCAACAAATTAAAATATTCGACCCCTTTTTTAAACGCTCCCCTGTGTAACCCGCTCCCATCCGGCTAAATCCTGATGCGTATCTATATCACTATAGTACAAATTTGCCAAAACTCCCCGAAGATCAGCCCCTTGTTTAAAGCCATGTTCTAACAACAATAAACCGCCTGGTTTCAGATAATGCTTTGCCATCACGCTGATATGACGCAACGCTTTCAGTCCATTTTCGTCTGCGAGCAACGCGGATGAAGGTTCATACATTCGACTTTCGTCGTGTAAATCAGGATCATTCCATGCGATATACGGTGGATTACTCACGATCACATCGAATTTTTTATCGGATGGCAGCGCTTCAAACCAGTTTCCCTGATGGAAAATAACCTGCGACAAATGGCATCGTGCTGCATTCTGTTTTGCGACTGCCAGTGCGTTGGGACAACAATCGGTCGCGTGAATTTCAAAAGAAGGTCTTTCATAAGCCAGTGCCAACGCAATCGCACCCGATCCTGTTCCCATATCCGCAATGATTTTATTTTCGCCCGTCACCTGTTTTAGAACCAGCTCGACTAACAACTCTGTCTCGGGACGTGGAATTAACGTATCCTGCGTGACAATCAAATCGAGCGACCAAAATGCTTTGTGTCCTATGATATAGGCCACCGGCATTTTTTGTTTGCGTTGTTCAATCATTTTTTCAAATGACAAAATAACTGCGGCTGTTAATTCACGCTCGGGAAAAGCAAACAAATAACTACGCGGTACCTGAAGTACTTCAGATAATACTATTTCTGCATCAAGCAATGGTGTATCGCTTGAAAAACGCAGTGCTTCCTGCGCCTTTTGCAATATCGATGCAATAGAAAACGCACTCACACATCACCCAGTGCTGCCAATTGGTCAGCTTGATATTCATGAATCAATGCATTCACAATGTCTGTCAAATCACCATTCATAATCGCGGGTAATTTATATAATGTCAGATTAATACGATGATCGGTTAAACGCCCTTGCGGAAAATTGTAGGTACGAATACGTTCTGAACGGTCACCCGTGCCCACTAAATTACGACGCGTTTCAGCCTGCTCTTGGTGTTGTTTATCCCGTTCAGCAGAAAGCAGTTTGGCTTTTAATAATGACATAGCGCGCGCACGATTTTTATGTTGCGATCGCTCATCCTGACATTCCACAACGGTACCCGTTGGAATATGCGTGATACGAATCGCTGAATCGGTTTTTTGTACGTGCTGTCCGCCCGCACCGGATGCGCGAAAGGTATCCGTGCGTAAATCCGCGGGATTAATTTCAATTTCTTCAATTTCATCCACTTCAGGCATGATGGCAATCGTGCAAGTCGATGTATGCACACGGCCTTGTGCTTCCGTTTCAGGCACACGCTGAACACGATGCACGCCCGATTCAAATTTAAAAACAGAATAGGCACCCTGTCCGATGATACGCAAAATAATTTCTTTATAACCGCCCTGTTCACTCGCATTCGCACTGATTAATTCCACCTGCCAGCCACGTCCTTCTGCATAACGCGTATACATACGACTTAAATCACCTGCAAAAATAGCGGCTTCATCACCCCCCGCGCCGGCACGCACTTCCAAAAAAATATTACTATCATCGAGCGGGTCACGTGGTAACAGCAACACTTGTAAAGCCTGTTCGAGCTTTGCTAATTGTTCTTCATTTTCTGCCAATTCCTGTTTGGCTAATTGCTGCATCTCCCCATCCGTTTCTTTTAATAATTCGTTTGCGCCTTCTATGTTATTTAAACAGACCTGATATTGCTTGAACGTATTCACCACCGGTTCAAGCTGTGCATATTCTTTAGAATAATCACGAAATTTATTTTGTTGACTAATCACTTCTGCATCAGCGAGCAATGCACCTAATTCTTCGTGACGTTCAACGAGTGATTGTAATTTTTTTTGGATAGATGATTTCATAGGCGCTCTAATTCAGGAATAGCAAATAATTGTTGGGCGAGCTGTAATATTTCCATGCGACCTTCAAAACCAGCCTGCCGCAGTTGAACTGTCGGTGTATGCAATAATTTTTGTGTGAGCGCATGTGCGAACAGTGTTAATACTTCGGCTGGATCATCGCCGCGACGTAATTGACGTAATGATTTGGAAAGCTCACTCTGACACAAATCGTCTATTTGTTTGCGATAAGCGCGAATGGTCGTTGCCACCAAATCCAGTGAATACAGCCAAGCCATAAATTCGTCGGCACGCTGCTTGATCATTTCCCGCGCTTTATCAGCCGCATGTTCACGACCCTGTTTGTTTTTTTGAATAATCGATTTCAAATCATCGATCGAATGTAATTTAACATAATCCAATGAAGCGGCTGACAGCTCAACATCACGCGGTACTGCAATATCCACAATAAAAATCGGTTTTGTGCGTGCACTTAACATCGCACGCGTGATGACCGGTGTTGTACTGCCTGTGGCGGTAATCACAATATCCGCCGCGCTCAATTCAACGGGCAATTCCGTCATCAGCGCTGAATGAACGTCGTATTTTTTTGCGAGCGTATACGCATTTTCAGCACTGCGATTCACGATGGTTATTTTTTTCGGGGATAGCGGCTGTAAATGACGCAACACTAAATCGATCGTGACACCCGCACCGATTAATAAGACCGTCGCATTTGAAATCGCTGCTGAAAAATAGTCTTTGATAAAACTCACGGTGGCCGATGAAACTGAAACGGGACAGGCGCCAATCGCCGTATGAGTTCGAACTTCTTTCGCGACAGCAAATATTTGCTGAAATAATCGATTAAACAATGTATTCACCGTGCCTGCTGCACAGCCTTCAGAAAACGCTTCTTTCATTTGCCCTAAAATCTGTGATTCGCCGAGCACCATGGAATCCAAACCCGAAGCCACTTGCATCATGTGCTGAACCGCTTCTTCATTACGATAAAAATACATGGCGGGTTCTAATTCTTCGCGTGTTAAGGGATGATGACGGCAAAACCAGTCTGTTATCTTCAGAATATCATCGGTATCACAATAAAGCTCCGAACGATTGCAAGTCGATAGCAGCACCGCTTCCTGAATATTTTCACTCTGTGCAAGATCCTGCAGATAAAGCGCTAATTTTTCAGGCGAAAATACGATTTTTTCACGCAATTCAATGGGCGCAGTTTTATGATTGATTCCACAGGCAATAATTGGCATATCTTTCTTGCAGGTTATTAAAGTCAGGCGTATTTTATGTTAAATCGGACTTTAATAGTAGGGGTAACCTTCATCATGCGACATTTTTCAAAATGGATTTTGATTCTCGTCTGTTTTTCTGGCCTGGTCAGCTGTGCTTCTTTGTCTCCCAATAAGATCAATAATACCCATCAACCCGTTCCATCCCAAACCCCGCCCGCCACCTGGGAAAACCGTGTCGGTGTTTTATCGAATATACAAGATTGGGATCTGAAAGGTTTGATTGCCATTCGTAATAGCAGGGATGCTTACAGTGCCAATTGGCAATGGCATCAAAATCAAAAGACTTATACGATTGGTCTCTTCGGACCATTGGGATCCAATTCCATACAACTCACCGGCTCACCTCATACCGTATTACTGGAAACGTCTGACGGCAAAAAACTCACCTCAACCAGTCCCGAAGCCTTGCTCGAACAACAGATTGGCTCGCGGGTACCGGTATCGAGTCTCTATTATTGGATTCGGGGTTTACCTGTGCCCGGCGTACCCGCCCAAAAACAATTGGATGCTTCAAACCGTCTCGCTGTGCTGATTCAACAGGGATGGCGAATAGAATATTCGCGCTATTCCTCCATAAACCATGTGGACTTGCCCGCCAAAATGATTCTGAATAATGCAGCATTGAATGTGAAAATCATTATTAACCAATGGCAGGTCTAAAAAAAAATAGTCAAAAACTGCATTGACACTCATGCAATCCATGCGCAGAATAGGCGCCCTGATAGGCTCCTATTGGGGTGTAGCCAAGCGGTAAGGCACCGGGTTTTGATCCCGGCATTCCTAGGTTCGATCCCTAGCACCCCAGCCACTCGA
>CAZEEF010000133.1:0-5976 GCA_964511095.1 uncultured Coxiellaceae bacterium | reverse complement strand
ATAAGATGCGCAATGAGAAAATCAAGCAATAGACCTGCAATAAGATTCCGTGAGACTGATTTATTCGCGATACGATTCAGAGCAGTACACGGTTTATCAATTTGATCGAGAAATTTTTTTGGCATATTCACATTCAAACCAATACCAATCACTGCAGAACAAGCGCCATGACATTCGCCGGTGATATCAATTAAAATGCCGCCTAATTTTTCATTATTCCATAGAATATCATTTGGCCATTTCAATTGTATTCCCTGAATTTTAGTGGCTTTTTCCAATGCACTGACAATCGCAAGCCCACTCAAAATATGCAAACCCGCCAAGGCTGTCATATCGACATTGAAATTCCATAACAGCGACATATAAATATTCGATAAAAAAGGCGAAACCCAAGAGCGTCCTAACCGGCCACGACCTGCTGTCTGATATTCTGAAAAACAAACAGTATTCGCATTTTTATTTTTTTTAGCATAAGCAATCAAATAATCGTTTGTTGATGCAATGGAATCAAAAATAAGAAAATCGTCCAGCAGGGAAACGCGTTGTGGTGACAAATTTTTCTTAATTTTTTCCCTGTCTAAAAATTCGAGAATATGTTCTGTTTTGTAACCCTTATTCGTCACGGAATCGACATCAATCCCCAACGCACTCAATTGTTTTATCAATTTCCAGATGGCACTTCGACTCAAACCCAAATTTTTTCCCATGTCAGTACCTGAGTGATATTCATGATCACTCAAAATGGATAGCATTTTTTTTAAATTATCAGAAATGGATGCAGGCTTCATAGAATATAAATGAAAACATAATCAATAAAAAAACAAATATAGCGTATTTTGAAAAGCAAATAAACTGATTGTTTTTAACGATGGAATTTCCCTATAATCAACCTTTGACAGTTGACTCAGGGAAGCGTGTCATGCAACGTCCTAATATCCCCCAATTTGCCCAATTGGCCGAAAAAGCACAAGCACTCTATAACGATTCAAAATACGAAAAGGCCATGTATTATTACAACATGGCTATTGACTTAAACCCCGTTTCTGCAACGCTCTATTTGCAACGGGCGCAATGTCACTCTGATTGTGGAAATTCGCTAAAAGCTGCGATTGACAATCGCCTGGCAGAAATATTTAATCCGAATAAACAACCCTCTTCTTCAGAAAGCAGTAAAAGTACTTATCATCCAGATTATTATTGCGAACTCGCCAAAAAGCATAATTTGCATCGCAATTATAGGGAAGCCATTCAATGTTGTGACCAGGCACTCGAATCAAATCCGCAGTGTATTTCTGCCTATTACATCCGTGGTTTCAGTTTTTTAGCCAGTCAGGAATGGTTGAATGCGCTTCTGGATTACCAGGCTGTGATGGCACTCCAAAAATTATTTCCAAAAATATTAAACGATTCAGAAAAAAAAATAACAAACAACAATCTGGGTGTGGTATGGCTGCAATTAGACAATCCCGATGAAGCCATAGCATGTTTCGATGACTCTCTCTCCCATGACTCAACAGACAGTCACGCCTATTACTATCGTGGAAAAGCGTATCAACAAAAAAAACAGTTTGCTGAGGCCATATCCGATTTTTTTAATGCCATACAATTATCCCATAACGAAGCCTCTGCCGCTTTAAAAGAATTGTTAGAGACAAAAAACAAGGAAGAAGTTTTTGAAATCATTAAAACAATACAACCTATAGACATTCAAGTGGCTGTCTTAAAAGACTGTATCAGAAACAAAAAATCGCTATTCGGCCAACTCTTTTGGAAATCAAGATCGATTGCTTCTCCCAAATTAACGCGAGAGACAAGCCTGTTATTTGAAGTGAATACCTATTATTTGGAACTGTTAAAGGGTCATCGAAAGCAGAGAAGTGAATCAAAATTTGAACCGCCCTCCCCGCTTGCATCATCCACTCAAAAAAACAATCACCCTGAGAAACGTCAATCCAGCTGGTGGCCTTTTGGACGTTCTACAACACAAACAACAATGGATGAAAACCCTACCGAACTGGAATGTCCGAAGAAGAACGTCACACCGGGAAAAGTGACTTAACTTAATGATTATATTGATATTTTTTCATTTCTGTGTAACAGTTTTGCGATTTTTCTGGCTAAAAATCACTTAACTCCATGATTAATAAAACATTTTTTACGCTCTGCGGGCCTTCAAACCCGCAGAGTAGCGGAACAGTCGCTTAATAATCATCACTTCCATCATCTGGCACAACACGTGTATTGTTACCATAAATAATGAGAATATGCTGCTTGGTTTTTAAATTCAAATCTTCGGTTTGCACCAATGAAATAATCGCACCGCTGTTTAAACGAATAACGTATTCATAACCATGTGAACGATTCAGGGTCGGATCCATGTCATTGTTCACCGCTGCAGGCGTATGCGCAGGGTTGGTATTATCGATTGTAGTTGAAGTCGCTTCAGCCGCCATATTGTGTATACGTACAGGTCGTTTTGAAATAATCACACCAGGAACCACTTTTTTGATTTTGCCGACTTCCGCAGAATCATAATCGCCCGGCGCAACATCTTTGGTGCAGGCGCCTAATAATAAAAAAAGAGACGCTGCAAGACAGGTCAATCGAGTCTTATTCATCATATGTCATTCACTCCTTAAATAAAGCTGCCTATAATACGACAAAAAATATAAAAGTGTGCATTTTTTTGAGTTAATATTTTCTTAAGCTTATTGTGTCTATTATTCAATAAATAAATAAGCATAAATCATCATGTCAGGGAGACAATATGCCTTATATCGCACCTCCGTCAGACTCCTTTTTGCAACATATTCCTACCCGAAATGACTTACCCAACGAAACTGAAGCGCATCTTTTGCTACTGGATCAATTGACAATTATCCGCACGTTTATTTCCGGACAAACGACGGACAGTCCATTGTTCTCTCATTTACCAAACGCCTATATCTTTATATGCGAATTCATCGGTCAGGAATATGAATATTACTATCTCTCACCTGAATTTCAGGAAGGACATTTATTTAATTCGGGCAGTCCTCTTTATTCCTTGCTTGCCAAACAGTTAACGATCTCAAAGGAAAATCCTCTCACTGCCAGAGACAAATTTATTTTTATCAATCAATTTGATCAATTTATCGCGCAGCATGCTGAAGAATTAAAACCACTTTTCCTATCCGTCACCCTTGAACAATTACAAAAAAATATTCAACAAGTATTAAGGCATCTCCTTGAAATTTTGGCATCGGAGATTGCGAAAATTGTCAATGCAGTGCCGACAGAAGAGGCCGTGACAAATTATCTGGCAACGTTAGCAGATGTTTACATGCAAAAAAAGAAACTACAACTGGATCAAAGTTGGCTGCCCGCTTTTTTTACGACGCCAGACCCCGATCATTTGCGATACGCACAGTTAGCAAAATTAATTTCGACTATTCAATCAAAAAAAATATTACCTGACAGTATGACGCGCTCTCACGAAATAAAATTAGGCTTGTCGATATTTATCGCCAAAAAAATCGGCGGCAACTATCGATTTTTTAGTCCAACGAATAGCACACTCTTTGATGAAAATAATAAAATGATGAATTCAGAAACTGTCAAAAAACTCGTACCACAACAGGCTTTACAATGTTTATCTGCGTTTCGTAGTTTAATTAATTCTTATGAAGAACGGACTAAATTAGATGAATTAGCGAAAGAACATTTTAAAGAAAAAAATTTATTACTCCATATGGATATTGAACTCAACAAAATTTCTGCTGCGATAGAAGAGATGGAAAAACAATTAGGTGTCGAAAAATGCAATTGGCCTGTGACAACAGCGCTCGGCAATGTTGGAGAAACAGTATGTGCAGCGCCGGGTTATGCTCTTGGATGGGTATTAGGTCCATTAGTCAGTAAAACGGAGCCATTTCACGCTGCCAAAATCACCGTGGGGACAGCGATGGCGAATAGTGCCCGAGTATTATTTCAACTGAATTCGACGGGTCTTTTTAAATATGTCATGGGTGATATGTTGATTGATTCAACTATTTCTCGTGTACTCGCACTGATATTACAGGAGCTAGGTAAAAAAGTTGGCTTTTGTGCAGGGACTGCCATCGGTTTTGTCGTTGACTGTTCTTACAAAGGTGTCCGCGAACTGTGTATGCAAGTCCTCCACCCTTCGGATCAAAATAGCATACAATTGTGTCCTGTCGATCGTGAACTGGTCGAGCAATTACTTTTATTATCACCTGAATTTCTGCTGACAAAAGAGCAGCAGCAAATTTGCTATACGCAGGGATTGGAGACGGCTTGTGTTCCGACAAAAACCCCTTTTAAATAGATTATTAAGCATTTCTTCCAAAAATAATCGTGCTGAAACAGCCGATTTTATTAATCAGATAGTCAGAAACGCGCATTCCTTTTCAATGGATGATATAGTCAAAGCCTGCCTCGCTGGTATTGAAAATCCTGTCAAAAAATTATTTAGGCTCGCCAAACAGTTTCCACAGTTAGAACCTGCTTTACCGACTATCAATGACAAAGATAGCAAAGGCAACACATTACTTTTTACACTTTTATTGCATTGTTGCGACAGGATGAAAAAATATGTCACAGAAGTCAATGCCATCACAAACGATTCTGAATGCAGAATGATTCCTTTTATGTTCGCCAATCAATTGTACCAGTTGCAAAAAATCTGTCGTATCATTCAATATTTGATAAATAAAAATGCACATGAAACAGCCACAGCAAAGCAATTATTTACCATTCTGAAACGGTTGTCAGAGAGCGAACATCCTCATGGAAAAAAATATTTTATTCCCTTGAAAAACATCTACACTCAAATCAATGAGTGCCGCAACAAGAATAAATACCCTGCAATTGATTGTTGTACTTTTTTTTCAATGCCTATTAAAATACGCAATGTGACTTCATTGACGGAACACAAGGTATTTTCAAGCAGGCATTTATGACACACGAGATATATGAAGATTATGTGATAGTGACCCCGGAAGAAGTGGAAGCAAATGAGTTTGAATTTGTGCCCCCCGTGACAGAAGAAGAACTGTTGGAATTTAAAGAACAGCGAGAGCAGGCGCCCGAGCCCGTTGGGGCTTACGACCCAGACAATTTAAATAGAATGACGCTCAAAAAATTTAAAGAAAAATTTTCTTATCAAGAAAGTTTTGTGAAACCCGATAAAGATACGCTGTTTTTTCATTGTTTCAACAATGGAACACAAAAAATTGTATTGGGAGGTGTCAGTGCCGAATTTGAAACGAAAAAAGATTTCCCATTACCTTCTCTGAATGAAACGCTGCTCTATCTTAAAACGATAAACATTTACACGCCGGAAGATATTCTCATCATACCCGTTACAGAACCTTACAGAGGATTTGAACAGCAGGGACATTTCAAATTATTGGCTTTCTTTAACAATGCAATCACCTATTACGATTCAAAAAATTTTCCTTACTCGCGATTTATGCATTTTTTTACACCGTACAGATCGGCTACACAAATCACGCTTGAAGAAATGGCCGAGCAGCTGGCGGCAGCCGTTGGATTGATTCAACAAGTCAGTGTCGTGACAAAGCTGGTGTTTCGCATTCCTTTTCGCTCTTGTGATTTTTTTGACCGGGTCAGGACAACGTGCCATGAACACTTTCCTGAAATGCCCTTTACAGAAACTGCTTTGGCAGAACAGTACTGGTTTGACTCTAAGCAATGTGGAAAAACGGCCCTTGAAACCAGCCTCTCTGTTGCCAGTGGCTCACCGCCTGGGATCCGGGTGAGATAACGGCACAGACTTGATGTCACCCTGATTTAAGGGTATCGTTACGCCCCTATCCAGTTTGAATAACAGGTCACATTTTTATGGCAACCATTACCCGCTTTGCCCCAAGTCCCACTGGTTATTTGCATGTGGGCGGTGCGCGTACCGCATTATATTGCTGGTTATTTTCACGTAAAACAGGCGGTCAATTT
>CAZEEF010000132.1:0-5984 GCA_964511095.1 uncultured Coxiellaceae bacterium | reverse complement strand
TCACGCGAACGCGCAAAACGTCTGGAAGCCTGGATCGATTTAGAAAGTGCTTACGAGAAAAAAGAAATTATACGCGGTGTGATTCAAGGCCGTGTTAAAGGTGGATTTACAGTTGAAATCAATAAAATTCGCGCATTTTTGCCAGGTTCATTAGTGGATGTGAAACCGGTACGTGATCCTGATGCGCTGGAAGGAAAAGAGTTTGATTTCAAAGTGATAAAAATTGATGCCAAACGCAACAATATCGTTGTTTCACGCCGTTCCGCCATGGAAGCTGAAAACAGTGTTGAACGTGAAGCATTATTAGAAAAATTGCATGAAGGCGATGAAGTCAAAGGTATCGTTAAAAATCTCACCGATTACGGCGCATTTATTGATTTAGGTGGAATCGATGGATTGCTGCATATTACCGATATGTCATGGAAACGTATTAAACATCCGAACGAAATTTTATCCATTGGCGACGAAATCAAAGTTAAAATCTTAAAATTTGACCGCGACAATGCGCGTGTATCGCTGGGTTTGAAACAGCTGGGTGAAGATCCATGGGCTGATATTAGTCATCGTTATCCCATCGGCAAGCGTCTGAGAGGCAACGTAACCAATATTACCGATTACGGTTGCTTTGTTGAAATTGAAGAAGGCATTGAAGGTTTGGTGCATGTTTCTGAAATGGATTGGACAAACAAAAATGTTAATCCCAATAAAGTGGTGCATTTAGGTCAGGAAGTTGAAGTGGTTGTGTTAGATATTGATGGCGAGCGTCGTCGTATTTCACTCGGCTTGAAACAATGCACAGCGAATCCATGGGAAGAATTTGCTGCAAGTCATCAAAAAGGCGATAAGATTTCCGGTAAAATCAAATCCATTACTGACTTTGGTATTTTCATCGGATTAGATGGCGGCATAGATGGGTTAATTCATTTGTCGGATGTCTCCTGGAACGAAGCTTCCGCTGAAGAAGCGGTGCGTAAATTGCAAAAAGGTGATGAACTCGACACTGTTATCCTCACCATTGATGCAGAACGCGAACGTATTTCTTTAGGCTTGAAACAATTAGCAGATGATCCGATTGCAAACTATCTGAATGAAAATGAAAAAGGTAGCGTTGTATCCGGTAAAGTCATTGAAGTGGATGCAAAATCAGCTGTGATTGAATTAGCTGACGGTGTTCATGGCGCTCTGCGTGCTTCTGAAATTGCCCAAGAAAAAGTGGATGATGCACGAACCCGCTTGAATGTAGGTGATGTCATTGAGGCAAAAATTACGGGTACCGATCGAAAGACTCATACCATTACGCTTTCAATGAAATCAAAAGATGCTCCAGCGAAGAAAACGCGTGCAGCAACGACATCCAAGAAAAAAGAAAAAACGGATGCTCCGCTGAAAGCAACCTTAGGCGATTTGTTCAAAGCAAAAATGGGTCAGGACGATAAAGAGTAAAAGATAAACGTAAAGAGTAAGGTAAATTGTAGAAATATCTAAAAGATCAGGTTGCGTTCAGCCTGATCTTTTTTCTATTTTCATTCCGAACAAAAGCACTTTTTTAGAATGAGCAAGTGAGCAGCTGGACAGGAGTCGATTGTGCGTATTGTGACTTATCTATTGTTATTGATTATTATATTAATAGGCATCACTTTTGCGGTACTGAATCCCGCTATGGTGACAATGAATTATTACATCGGTCAAAAAACATTACCGCTTTCATTATTGCTCGTTACGGTATTTGCCTTGGGATGTTTTTTGGGGTTGTTAGTCGGCGGTTGGTTATTATTGAAAGTCAAAATAAAGAATTACCGTCTCAAACAGCGGCTGAAAGTCGCTGAAAAGGAAGTTCAGAATTTACGGGCGATTCCATTGCAGGATAAGCATTAATGGGTATTTGGTGGTTAATATTAATTTTTGCTGCAGTATTTGGTGCGTGGCTCTTGGGGTATCAGTCACGTCAAAACCGTTTTATTGCCCAGAAAATGAATTTGCCACGGGATTATTTAGTCGGTTTAAATTTTTTATTAAATGAAGAGCCAGACAAGGCTGTCGATATTTTTATAAAAATGTTAGAAGTCGATAGTAATACAGTCGAAACCCATCTTGCAGTCGGTAAATTATTTCGTCGTCGTGGCGAAGTCGATCGGGCCATTCGAATTCATCAAAATTTAATTGCACGACCTCAACTGGATAAGGTTTATCGCGAACAATCGCTCTATGAATTGGGTCAAGATTATTTTAGTGCGGGGGTGTTGGATCGGGCAGAACGCATTTTTTTAGATGTGGTGAATGTTAAAGATTATACGGTTCCTGCATTACGTGCTTTATTGGATATCTATCAACAGGAAAAAGCCTGGGAAAATGCTATTCAAACAGCCAGTAAATTAGAAACAGCTACCAAAAAAAATATGCAGATTAATATAGCGCATTATTATTGCGAATTAGCAGAAGCTGCTTTTCATAAAGGCCAAAGTGAACGGGCAAATCAGTATTTAATACAAGCTCTTGAAGCGGATCAAAATTGCGTGCGTGCCAGTCTTTTGCAGGCTCGCATCGAAATGGATAAAAATGATTATAAAACGGCATTAAAGTCATTAAAAAAAATTAAAAATCAAAATCCAGATTATCTTTCTGAATCGATTGATTATATGGCTTCGTGCTATGAAGAATTAGATGGCGAGGAAAAATTGGTGAGTTATTTGATGCAAATTCTGGAGCAATATCCGCATGTTCCTGTCGTGTTGATTCTTTCAGAACGTATTCGTAAAAGAAAAGGCGATAAAGTTGCAGTGAAATATGTAGCGGATTATGTGCGTCGTTACCCGACGTTACGAGGGTTACATTTATTTATTAACTTGTATATGTCTATCAGTGAAGGTCGTACACGCGATGATTTGACTATTCTGCAGAATTTAACAAAAAAATTATTGGCGGATAAACCCGATTATCAATGCGTATCGTGTGGTTTTTCAGGCAAAACATTACATTGGTTATGCCCAGGCTGCAAGCAATGGAGTTCCATCAAACCCGTGCATTGTCTGGAAAATCAATAAAAATTGCTATGACCATGCTAAACCGAAAAATTTCTGTAGCACCCATGATGGATTGTACGGATCGACATGATCGGTATTTCTTGCGTCTCATTGCCCCGCATGTTTTGTTATATACAGAAATGATCACCACAGCCGCTTTGATTCATGGTGATTATCGACGTTTCTTAACTTTTCATGATGAAGAACATCCTGTGGCAGTGCAATTGGGTGGTAGTGAACCGGATAAACTCGCACACTGTGCCCTTTTATCGGAAGATTTTGGTTTTGATGAAATTAATCTGAATGTTGGATGCCCCAGTGACCGCGTGAAAGCAGGGCGATTTGGCGCCTGTCTTATGTTAGAGCCAGAATTAGTCGGCGATTGTGTGTCTGCCATGAGAAATGTCGTCAAAGTGCCTGTGACAGTAAAATGTCGTATTGGAGTGGATTATCAAGATTCTTATGAAGAATTAGTTCATTTTATTCATACCGTTCACCAAGCTGGCTGCAATGTTTTTATCATTCATGCACGTAAAGCCTGGTTAAATGGTTTAAGCCCTAAACAAAACCGTGAAATCCCGCCACTCCAATATGAGACCGTTCACGCCATTAAGCGGGATTTTCCGCATTTAACAATTGTGATTAATGGAGGCATCAAACAAGTGATTGATGTGGAAACGCAATTAAATTATGTGGACGGTGTCATGATAGGACGTGAAGCTTATTCGAATCCTTATCGATTAGCTGACATCGAGAAAAAATTCTTTTCTTTTGATATCAATGAGTTAAATGAAAGAAACGCGGTGATTGAAAAAATGATCCCTTATATCGAATATCAACTCAAACACAATATAAAGTTATCAAGCATCACGCGTCATTTATTAGGTTTGTATCAAGGTCAAAAAGGTGCCAGAATGTGGCGCCGGCACTTGAGTGAAAATGCTCATCGGCCGGATGCGGGCATAGAAATTATAAACGAGGCGTTGCAATATGTATCATCTATTCTATGAAGTAGCAGACCCTGTGGGTCTTGTCGGTGTAGTATTTTTACTGTTTGCTTATTTTTTCTTAAGCACTGGCCGTTGGATATCAGATAGTTTTTCTTATCAAATTTATAATCTCATCGGCGCGGTCCTGATTTTATATTCGCTTTGTTTTCATTGGAATTTATCGTCATTTGTCATTGAAATTGCATGGGTCGCGATCAGTATCATTGGACTGATTCGCATCATCATGAACAGGAAATCCTAAAAAACCCGAAGTCGGGTTATAAGATTATAATGAAAAACCCGGTCTTGTTTTAGGGATAAGGACTGCATGAGACTCCCCTTCCAAAAATTTACGCATAACATACTGTGGATCTTTGGGACCCACTGTATATGTTTCAGTTGGCGTGATATGGAATAAGCCTACATAAAAAAATAGCGTTTTCTTAGGATTTTTATTTTTAAAAAATTGAATTCTTTCTTCAAAGACTTGATTACGATCTTGGACTGTCAATTTATCAAGCTCTTTATCACAGCGAGAATTTTCTTTCATTAAAAGAGAAAATATCTCGTCAAAGTATTTTGCTTGTTTTAAAACCAGACCAAAGATTTTTTGTTTTTCTATCATATTTTTTTTAAAATAATTTTTGATGTCATTTTTTAAAATTTCAGCATTAACATTATACGCGGATTGTTTTGATTCAATAGAATATTTAGTTTTGAATTTTTCTATTAATTGGATAAGCTGTTCTGTCTTTTTTCCCATGTTGACCAAGTCAGTGTTATATACTTGTTCCGAAGCATAAAGTCCTTTGTTTACTTTATCAGTCATTATTTCTGTTTGTGATACATATTCCTTAAACTTTGTTCCAAGCAGTTTTAATTCTTCTTTGATGCCGCTACACTGATTTTCTTGCTGTTTTATTCGATTTTTGAAAGAGGGATCTTCAACGCCAGCGCACATGAGTGTATTGGGTAATTGAAAGGAATAAGCACATTCTTCAGGATGCGTTGTAAGCTTTACACCATCTTTTTGCAAACAAACATCTGAACAATTCATCTCTACATTTTGTGGAAGCCCTTCAAAAATTAATACATCCCCACTGTGTGCAATTTCTTTCGTATATTGAATTTTCTTTTGATGGTGAGAAAAAGTGGCATGGTGCTCAGTATATACATATAACTGTACATCTCTCCAATCACGCACATTGGAGACGACATCATAATCAGCAAAAAATTGATGTTGAGGAAAGCAAGGTTTTGAGAAACTACTGGATGGCAGTAATTCATGCTGAGTGTTCGCAGGATATCGCAAAATAGTCCCATGTAACTTAGGATCAACTTGGGCTGCTGAGGCGCTATTTGTCAAGACAGATAAAGATAACAAACGAACGAGAGTGTGACCGGGGTGGCTGTTAAAAAAATATTTTTTTAACATTCCCATTGTGGCAAAGGTAGCTGACAAGGCGTTAGTGGAAAAACGGGCGCTTGTTTGATTTTCTGTGGTTTTGTGAGTACGAAAAAACATATAGGTCCTCGTTATTTTACGATAGTAAATGGGCAATCGTTACCTACATCTTTTCCATAACTGTCACAAACATAGCGATGACAGGGCAAGAATTAGGGGCGCCATATGCATAGGAAACACCAAAAATAGCTAGAATACTTAATATTTTTTTCATTTTTCTTCCTCGTAAAATTAATGAAACATATTAACCTAATTTGATCAGTTATTATAAATAAGTTTAAAAGAAACTCAATTCCTAGTCGGTTTATAAACCCAGCACTCTGAGCCCATGTTTAAAAAAATGTTATTAATCATGAAGTTACGTGATTTCTGGCACGAAAATCGCGAAAACTGTTACACAGATTCTAAAAAAATTCAATATAATCATGAAGTTAACTCACTTTTCCCAGGTGGAATCGAGATAGAACGTCGCTGACGCGAACTTAAAACGAGCGTGCTTTTACTTCTCCC
>CAZEEF010000131.1:0-6018 GCA_964511095.1 uncultured Coxiellaceae bacterium | reverse complement strand
TTACTGAAAATACACTTGCCAGGTAGCGCTTCTTCAACAAAGGGAATGCAACGAATCGTTACATTCAAATCTTTCTTAATTTTTGCTTCAATGTCAGGATCACCATTCCAGTGCGCGGAAGCAAAACCGCCGTCACTTTCAGTGAAAAATTCGTAAAAATCGGCTTCACAATCAATTTCCTGTGTATGTTGTTGTTGAAAATCGTTTGCGCGTTTCCATAAATTGGCTTGAATTTCATCGAGCTGTAATGTCACTGTGGCTAAAAATTGACGCAAATCTTGCGTCTCTTTGTCTTTGTATTCTTTGTCGCGGCGACCTGAAAATACTGTATTTGCCTCACGTTCTTTTGCACCGATTTCAATCCGAATGGGGACACCTTTTTTCACCCAACTCCAGGCTTTTTCACCGCCGGTTAATTGACGTTGATCGATTTCAACCGATAGTTCACGGCCAGCGTATTGAATGTGACGCAACTCGTCGGCGATTTTTTGACAATGTTCTAAAATAGCCGCGCGTTGTTCTTCTTTATGGATGATGGGCAAAATCACAACATGTACGGGTGCCAGTTTAGGGGGAACGATCAAGCCATTATCATCACTGTGTGTCATGATGAGTCCGCCAATCAAACGCGTGCTGGTACCCCACGATGTGGTATGGGCAAAATCTTCCACGCCTTTTTCGTTCAGGAATTTTATATCAAATGCCCGCGCGAAATTTTGGCCGAGATAATGTGATGTGCCCGCTTGCAATGCTTTTTTATCCTGCATCATGGCTTCAATGCAATAGGTATTGACGGCACCTGGAAAACGTTCGTTCGCTGTTTTTTCACCTTTAATGACAGGCATTGCCATATAATCTTCCACAAAGCGTGCATACACATCGAGCATGTTGAGTGTTTCCGAGCGTGCATCTTGTTCATCGGCATGCGCGGTATGACCTTCCTGCCATAAAAATTCCGATGTGCGCAAAAACATACGGGTTCGCATTTCCCAACGCATGACATTCGCCCATTGATTAATGAGTAAAGGCAAGTCTCGATAAGACTGAATCCAGCGGGAAAAAGCTTCCCCAATAATGGTTTCTGAGGTGGGACGAATGATATAAGGATCTTCTAATGGACTGGCTGGAACGAGTTTTCCGGCTTCATTTTTCGCAAGTCGGGTATGGGTGACAACCGCGCATTCTTTCGCGAAGCCATCGATATGCTCCGCTTCTTTTTCTAAAAAACTGGCGGGAATGAGTAAAGGGAAATAGACATTTTTATGTCCTGTTGCTTTCAGTTGATTATCCAGAATGCGCTGTATATTTTCCCAGAGTGCATAACCCCAAGGTTTGATAATCATGCAGCCGCGAACAGGTGACATTTCTGACAGTTCAGCCGCTTTAATCACTTGTTGATACCACTCAGGATAATTTTCTTCGCGTGTGGGTGTAATCGCTGTTTTCATTTTTCTTAAACCTCGCCAATTTCATTTAAGATTTGTTCGATGTGTCCTGTCACTTTTACCTTGCGCCAAATGGCACGAATAATACCTTGTTCATCGATTAAAAAAGTTGAACGTTGAATGCCTAAAAACGTGTTTCCAAATAAACTTTTTTTATCAATGACACCATAAGCCTGGCAGACATTGCCGTCTTCATCAGCCAATAATGTGAAGGGCAATGCATATTTTTCTTTAAATTTTCGATGTTTGGCCGGGCTGTCTTTTGAAATGCCTAAAATCACCGTGTCGCCTGATTCAAATTGGCCAAGCTGATCGCGAAAATCACACGCTTCGCGTGTACAACCCGGCGTATTGTCTTTGGGATAAAAATAGAGAACAACTTTTTTGCCACGGAACTGATTGAGAGAAACAGTTTGGTCTTGATCAGATAACAGAGAAAAATCGGGCGCTTTATCGCCTATGTTAAGTGTCATGAATGGTATCCTTGGTGATGAATGGTAATGAGTATATAGGAAGACAAAGAAAACGGAAGACACTAGCGCGCCTTTCCGCGACATCAGAAGGTTACGGTCCGAATGAATCCCCGCTTTTCGCGGGGATTATCGATTGATATTACTTGGCTAGCTGATTACCAACGACCGCGCCACCGACTGCGCCAATACCAGTGCCGACTGCGCTGCCACCAGTGACCAGGTTACCTGCGACACCACCGACAACAGCACCCGCAGCAGTTCCCGTATCGCGTCTGTCCCACGAGCAGCCTGTCATCAGGATGATTGCCAATAAACTTGCTATCGTATTCATCACGACCTTCTTCATAACGATTCCTCCGCGTGCTTTAATAGTTGTGCTTCACTGTATATTTTACCAAATTTATCTGGGTAAATACTATACATATACATGATAACTTATTGATTTAATATGAGGTGTGTGCCATGGATAGCAGATTTAAAGACAAACTCCAGCTCTATTTTGCAAAGGATGGAATCCAAAAACGCGCATATATCCAGCAAAAACTGAAGGCCGAAGCGTATGATCGTCTGTTTGATGGCATTGAAGTACTGGATGCGGTGACAAAAAAAAGAATGATGATAAAAATACAATTTTTGCATAATGCGCTCTACGAAAAGGCCATGTGTCGCGTTGATGGGTTTCGAAGACTCTCGCAGCATAAAATAGATCACTATAACTGTATTATGACCGCGCCGTCTTATCAGAATTTTGAAGAAAGATTAGAAGATTTTATCAAAAAAGAAGTGTTGGCAATGGAAACCCTGCTTTCGCGGCGAATAGAAGCTGTCGCTCGAGAATTGATTCAAAAAGGCTGTGAAGAGATTTTGGATGAAAAGGGAATGGTGCGTTCAGATATTGCAGAATGTCTGGGTATCACGGAGCCTGAGGCGTTAGATAAAATACGCGATCGGGATGTCATCAGAAAAATTGTTAATTCATTTGCAGCGGAATCCGTTCGACAAGTGGGTTGGGCACTTCGTACGATGGATGGAAATGATAAAGCTCGCGAAACGCCTTGTGGTATTCGTATTTTTGACGGTGTTGAGCGAGGATTTCAACAGGCTATATCGGGTCATTACCCCATCAAAAGAGAGGAAGAGAGAACAGAACCCGAAGAGCAAAAAGAAAATTGGAATTTAACGGCGATGCAGCGTTTGTTTAACGCGCGAATTCCATTAGAAAAGGCAGTGACGGAAACACTGGTTCAATGGGGAAAAAGCTTATTTGGACCGAGGTAGCTTAGAAAATACGAAAATAGCCCTGGTGATTGACGGACAATGTATTCCAGAGCCAGGGTAAGAGGTTTTTCAGTTGTTGATCCAGTTGCCAGGGCGGATTGATGATCATCATCCCGCAACCGTTCAATTCCACGGGAATATCGATCGCATGCACACACAATTCCGCTGTCAAATAGGGTCGATGAATATGCGTTTTTAATTGTTGATGAAACAGTTTGTTTTGTTGTTCGGTTTTGACAGGATACCAAATCGCATAAATACCTGTTTCAAAGCGCTTGATTGTCTCTGCCAGAACAGCGGGAAGCGACATCAGTTCATTGTTTTTTTCATAAGGTGGATCAATCAATATCAATCCGCGTTTTTCTTTTGGAGGCAAAAATGCTTTCAAACTGGAGTAGCCATCTTGATGATGAATCGCTATTTGTTTATCGCGCAGGAAAAATTTTTTGAGTTGTAGTATATCGTCAGGATGTAATTCAGACAAAATCATTCGATCGTTTGCGCGCATGAATTGTCTCGCAAAATAAGGGGATCCAGGATAATAACGCAGATCGTCTGATGGATTTAATTTTCGGATGCAGGACAAATAATCCTGAATGAGAACAGGATGATCGTCAACAGACACTATTTTTTTTATGCCGGCTTCAAATTCTTTATTTTTTTGCGTGGTTTCTGATAAGAGATCATAGCAACCCGTGCCAGCATGTGTTTCCAGATAACAAAAAGCCGTTTCTTTGCGTAATAAAGACTGGATCAGTGAAATTAAAATGACATGTTTAAAAACATCCGCGAAATTGCCCGCGTGATAAGAGTGGCGATAATTCATGTCACTCCCATAACGGATAATGTTCTAATTTGATTTCTTCATCAAAAAAGATTTTTGTACCGAGAGCAAAGGATTCTGTGTAATCGGATACATAAAATAGCTTCATACCTTTATCTTCCGTGTTCAGCAGATTTTCTTCTTCTAATCTTTTTTTCACGGCATTCGCCACAGTGATGGAAGGATCAATGATTTCAATTTTATGGTTAAAATAAGCCGCTATTTTATTTTTGACGACGGGATAATGCGTACAAGCCAGTAACAAGGCATCAATATCCCGCAAAGAGGCATGCGAAAGATATTCTTCGACCAGGCTGTCTGTCACGCCATTGTTACCAAATTCTTCGATAGCGGATGCCAGTAAATTAGTCGGTCGTGAAATTAACTGGATGCCGCGATTGAGGTCATCAATTTTTTTCTTGTAGACATTTGAATTGACGGTTTGTCTTGTGCCAATGAGACCTATTTTTTTATGTGCGTAATGTTCTCGTAAAAAATGAATGGTGGGATCCACGACATTCATCACAATGGCTTTACTGGAAATATATTCTTTAATTAATTCATAAGCGGCCGTTGATGCAGAATTGCATGCAATTAAAATCAGTTTGCATCGTTGCTGAAGTAACATATGCGCGATTTTGACAGAGTACGCCTGAATGGTGGCTGACGATTTGTCACCATAAGGTAAATGCGCCGTGTCGCCGAAATAAATCACATTTTCGCGAGGCATGGATTTGACAATGGCGCTTGCGACAGTCAAGCCGCCAATGCCGCTGTCAAAAATACCGATAGGTTGAGTGGGTGAATGCTTTGTCATAGGCTAATATAAATTAATAAATACTATAAAACCTATCATAACATCCCTTCTGGATTTATTGAATTTTTTTTAAAAACAATGTTGACATAAAAATAAAAGCCCGTTATCGTCGTCCATCTTCCTTCCTCAAAAAATCACTTTAAACACACATTACACAATCACTTATTCATCCCAATGCGTTAGCGCATCCCATTGTTTTTTCTATTATAAATTATCAAAAAGGACGATTCATGGAAGCAGTGTATGATCGAAATGCGCTGACCGATCAGCGATTCAACTTGCAAGCATGTGAAAAAAAAATAGTAACATTCTGTCAAGCTAACCATCTGGACGGAGTGGCTGTTGATAACTATTTTATTATGCCAAAGAAACTGTTGGCAAAAGAGGATTGGGTGATGATCGATAAAGAAAATTGTTATCGAGTGAGCCAGTCAAAATGTCAATTAGCCAGTTGTGTGTTGCTTAACAAGCATCAGCTTGTCATGGGGAGTTATGAAGGCGCGGGTCATTTTTTATCTTCAGATAAGGCTTATTCAACTGCTTTAAAAGCATTTAAAAATATTATTATTGAAATTGAATTATATTGGGTCATGGCATTTTCAAAAATAATTCAGGAGCATTTAAAAAATCGAAAATTTGAAAAATCCGTTTTAATCAATAAAGCCGTCCAGGTCATGATAGACGATGTCATGAATCATATTAAATCGGCTGAACAATATTATCAGGAGGCGAGGCTAAATAATAATACGCTTTTTGATTATCAATTATCTGCCATCAAAGAATTACGAATGGCCATGCAGCTTTTAGCAAAACTGCATGGCGGCAAATCGTTTCTTTCAGGAAATGTTATTGAAATGATGATGATATTTGAATATTTCCGCGATATTTATTTTAGTTGATGGTTGTTTTTATAAAAAGGAAATAATGCAATGAATCCTTTTGCATTCAGTGAGGCGGTAGTAGAAATTGAAAATACCATTTACCTTCTGCCAGAAATCACGGAAGTCGCCGTGATTGATTTAGGGTTTCATCGGATAGCATTTGTTGAATCGAATTATCCATCTGCGGAGATAAAAACGATTGTAACCCATCACGTTAAATCGACTTTGCCGAAAACACATTGGCCTGAAAAAGTGATTGTTATGAAAAAATTACCGAGAAATGTGAATGGAAATCTTGATA